>NZ_JBSFCF010000060.1:0-40719 GCF_053593335.1 Streptomyces sp. NPDC002324
CGCGCGTCGCCGTCCGGGTCGGCGGCCATCGCCTCCAGCACCAGCCGGTACATCGACGCGATCCGCTCCGCGTTCGCACGCGACACCACACGGCCATGGGCGGTGACGATCACCTGGCCGCCCCGGCTGGAGACGGTCAGCGGGAACTCGGTCGGGCTGTCGTCGATCGCGGCCTCGTGGTCGACGACATCGGTGTCGACCTGGTGGAAGTCCTGGTAGTTGAAGTAGACGTGGAGCAGTTGCCCACCGCCGGAGAGGCGCTGCACGGCGGGCATCGGGTAGTGGCGGTGCGGCCACAGCTCGACCTCGGCGGCGAACACCTGGGTCACCAGTTCCCGCCATGTGGCCGCGCGGCCTGCCTCGAAGGCGAACGGCAGTGTGTTGAGGTACATGCCGTAGACGCGGTCGGCGCCCGGGAGTTCGGGTCTGGCGTCGCACACCAGGCCGGTGTGGAACTCCGTCTCGTGCGTCAGCTGGCTCATGACCTTCAGATGCGCCGCCAGCAGCACGCTCTTCATCGACACCCGGGTCCGCCCGGCGAGCGCCCGCAGCCGCTCCTCCAGATCGCTGACGGAAACGGCGGCCTGGTGGGTGGCGCGCGGCGCGTCGGGGGCGTCGCCCCAGCCGGTCGGGGTCTCCAGCGGGGCGTGGTCGGCGACGACGCGGCTCCAGTAGGCCCGGTCGTCGGCGGAGTCGAGGGACTCCTGTTCGGCTGCGATGAAGTCGGCGAAGCGAGTGGCGGGGCGCTCGGGCTCCTCGACGGGGCGGCCGTCGCGGAGGGCGCCGTACACGTCGAGGATCTCCATCAGCAGGGAGTGGTGGCTCCAGCCCTCCAGGACGGGATGGCACTCGGTGATCGACAGCCACCAGCTGCCGTTGCCGGTGTCGTGGGCGTACAGCCGCATCAGGGTGGGCACAGCCAGGTCGAAGACACGGGCGCGTTCGCGCACGGTGTGGGCGCGCACGGCGGCCCTGATCTCGACCTCGGTCAGGCCGTGCAGCGACTGGGTGCCCACCGGCATCTCGGCGTGCGCGTGGACCAGCTGCATCGGGACGGAGTAACCGTCCAGCGACAGGGAGGTGCGCAGCACCTCGTGGCGGGCCACGACTATCCGCGCGGCGGCGACCAGCGACGCGTGGTCGTAGGGGCGCTCGTCACGGATCCGGAAGCTGGTGACGTTGTGGTAGTTGTTCTGTCCGTTCTCGACGGACATCTCGAGCACCATGCCGGCCTGGACCTGTGAGAGCGGGTAGGCGTCGACCACGCTCTGCGGGAGCCGTGCCCGGTCCTCGGCGCCGATCAGGGCGAAGGGCCGGACGGGCTCCGTGATCACGGCGGGGACGGGGCGGCCGGTGAGCAGTTCGGCGAGACGGGCGACGGTGCGGTATTCGAACACGTCGCGGACGGCGATGTCGTAACCGGCCGAGCGGACCGCGCCGACCAGGGCGACGGCGCGGATCGAGTCGCCGCCCAGTTCGAAGAAGCCGTCGTCGACGCCCACCCGGTCCAGGCCGAGCACCTGCGCCCAGACCGCTGCGAGTCGCTCCTCGGTGGGCGTGCGCGGGGCGGTGTAGGTGCCGCCGGCCCGCCGGGCGCTGCCGCCGGGGGCGGGCAGGGCGCGGCGGTCGAGCTTGCCGTTGGTGGTGAGCGGCAGGCGCTCCAGGGTGACGAACGCGGCGGGGACCATGTACGAGGGCAGGCTGCCGCCGAGGAGTTCGCGCAGCTCGGCCGGTTCGTAGGAGGTCTCCGCGGCGAGCACGGTGTAGGCGACCAGTTCCTTCTGGCCCGGGGTGTCCTCGCGCAGTACGACGACGGCGTCGCGGACACCGTCGAGTTCCATCAACGCGGCCTGGATCTCGCCGAGTTCGACACGGTAGCCACGGATCTTGATCTGACCGTCGGCGCGGCCGAGGAACTCCAGGGAGCCGTCGGGCAGGCGGCGGGCGATGTCGCCGCTGCGGTAGAGGCGGGAGCCGGCCGGGCCGTAGGGGTCGGGCACGAACCGTTCGGCGGTCAGTGCGGGGCGGCCGAGGTAGCCGCGGGCCACACCCGGGCCGGCGACGTGGATCTCGCCGAAGACGCCGACGGGGACGGGCTGGCCCCAGGCGTCGAGCAGATGCACCCTGAGGTCGTCGAGTGGGACGCCGATGGGGTTGCCGACGTCGGTCCCGAGGTCGGCGGGGCCCACCCTGTAGTAGGTGGTGTGGACCGTGGTCTCGGTGATGCCGTACATGTTGAGCAGGGCCGGGCTGTCCAGGCCGAGCCGGTCCACCCACGGCTGGAGGTCGGGGACCTGGAGCTTCTCCCCGGCGAACACGATGGCCCGCAGCCGGAGCCGGCCGACGCGCTCGTCACCGTCGGCGGCCGCGGAGACCAGGGCGCGGAACGCGGACGGTGTCTGGTTGAGCACGGTGACCTGGTGCTCGACGAGCAGGTCGAGGAATTCGTCGGGAGAGCGGGTCACGGCGGCGGGCACGACGACGAGCCGGCCGCCGTGCAGCAGAGCGCCCCACATCTCCCACACCGAGACGTCGAAGGCGTAGCTGTGGAACAGCGGCCACACGTCGTCGGCGGCGAAACCGTAGTGGCGGTGCGCGGTGGTCAGCAGCCGCAGCACGTTGCGGTGACTGAGGCAGACGCCCTTGGGGCGACCGGTGGAGCCGGAGGTGTAGATGACGTAGATCAACTGATCAGGGTGACCAGCCACCGCCGGATCCGAGTCCGGTAGCGCCGCCCACGCCTCGGTCTCGCGCTCGTGGTCGAGGACGACGAGGGGACCGTCATGGATGCCCTCCAGCATCGTGGCGTGCGCGGATTCGGTCACTACGGCGACGGCTCCGGCGTCGCCCAGGACGTACCCGAGGCGGTCGGCCGGGTTGGCCGGGTCGAGCGGAAGGTAGCCGGCACCGGACTTGAGGACGCCGAGGATCGCCGGCATCAGTTCGGGGCCGCGCTCCACGCAGATGCCCACCAGCCGGTCGGGGCCGCAGCCCAGGGCGATCAGCCGGTGGGCGATGCGGTTGGCGCGGGCGTTGAGCTCGCCGTACGTCAGGGCGACGCCGTCGGCCGTCACGGCCACCGCGTCGGGGGTGGCGGCGGCCTGGGCCTCGAAGACCTCGTGGACGAGTCGCGGATCGACCGCGTCGTCGGTCAGCTTGTCGATGAGGACGGCGAGTTCGGGCTCGTCGAGTACGGCCAGCTCGGAGAGGCGGGCGTCCGGGGCGGACGCCACGGAGTGCAGCAGCCGCACCAGGTGGCGGGCGAACCGCTCGGCCGTCCGGGAATCGAAGAGCGCGGTGGCGTACTCGAACTGTCCGCGCAGGGAACCGTCCGGGGACTCCTCGATCTGGAGCTGGAGGTCGAACCGTGCCACCGAGGCGGGGACGTCGAAGGGCTCGACCGTCAGGCCCGGCAGGTCGTATGCGGTGGTCCGGGACTCGTGGAGGGTGAAGGCGGCCTGGAACAGCGGCGCGCGCGAGAGGTCCCGCTCGGGCTGGAGTTCGTCGACGAGGCGGGCGAACGGTGTCTCCTGGTGGTCGAAGGCGTCCAGGACGACGGAACGGTTGCGGTCCAACAGACCGCTGAACCGCGGGTCCCCGTCCCACACGGCCCGCATCACCAGGCTGTTGATGCCGTATCCGATGAGCTCCTGCAGTTCGGGGCGCACCCGTCCGGAGACCACGGTGCCGACCGCGACATCGGTCTGCGCGGTGTACTTGGACAGCAGCGTCTGGTACGCGGTCAGCAGCACCGTGAACAGCGTGGTGCGGTGGGTGGCGGCCAGGTCGCGCAGCCGGGAGGAGAGATCGTCGGGCAGCGCGAAGCGGGCGGTCGCACCGTCCGTGCCCCGCACGGGCGGGCGCGGCCGGTCGGTGGGCAGTTCGAGCGGGGCCAGTCCGTCGAGCTGCTCGCGCCAGTAGGCGAGGTGCCGTTCCGACGTGGGCCCGTCGGTGCGGGCGGCCTGCCAGGCGGCGTAGTCGGCGTACTGCACCGGCAGTGCGGTGGCCGGCTCCTCGCCCCGGTAGAAGGCGCTGAGATCGCGCGCGAAGATCTGGGTGGACCAGGCGTCGCAGGCGATGTGGTGGAAGATCAGGGCGAGCACCCAGTCCTGCTCGGTCAGCTTGAACAGGCGTACCCGCAGCGGCCATTCGGCGGCCAGGTCGAATGCCTCGCGAGTGCATGCCGTGGCGCGCCGGAGGGCCTCCGCCTCACGGTCCGCCGCGGGCAGGGCGGTGAGTTCCTCCGTGGTGAAGGGCACGGGTCCGGCCGGGTCGATCAGCTGTACGGGCCGGTCGGCGACGAAGTCGTAGCGGGTGCGCAGGATGTCGTGTCGGGCGGCGACGGCGTCGACGGCCGTGCGCAGGGCCGTCTCGTCCAACGGTCCGGTGACGCGCAGCATCAGAGGCACCACGTACTCGTGGCTGTCCGGTTCCAGACGTTGCAGGAACCACATCTGCTGCTGACCCGGGGACAGCCGCAGTGGCCGCTCGCGGTCGGCGCGGGGGATCTCCCGGTGCTGCTCGGCGGACCGACTGCCGGACAGACGACGCAGCAGTTCAGCGCGCAGGCGGTCGCCGGTCGAGGTGCGCTCTGCGCTGGTGGTCATGCGGACTGCTCCTTGGTCTGCGGGGCGTGCGAAAGGTCGTGGGTGGATGCCTCGGCCTCCAGGCCGTCCAGTTCTGCCTGGACGAGCGCCTCGACGGCACGGGCGAGCCGGGCGACGGTGGGGCCTTCGAAGAGGGCGCGCAGCGGCAGGGAGACCTGGAACTCGTTCTGGACTCCGGAGATCAGCCGGATGCCGAGGATGGAGTTGCCGCCGTTGTGGAAGAAGTCGTCGTCCATGTCGGGTTCCCGGCCCAGCAGGTCGGTCCAGACGGCGGCGATCCGCTCCTCCACGATGTCGCGTGGGCCGGTGTGTGCGGCGGGGGATCCCGCGGCGTCGGCCGGGTCCGGCAGCCGGGTCCGGTCAAGCTTTCCGTTGGGGGTCAGCGGGACGGCTTCCAGGGCCACGAAGTCGGTGGGGATCATGTGGTCGGGCAGCAGGCGGGCGCAGTGCGCGGTGAGCTCGGCGGCGCCGGGCAGCTCCTGGCCTGCGGGTACCGCGTACGCGGTCAGTCCCCGTCCGGCGAGGACCACGGCCTCGCGTACCTCCGGGTGGGAGGTGAGGACGGACTCGATCTCCCCCGGTTCGATGCGGTGGCCGCGCACCTTGATCTGGTGGTCGACGCGGCCGAGGAACTCCACGGTTCCGTCGGGCAGTTGACGTGCCAGGTCGCCGGTGCGGTAGAGCAGTTCGCCGGGCCGGCCATAGGGGTCGGGCAGGAAGCGCTCGGCGGTCAGCCCGGGGCGGCCGGTGTAGCCGCGGGCGACACCGGTTCCGCCGACGTGGAGCTCGCCCACCGCGCCCAGCGGCACGGGGCGCAGCTCGCCGTCGAGGACGTACATGGACATGCCGGGCAGGGGACGGCCGATCGGAACCGTTCCCTCGACGGCCCGGTCGACGGGGTGGACGCAGGTGCCGACCGAGCACTCGGTGGGACCGTACTCGTTGATGAGGCGACCCGGCCCGAGAAGCTTCAGCCAACGGGTCGCGGCCTCGCCCGGGAAGGCCTCGCCCGCGACCAGGACGACCTCGGCGAGGGAGACGGCCTGCTCGTCGGTCAGTTGCTGGGAGAGGATCTCCAGGTGGCCGGGGGTCAGCTTCAGGAAGCTGTAGGGGGCGTGTGCGGCCAGCGTGCTGCCGAGGTCGGCGAGGTCGAGGTCCGCGGGCAGCAGGTGCAGCGGCTGTCCGGCGGCGAGCGCCGCGTACAGGTTGGGTACGACGAGGTCGTAGGCGGTCGAGCCGAACAGGGCCGCCCCCGAGGTACCGCGGGCGGTGAGTTCACGGGCCGCCCAGGCGACGTGGTTGGCCAGGCCTCGATGCTCGACCCGGACGCCCTTGGGGCGGCCGGTGGAGCCGGAGGTGAAGATGACGTAGGCGGTGCCCCGCGGGTCGAGCAGGCGCGGCGGCCGTCCGGACGGCAGCTCGTCCAGAAGGGGCCGGTCACGGTCCAGGACGACGAGTTCGCCGGGGAAGAGATGCGCCACCCGGGCGCCGTGAGCGGCCGTGGTGATCAGGACGCCGACACCGGCGTCGGCGAGCATCGCGGCCAGGCGGTCGGCGGGGTGCCCGGGGTCGAGCGGCAGGTAGCCGGCGCCGGTCTTCCAGCTGCCGAGGAACGCGGTGAGCAGGTCGGGACCGCGGTCGAGCAGGACGCCGACCACGGAATCGGTGCCGGTGCCGGAGCGGCCGAGACGGTGGGCGATCCGGTTCGCGGCGGCGTCCAGTTCGCCGAAGGTGACGGTCCCGGCGCCGGTCAGCGCGGGGGCGTCCGGGTGCTCGGCCGCCTGGGCCTCGAACATCTCCAGCACGGTGGTGGCGGCCGGGGCCGCGACGGTCTGTCCCGCTCCCGGGTTCCACTCCACCAGCTGGCGGTGGAGTTCCTCGGCGGTCAGCAGTTCCAGGTCGGCGAGCCTGGTGGCCGGGGCGGCGGCCGCCTGTTCGAGGAGCCGGAGCAGTTGGGCGCCGAACCGCTCCACAGTGGCGGGTTCGAACAACGAGGTGGCGTACTCCAGCACGCCCACGACGGCCCCGTCCTGACGCGGCCGCAGGAACAGGCTGAGGTCGGTCTTGGCGATGTGCCACGCGTCCCCGAGTTCGGCGAGGTCGCCGAAGTCGACACCCGCGGTGGTGAGTTCCGCGTCGAGCAGGTCGAACGCCACCTGGTAGACCGGGGTCCGGGAGGGGTCGCGACCCTCCTGGACCTCCTCGACCAGCCGGTCGAAGGGCAGGTCCTGGTGGGCGAACGCGTCGAGGGTGGTGGCGCGCACCCGGTCCAGCGCCTCGTCGAAGCCGATGCCGCCGCTCAGATCGCAGCGCAGCGGCAGGGAGTTGAGGAAGAACCCGACCAGGTTCTCCGTCTCGGGCCGGGTACGGCCGACGACCGGGGTGCCCACGACGACGTCGCTCTCCCCGCTGTGCCGTGCGAGCAGCGCCGCGAACGCGGTGAGCAGCGTCATGAAGAGAGTCGCGCCGTGCGCGCGGCCCAGCGCGGTCAGGGACTGTGCCACCTCGGCGGGGATGGTCAGCGGGACCACGGCGCCGCGGTGGTCCCGCCGGGCGGGGCGCCGGTGGTCGGTGGGCAGGGGCAGCGGGGTGTGTCCGGCAAGCGCGTCCCGCCAGTGGGCGGCGTCGGCGGCCAGCCGGTCCTCGGTGAGACGGGTGCGCTGCCAGGCGGCGTAGTCGACGTATCCGTAGGGCAGTTCGGGCAGTTTCGGGGTGCGGCCGGCGGCGAGCGCCGAGTGCACCTCGGTGAACTCGCGTTCCAGGATCACGGACGACCAGCCGTCGCAGGCGATGTGGTGGATGGTGACGACCAGCAGCGGGGGGCCCTCCGGGAAGCGGACCAGCGCCGCGCGCCACAGTGGGCCCCGCGCCAGGTCGAAGCCCTGGGCGAACCGCTCGGCGAGCAAGGCGCCGAGGGCGGACCGGTCGACAGCCGTCTCGGTCAGTTCGACCCTGCCGGGCGGCACGAGGCACGCTCCGCGCTCGGCGACATCGGCGGGGAAGCGTGTGCGCAGCGCCTCGTGCCGCTCCTCGAGGAGGTCCAGGGCGCGCTGTACATGCTCGGTGACGGCCCCCTCGGGCAGGTCGACCAGCAGGGGCGAGACCCATTCGGCGCCGCCGGGGTCGAGGCGGTCGAGGAAGGCCAGGCGCTGCTGCCCGAAGGACAGCGGCAGCCGTCCGTCCCTGGGGACGGCGGTGAAGGACTGCTCGGCCGCCGCCTCCGCGACCAGGCGTGCCTGGGCTTCGAGCGTGGACGCGGTGAACAGCGCGGCGAGTTCGACGGCTCCGCCGGCTGCCTCCCGCAGCCGTGCGGCGAGCCGGGTGAGGGTGAGCGAGGTGCCCCCGAGCCGGAAGAAGTCGTCGTGGGCGCCGGGTTCGGCCACCCCGAGCAGCTGCGTCCAGACCCGGGCGACGGCGCGCTCCTCGTCCGTGCGCGGTGCGACGTGCTCGGTTGTGTCGGCCGAGAGCTCCGGGGCCGGGGCGGGCAGTGCGCCGCGGTCGATCTTTCCGTTCGCGGTGAGCGGCAGGTCGGTGAGCGGGATCAGCTGAGCGGGGACGATCGCCGACGGCAGCCGGCTCGCCAGGAAGGCGCGCCAGTCGCGAGGAGGCCGCCCGTCGCGGCTGACGCTGTAGGCGACCAGCCGGGTTCCGCCGTCGTGCGCGGGCGCCGCGACGACGACCGCGGCCTCGACCTCGGGGTGCGCCGTCAGGGCGGCGGACACCTCGCCCGGCTCGACGCGGACACCGTTGACCTTGACCTGTTCGTCGGCGCGGCCGCGGTATTCGAGGGTACGGTCCGAGCGCCAGCGCACCAGGTCGCCGGTGCGGTAGAGGCGGGAGCCGGGCGGACCGTAGGGGTCGGGCACGAAGCGTTCGGCGGTCAGCCCGGGGCGGTCCAGGTAGCCGCGGGCCACACCGGAGCCGGCCGCGTACAACTCGCCGGGGACGCCGACCGGGACGGGGCGTCCGTTGGCGTCGAGCACCAGGACCCGCATGCCGTCGAGGGGGCGGCCGATCGGTACGGGACCGCTCTCCTGGTTCGGGTCGTAGGGGTGGGCGGTGATGTCGATGGAGCACTCGGTCGGGCCGTAGGTGTTCCAGACGCGCAGCCCCTCGCTGCCCGAACGGTCCAGGGCGCGGCGGCACAGCTCGGCGTGCAGGGGTTCGCCGGCCGAGAACAGCAGCCGCAGGGTGGTCAGGTCCGCCCAGGCGGGCTCGTCGACGAGCAGCCGGAGCACCGAGGGAACGAGCTGCAGCACGGTGACGCCCCGGTCCACGGCCGCGCGCACGAGGGCCGCCGGGTCGCGTTCGGCGCCCATCGGCGCGAGGACCAGGGTCGCGCCGCTCACCAGCGGGGCGAAGACCTCCCACGCGGCGGCGTCGAAGCCCATGGTGGTCTTCTGCAGCACCCGGTCGCCGGGGCCGATGCCGTGTTCCCGAACGCTCCACCGCACCCGGTTGGCGATGCCCTCGTGAGTGATCACCACCCCCTTGGGGCGCCCCGTCGAGCCCGAGGTGTACACGGCGTAGGCGGCGCCGTCCGGAGCCGCGTAGCTGTCCGGGGCGTCGGCCGGAAGGGCGTCGAGGGTCTCGTGCTGCTCGGCGAGACCGAGCGCCGGGACGCCGAACAGTGTGCCGCCGGGAGCCGTCCCGGTCACCACGAGGGCCAGTTCGGCGTCCTGGGCCATCCAGTCCAGACGCTCGGCCGGGAGCGCCGGGTCGAGCGGTACGTAGGCACCTCCGGCCTTCCAGACCGCGAGGAGGACGACGACGAGGTCGAGGCCACGGGGTAGGTGCACACCGACCAGTGCTTCGGCCGTGACCCCGGACCTCCGCAGCAGCGCGGCGAGCCGACGGGCGCGCGCGTCCAGGTCGGCGTAGGTGTGGGATTCTCCGTCCGCGGTGACGACCGCGATGGCGTCCGGTGTCCAGGCAGTCTGCCGTGCGACGACTTCGGCAAGCGTCGCGAGATGAGTGTCGGGTGCGTCGTCCTGACGGATCTGCGTGGTCATCTGAGGATTCCTCTGCTGGACAGGTGCGGCCGGTGCGGTCACGGCGGAATACGAAGCGCGGAACTCGCGAAAGGACTCGATCTGCGAACTTCGAAATGACGCGAAGACGCGGGATGGAAAGTGAACGGAAATACGGACGAACGAGCTCACATGAAAAAGGAGCGCCGACCCGGCGGGGGAGTCCGGGCCGGCGCGGCCGGTGTCAGGACGCGAGACGGTCCTGGTTCTGCTCCATGCGCAGCCGGAGACTCAGCGGACGCATGTCGGTCCAGATCTCCTCGATCCGCTGCAGGCAGGCCTCCTTGGGGCCCTCGGTGCCCTCCGCGTGCCAGCCGGCGGGAAGGTCACGGTCGGCCCACCACACGGAGTACTGCTCCTCGTCGTTGCGGACCACGCGATAGGCGCGCTCGTCGTTGCTCTCACTCATGTGGATGACTCCCTGTCGGATGATGATGTGCCGGCCGATCGCGGGGCCTGCGCCCGGGACAACTGTTCTAGGAGCAGCTATATCGGCCCCATACGCCGGTGCGTGCCGTCAGCTGCAGCGAATTTGCAACTCGGCGAGGAATTCGAGGCTTTTCAGGGTCTGCCGGGTATTGACTCCGAAATCGACGAGGCAGCCGATCTCGTCGACACCGGTCCGTCGCAGGATGTCCACGACCTGCTCCCCCTGCTCGACCGTGCCGAACATTCCCTGGCGTTCGAAGAAGCGGTTGAATCCGCGCTCCACCAGGTATTCCACGTCCGCATCCTGGATGTCCGCCGAGTCGAAGGTGCCGGGACGGCTGCCGATGGAGCCCGAGATCAGGCCGAACGACGTCTTGAGGTAGGCCGACAGCGGTTCCCGTACGACGTCGCGGACCTCCTCGGCGGACGACCCGAGGAAGGTGTGGAGCATCAGCACCACGTGCCCCTGCCGGTCCGCGCCATGGTGCGCGCGGAACGACTCGCGGTAGGCGGCGATCTTCGTCTTCAGCTCGTCGATGTCCTGGCTGAGCAGGTGCGTCAGGATGCCGCCGCCCTGGGCGCCGGCCTTGCGGAAGGTGTCGACACTGCCGGCACTGGTGATCCAGAAGGGCAGTTCCCGCTGGACGGCCGGGGGGAACACCCGCACCTCGGCGGGTGTGTTCTTGCCATCGGGCAGGGTCAGCGACTCACCCCGCCACAGCTTGCGTACCGTCTCGATCGTCTCGTCCATCACCTGGCGCCGTGTTTCGTGCGCGTCCGGACGCATCACGAAGTCCGCGGGGTGCCAGCCGGAGGCGAAGGAGATCCCGACCCGGCCGCCGGAGAGGTTGTCGACGACGGACCAGTCCTCGGCTATGCGCAGCGGGTGGTGCAGGGGCGCCACCACGCTGCCGGCCCGGATCTGGATGCGCTCGGTGGTCACGGCGAGCGCGGCGCCGGTGATCGCCGGGTTGGGGTAGAGACCGCCGAAGCGATGGAAGTGCCGTTCCGGCGTCCACACGGCCGTGAAGCCGTTCCGGTCCGCGAAACGCGCGCCTTCCAGGAGCAGCTCATAACGACCGGCGTCATCCGACACGTCACTGTCGTTGGCGAAATAGAAAAGGCTGAAGTCCACCCCGGCTCCTCGGTCCGAATCGGGGGCGGAAGGTGTTCCGCACCCGGTGAAGACCGTAGGAGCCGGGGATATCGGTACGATTTTGCCGCCCTATCGTCGGCGCCGGGGCCTGACGGTCAGACCCCGCCCAGGGCCAGCAGAGCGGCGAGGTCGTCCTCGTCGGTCAGAGGTACGTCGTCGATCTTGCGGCCGGGCTCGTCCGCCGCCGCTCTCAGGAACCGTTCGTAGCAGCGGGCGAAGCGCTCGACGGTCTCCCGTTCGAACAGGTCCGAGTCGTAGGTGAGTACCCCGACCAGGCCGTGGATGCCCAGGTGCAGGGTGAGCATGAGGTCCAGTTGGCCCTCCTGGCTGGGCTCCTGGATGCGGCTGACCCGGATGCCCGCGAACTCGGCCGGGAGGCCCTCCGGCTCGCCCGGGGCCGGTGGCGGGAAGTCTGTGTCGAGCCCGTCCATCTGCAGTAGCAGGGCCCCCATGCGCACCAGCGGGCCGTGCCGGCCGGACTGGACCGTGGACGTGGGGAACCGGACGTGGCGCATGCCCTGCAGCAGTTGCCGGCTTGTCTCCTCGGCCAGCGAGGTGAAGGTCGTGTCGCCCTCCACGGCGACCCGGACGGGAAGGCTGTTGAGGTAGCAGCCGAAGACGGTGCGGTCGGGGCGGGCCCTGGTGCTGGCGGGCGTGCCGATGACGATGTCCCGTTCCCCGGTCCACCGGGCGATGACCGCCTGGTAGGCGGCCATGAGCAGGGGGAAGGGCCGCAGACCGACGGATCTGGCGGTGTGCTGCAGGTCCGCCGAGAGTCCGGACAGGTCGAGGGGGACCGTGCCTCCGCGGTGGCTGGGCGCGGTGGGCCGTGCGCGGTCGGTGGGCAGTTCGGTGGCGGTGGCTCCGGCCAGGACCTCCGACCAGTACGCGTGGTCGCGCCGTCCCGCAGGCGTGTCGGGGTGGGCGGCCTCCTCGGCGACGTACTCGTCGTACGCGCGCGGGGGATCCGGCGGTGCGGGTTCCTCGCCGGCCGCCAAGGAGGCGTAGGCGGCGAAGAGTTCGCGCAGCAGCAACCAGTAGGAGGTGAAGTCCCCGGCGATGTGGTGCACGGTGGTGGACAGCGCGAAGTCCTCGTCCGTCCGCCGGTACAGAACCGGCCGCAGGGGCCCGTTCCGTTCCAGGGCGATCGGGCGGCCTGCCGTTTCCCGTGCCAGGTCGAGGAGTTCGTCCTCGGGCATGTCCGGGACGTCGACGATCTCCAGCCCCGACGGCGGGTCCGGTCGCACCAGCCGCACCGGGTCGCCGTCCACCTCGTCGAAGCACGAGCGCAGCATCTCGTGCCGACGGGCGACCAGTTCGACGGCGCGGGTCAGGGCCCCGGTGTCCAGCGGGCCACGTATGCGCAGGGAGAGCACCATGTTGTAGGCGGAGCCACCCGGGGCCAGGCGATACGCGGTCCACAGGGCTCGCTGGGCGGTGCTCAGGCGCCGGACGGCCGTCACCACGCGAGTCCCCCGTCCACCTGGACGACCTGTCCGGTGATGTAGGAGGCCCGGTCGGAGACGAGAAACGCGACCAGGTCCGCCACCTCCTCCGGCTTCCCCGTCCGGCGCAACGGGATCGAACGGAGTATCTCCTTGGCGGTCTGGTCCGGCAGGCCGGCGATCATGTCGGTCTCGATCAGTCCGGGCGCCACCACGTTGGCGCGCAGTCCCGTGCGGCCCGACTCCCTGGCGAGGGCCTTGGTGAAGCCGATGATGCCCGCCTTGGAGGCGGAGTAGTTCGCCTGGCCGGCGTTGCCGTGGAGGCCCGCCACCGAGGACATGGTGACCACGGTGCCGGTGCGGCGCCGCATCATCGAATAGGCGACCGCCCGGCAGAGGTTGAAGGTGCCGTCCAGGTTCGTGCGCAGGACGTCGTCCCAGTGCGCGTCGGACATCCGTACCAGGGGCGCGTCACGGATGATGCCGGCGGCGGTGACCAGGGCGTCCACGGGGCCGAGGGCTCGCTCGGTCTCCTCGGCGAATCCGGTGACGCCCGCCCGGTCGGTGACGTCGACCTGGCGGGCCAGGACCCGGGCCCCGTGTGCACGGGCCTCCTTGGCGGTGGCCTCGGCCGCCTCGTGGTCGAAGGCATAGCAGAACGCGATGTCATATCCGTCGCGGGCGAGCCGAGTCACGACCGCGCGGCCGATGCCGCGCGATCCGCCGCTGACCACCGCCACCGGCCGGTTTCCGGTCTCGGTCATGTCGTTCCTCTTCCTGTGTGTGTCGTCGTTCGGCCGGCCGGCGGGGTCGCACGGGCCGTGGTTCAGGGTGTCGTCGGCGGGCCCAGCAGTACGGCGCTCACCCGGCCGTTCTCCACAGAGGTGATCAGTGCGGGTGCCCGCAAGGGCTCCACGCCGTCGGCGCCGAGTGCGGCAGCGACCTGGAAGGCGGTGGCGGCCGATCCGGCGTTGCCCAGACGGTGCAGGGGAGCCAGGTGCCGTAGGGGGCGGTGGAGACCGGCGAACACCTCGTCGAGCGCGGTGTTCTCCCGGTCCCCGAGGTGACCGCCGGGGTCGGAGCGGACGGCGAGACCTATCTCGCCGGCGCTCGTCCCGGTGTCCTTGAGCAGGTCGGTCACGCAGCGGCCGAGTGCGACGGCGGCGTCACCACCCGCTCGCGGGTGGTACGCGCGAAACCGCAAGCCGAGCAGTACGGCGAGCGGGGTGCGGCCCCGGTCCGCGGCCCCCGTCGCGGACTCCATGAGGAACAGGGCGCCCCCTTCGGCGACGGGCGGGGGTGTCCCCTCGCCCTCGTAAAGGGCGTCCTCGAGCAGGGCCCGGTCCTCGGTGTACTCCTCAGCCGCTCCGGCCAGCAGCACCTGCGCGCGCTGCTGCCGCAGCAGCCTGGCCGCGTGCCCGAGGGCGAGCAGCCCTCCGGCCGCGCCGCCGGTCAGCGTGGTGCTGGGGCCCTTGAACCCGTGGCCGATCGCGCTGCGGCTGGCCGCGCAGTTGGCGGCGGTCGACGGAAAGCGCGCCACGTCGACGTGGAACGGCAGTTTCTCGCTGTAGGACCTGCTGGTGAAGTCCAGGCAGGTCTTGAAGCTGCCCGAGGTGGCGAACACCATCCCGGTGTTCTCCGGTTCCGCCCCCAGGGTGCCGCCCTGGCTGGTGACCAGCAGCCCGCTGAGCCGAAGGGTCAGCCGGGTGAGCCGGTCGAGGGAGCGCATGCCCCGGGTTCCCGGGTAGTCCATCCGGAAGCCCGGCACGACGCCGGCCCGGGTCGGCGTACCCGGCCAGAACTCGCTGTCGACGGTGGAGATTCCGTCGTTCCCGGCGTCGAGGCCGGTTCGGAACGCGGCGGCACCGTCCCCCCATGGGGAGAGCGCCGACCAGGCGCTGATCACCGGCCTCTCGGCCGCGGCGGTCGTCATGAGCCCTCCCCAGCGTGTGTCGCCCCGGGATCGCGGTAACGGCCCAGGACCAGTACGGCGTTGTTGCCCCCGAAGGCCATCCCGTTGTTCTGGACGATGTCCGGTTCCGCGGGCACTGCCACGTTGGGGACGCAGTCGACGCCGCACTGCGGGTCCGTCTGCTCGTGGTGGATCGTCGGCGGCAGGAACCCTTCGGTGATCGCCAGGACGCAGGCGATCGCACCGAGCGCGCTCGCGGCGCCCAGAGTGTGTCCCAGCATCGACTTGATCGCGCTCGTCGGAGGCAGCTCCTGGCCGAACACCTCGCGCAGGGCGGCCGTTTCGACCAGGTCGTTGGCCTTGGTCCCGGTGCCGTGCGCCGAGATGTAGTCGACCTGCGAGCCGCTGATCCCCGCGTCGCGGTGCGCGGCGCGGACCGCCCGGGCCACGCCGTCGCGGTCGGGCGCGGTCGGGTGGCTGGCGTCGCAGCTCAGCCCGTACCCCAGCACCTCGGCATGGATCCGGGCCCCGCGCGCGAGCGCGGCGTCCAGCGGTTCCAGGACGAGCATCCCGGAACCCTCCGCGACGATCATTCCCTGCCGGCCGGTGTCGAACGGCCGGCACACGTCGGGCGCCATGGCGCCGAGCCGGTAGAAGCCGGCGAAGGTCTTGCGGGACAGCGAGTCCGAACCGCCGCACAGGGCCACGTCCGCCTCGCCGGCACGCAGTGCGTCCAGCCCCTGCCCCACCGCGTAGTTCCCGGCCGCGCAGGCGGTGGGCACGGTCACCGACTCGACGTCCTCCAGAGCCAGTTCGTTGACCACCGCGTCGGAGAGACGCTCTGACGGCGTGCGGCGCGCGACCTCCGTGGCCGGCCTGACCTCGCCCGTCCTGAACCGGGCCTCGGCCAGCTGATCGATCTCGTGAGTGCCGCCGTCGGTCGTACCGACCGAGACGAGCACTCGGTGTCGGCGCAGTTCCTCCTCGCCGAGGCCGGCGTCCCCGACAGCCAGCCTGGTGGCGGCGACGGCGAACCGGGCCGCCCGTCCGTACCGCTGCGGATCTTCCCTGCGGAACCACTCCCTGGCTTCGAAGCGGCCGACCTCACCCACGTTGAAGTGGGCGAAGCCGGCTCGGTCGAACGCGTCGGAAGGGCCGATTCCGCTGCGCCCCGCGCGCAGCGATCCGGCAAAGTCGGCGATCCCGGTTCCGAGACCCGTGACCATGCCCATCCCGGTGACCACGACCCGTCGGTCACCCGCCCCCCTGTCGGCGGTCACTTCGCTTCGTGCTCCGCGATGACGGTGTACACACCGTGCAGGTTGACCATGCCCTCGATCGGCGCCTTGGAGAGGTCGATCCCGAGGGCTCTCTCCATCTCGGCGAGCATCTCGATGGTGCGGAGCGAGTCCGCGTCGAGTTCCTCCACGAAGAGCGTCTCGTCGGTGACGGCGGCCGGATCCACTTCCAGCACGTCGCAGACGATCTCCTTCACCTGTGCCCTGGTCTCCGCGCTCAGTCCCTCGGCGGCTCTGGCAGCGCTCATGTCGGTCTCCTGGATCTCTCGATGTCGAACTCTCGGTGAGCTCTTGGGGAGATCCTGCGACGGCGAGCTATCCGCACCCTATAAATGGCCGTCAACTGCCGTTCCAGAGAGGCTGGTTGGCTCACAATGGGCTGGCATCCACACCGTTTGCCTGATACACGCACCTGGTTGTGGGCCGACGGCGGCCCCTTTCCGGCCGGGAACCGCCGTCGGTGGACATCTTCGCCCGGCCGCGGCCGGGCAGACGCTCACTCCGTCGTCGTGAGGCGTACCGCGGGCGTGCGCAGCGCGACCCAGGCCGGCAGCACCGTGGCCAGCAGGGCCACCACCGCGCAGGCCCCCGCGGTCACCGCGAACGGCAGGCCCGGCAGGGTGACCGGCGTGCCCACGACGAGTTGCTGCAGTCCGGCCCACAGCCCGGCCGCGTTGAGCCCGACCACGGCCCCGGCGATCAGCACACCCATGCCGACCACCAGCAAGGACTCGCCGGCCACCATGCGCAGCAGTTGCCGCGGCGTGGCACCGCCCAGGCGCAGCACGGCCAGTTCCCGTGCCCGCTGCCCGGTCGACATCGTCAGGGTGTTGGCGACGGCCACGCCGGTGTAGAGCATCGCGATGCCCCCGACGATCGCCAGGGCCAGCCGGGTCTGCTCGTTGGTGGTGTCGTCGACGGCCGCCTTCCAGTGGGCGATCGGCACGAACCGGGCGGACATGTCCTGGGTCGCGGCGGCCAGCCGCTGCTCGACGGCGTTCCGGTCGGCGCCGTCCGCAAGCTTGAGGTACACCGCGTCCGGCAGGCCCCGTCCGGCGTACTCGGGGGTCAGCACCGCGCCGCTGCCGCCTGCACTCGCCTTGATGACGGCCACCACCTTCAGCTTCTTCTCCGTCCCGTCGGCGAGCCAGACCGTCACCCTGTCACCCACGTTGCGGTTCCAGGTCTCGTCCACCACGATCGACCGGTCGTCGAGATTCCTGGCGTCGCCGTGCACCACGGGCAGCGTCAGCAGACTGCCCAGGGCCTTGGGGTCGACGGTGAGCGCGCTGTACGGCAGCATCGGCGCTCCCGCCGGGAACACCAGGAGGTTGGGGCCGGGAATCGTGTAGATGCCGGTCGGCACGGTGGTCGCGGACTCGACACCCGGCACCGCCCGCACCTTGTCCACCACGGCCCGGCCGAGTCCCGGCGCGCCGTCCGGTGCCACGACGAAGTCGTTGGAGCGCACCCGCTGGTACGCCTCGCTCTGGGCCACCCCGGTCAGCGTGCCGGAGGTGCTCCAGAGGGCCGAGAAGAGACCCACCGTGATCAGCACGGGCGCGACGGTGGCCGCGGTCCGACGCAGCGCCGTGACGGTGTTGGCGTGCACCAGCATCGGGACGGCGCCCTTGAACACGGTGAACGGCGCGGTGGCGACTCTGGCGACGAACGGGACGGCCACCGGGCACAGCAGCGCACCCGCCAGGATCAGAGCCGGGGCGGCCATCGGAGTGATGTCGCCCCAGTAGGCGGGTGGCAGCAACGGGGTGGACAGCAGCAGCACCACACCGGCGCCGAGCGCCGCGAGGCCGAGCAGCCAGCGCACCCCGTTCATGGCACGCCGCTCGATCGTGGACTCGCGCAGCGCTTCGAGTGGCCGGATGAGGCCCGCCCTCACCACGGAGACGCCGGAGCCGAGCACCGCGAGCAACAGCCCGATGAGGAAGGCCAGGAACAGCACGAGCACCGAGCTCCAGCCCACCTGGACGCGGAACCAGGCGGGCGCGAGCCCCCAGTCGCTCATGAGCCGGGCGAGCAGCGGCCCTCCGAGCAGGCCGAGCAGACATCCCGCGCCCGAGGCGATCGCGCCGACCAGGGCAGCCTCGGCGAGCACCAGCTGTCCCACCTGGACGGGGGTCGCGCCGGTGGCGCGCAGCACGGCGAGCTCACGGCGCCGCTGGGCCACCGAGAAGGCGAAGGTGGTGCCGACGACGAACACCGCCACGAAGGCGGCGACGCCGGTCGCCATGCCGAGCATGGTGGACACGCCGACGAGGGCCACCTCGTCCTCGTGGGCGCGGGGGTCCGCCTGCGAGCGCTCGAAACCCGACAGCACCTGGGCACGTCCTTCGACGGCGGTGCGCACCTTGTCCTCGGCGCCGTAGCTGATCAGCGCGTCGACTCGGGGCGAGAGCCTGGCGGCTTCCGTGTTCGAGAAGAAGAGTGCCGACTCGAACGAGACGTCGTTCACGACCCCCGAGACAGTGAAGGCGAGGGGCCCGGCCTGCGTCAGCACGGTCACCCTGTCACCCGGGGCGGCACCGGCCGCCTCGGGGACGGCCACCTGTCCGGTCCCGGTCGGCGCGGTGCCCTCGGCGAGCCGGTAGCCGCCGAACGCGGCCGACGACCAGGGGTGCCCGATCTGCTCGGCGGGACCGGGACGGCCCGCGCCGTCGGCGCCGAGCTGGGCGTAGAAGGTGCGGTCGGTGACGGCTCTGCCCACCGCCGAGACATCCTCGACCAGGGCCGAGGACAGCCCCTCGGGGTCCTTCAACGGCTCGCTCTGGGTGCCGCCCCACGGATCGGGCATGCTCAGGTCCGGCTCTCCGCGAATGATCAGCGGTGCCTGGGCGAGCCGGCCGGGGCCGTGTTCGGGCGAGGCGATGCTCGCCGCGAGCACGAGGCCCATCGTCGACAGCAGCGCGGCGCCGAGCACCAGCGCGATGAAGGTACCGGTGAAGGCGGAGATTCTGCTCCGCAGCGTGTACCAGGCAATGTGCAGCATGAAAAGGGGTCTCCGGGTTGTTGCGAGCGCAGAACGGCCGTCAGTCGGCGACGAGTACTTCCACGTCTCCGGCCCACGAGCGGGCCTTGATCTGTCGTTCGCTGCTGGAGACCTCCTTCACCTCCACCTTTTCCGACCCCATGGTGGTGGAGGCGTTGACCTCGTATCCGCTGTCGGGCACGTGCAGCGTCACGTCTCCGCCCTTGGCGTTGACGTCGATGTCGACGGGCGTCTTGGACCAGGCGAGGTCGATCTTCCCGCCGCCCGAGCTGGCCTTCAGGCTCTGTGCCGCCAGGTTCTCCGCCCGGACCTCGCCGCCGCCGCTGCCGACGTCGACGCCGCCGGAGACGCCGTCGAGGCGGACCGTGCCGCCGCCGCTGTCGACGTCGACGGCCACCCCGCGCGGCATCTCGACCGTGTAGTTCACCGTGCACTCCGCTGAGCCGACGCCGCCGCCGCAGTCGGTGGCGACCTTGAGGACGAGCTTGCCGCCCTTGACGTAGTGCTCGGTCGAGGGACGCTTGCCGTCGGTGAACTTGCGGTTCTCGGTCACCTTGACGGTGTCGGCGTCACTCGCGACGACCTTGATGTCACCGCCTCCGGAGTCGACGCTCACGCTGGTGACCTTCTCGTCGACGCCGTAGGAATCGGTGTCGGATTCGTCGTACTGGTCGCACGCACTCAGCAGCGGGGCCACGACCCCGAGCAGCAGGGCACCCGACGCCAGGGAGGTACGGAAACGGATCTTCATCGGCGGAAGCTCTCCTTGTGGGGGGATGATTGAAAGTGGCACCGTCAGATCAAACGGCGAGCCGGGTCACGCAACCGCGTCCGCCAGGTGCAATGGCAGAAAATCGTCCACACTCGTCCCGATCCCGAACTCCTGGGCCTGATGCCTCACCCAGTGGGCCAGCGCCAGGTCGAGGATGCCGAGACCGAACGGCGAGAAGACCGCGACGCGTCCGGGGTCGCGCCGGAAGGACTCCGGGTCGCGCAACAGGGCACCGATCTCCGCGTCGATGAACTCCCGCCCACCGCTGTCCTGTTCGGCCAGGTGCAGCGAGGTGCGTTCACGGCAGACATGGTCGGCGTCGTCGACGATGTTCTGTGCCCCGAGCACCGCCCGCACGGTCAGGTCGCGCAGCGAGACGTGGAGCACCGTGGTGTCGGCGGACACGCCCGACAGGTCCATGTGGGGGGTGGCCGCGGTGGTGGCGAAGGAGACCAGGCGGTGGGCGGCGAGTGCCTCCCCGGGGGTGGTCGCGAGGTGCACGGCCAGACCCGGGACGACACGGCGGGCCTTGGCCGCGAAAGCACGGGCGCGATCGGCGTCCAGGTCGTACAGCGTGACCTCGGTCAGCGAGGGCAACCGCGCCTTGGTGAATCGCAGCACCTCCAGGTTGATGGGCCCGACGCCGATCAGCGACATGCCCTGCGGCTCCGCCTCGGTGGAGAGCAGGCCGGCAGCCAGGGCCGCGGATGCCGCGGTGCGCTTGGCGGAGATGAGCGATGCCTCGACGAACGCCGTGGGGCGGCCGTCCTCCATGGAGTTGAGGACGATGCTGGCACTGGCCCGTTCCTTACCCTGCGCCACGTTCCCGGGGAAGCTGGCGATCCACTTCATGCCGGCGACCGGCTGCTCGCCGCCCAGGTGGCCGGGCAGGCCGATGATGCGGTTGCGGACGTCGTCGGGGAAGCGCAGGAAGACGGAGTGCGGCAGGGCCGACCGGCCCTGGTCGTGCAGTCGGTAGGCATCGGCGATCAGCGAGAGGATCTCCGGTTCCTTCCCCTTGAGAATGTCGCGCACCTCGCGGTGGCCGATGATCAGCACAGCACTGACTCCTTCTCCGTCTTGTGGTCGATCGGGCGGAACAAGGCCCGCGTGTCCGCGAAGTTCACCGCGCCCGGACCGCGTTCCGGCTCCTTCCACAAGTGGAAGACCTCGCCGAAGTTGGCGCGCACCCAGGCGTCGTCGTAGATGGTGTCGAGATAGCGGTCGCCGCCGTCGGGCAGTACGAGCACGACGTTCGAGCCCGGCCGGACGGCGGGAGCCAGTCGTTCGAGGGCGGAGACCACGGCCCCCGACGAGCCTCCGGCGAGGATGGCCTCCCGACGGACGAGGCGTCTGCAGCCCACCACACACTCCAGGTCCGTGACGTGCACGATGTCGTCGGCATCCGAACGGTCGAGCAACTCGGGTACGACGGAGGCCCCGTGCCCGGGGATCAGGCGCGAGCAGGAGACGGGCGAGTCGAACAGACGGCTGCCCACGGCGTCGACGGCGTGAATGGTGGTCCCCAGGCCGGCGCTGCGGATGTACTCGGCGCAGCCGCTGAGGGTGCCCGTGGTCCCGACCGCGAGCACCAGATGGTCGACCTCGCCGTTCAGCTCCTCGGCGATCTCGCGCATCGTGGTCCGGTGCGCCAGGGAGTTGAGGGGGTTGGAGTACTGCCTCGGGCAGTAGGCGCCCGGAATCCGTTCGAGCAGTTCGGCGACCCGGCGCAGCCGTTGCGGCAGCAGCTCGCCCGTCTCCGGATCCGGCCGGGTCACCACCTCGACCTCGGCGCCGTAGGCGCGCAGGATGCCGATGTTCTGCTCGGTGGTGCGGACGTCGACCACACAGATGAGGCGCAGCCCGAAGTACGCGCAGATCTGGGCGAGTCCGATCGCGAGGTTTCCCGAACTCGACTCCACCACCGTCGACCTGCCCGGGACCAGCTCACCGGAATGGATCCGGCCGAGCACCATGCTCAGCGCCGAGCGGTCCTTGATGCTGCCACCGGGGTTGAATCGTTCGGCCTTTGCGTAGATCCGGGAGGTGAACCCCGGGACCAGCCGCTCCAGTTCGATGAGCGGAGTGCCGCCGACCGTCGAGAGGATGCCCTTGGCCCCGGGTGCGGGGGCGAGGCGCTCGACCGCGGCTTTCCCTTCGTCGTACGGCATGTGATGAAGCCATCCTCGGTTGCGGGTGTCGGAATGTCCGTCGCTCGGCCATGGGGGGAGACGGCGCGGTGGGGGCACGACCAGTCGGCACCGGCCCGGTAAGGCTCTGCCGATCACGACGTTGTCGGCACCGTTGTTCTTGACGCCGTGGCCGGCGCCGAGGTTGACACGCCGTCACTCATCCTCCGCGCCTTCCTTCCGACTCCGGGCTGAGTAGACCTTCAGCTCCTGAAGGCTGTCCGAGCTCGCTATATCCGTTCCATACGCCCCGGTTGGTCGGTCATAGAGGCGGCATAGCGCCGATGGCGAGTCTGTGCGGCATCGGTCGCCCCGCTGCCCTGCTCCGGGTGGCGGCCCAGCGACCGACCAGTCCGCCATCGCTTCCGTCAGAGGAGAAAGCCGCTCATGAACGGCCAGGACAGCCGCATCAAGAAAGTCGTCATCCTCGGTGGAGGTACGGCGGGTTGGATGACCGCCGCCTACCTGGGAAAGGCGTTGGAGAACACCGTGGAGATCACGGTCCTCGAAGCGCCCACCATTCCCCGTATCGGAGTGGGCGAGGCCACCGTCCCCAACCTGCAGCGCGTGCTCTTCGACTTCCTCGGCATCAACGAGGACGAGTGGATGCGCGAGTGCAACGCCAGCTTCAAGACGGCCGTGCGCTTCGTGAACTGGCGCACCGAGGGCAAGGGCGAGCCCGCGGCCCGGGAGCTGCCGGCCGGCGGCCCGGACCACTTCTACCACCCGTTCGGCCTGCTCCCCGACTACGACCAGACGCCGCTCTCGCACTACTGGTACAAGAACCACCACGAGGGCACCACCACCGAACCGTTCGACTACGCCTGCTTCCGTGAGCCTCCGGTGATGGACGCCAAGCTCGCCCCGCGCTGGCTCGACGGCCGCCACGCCACCCGCTACGCCTGGCACTTCGACGCGGCGCTGGTCGCCCAGTTCCTGCGCCGGTTCGCCACCGACAAGCAGGGCGTCCTGCACGTCGAGGACGAGATGACCCGGGTGGAGCAGGACGAGCGGGGCTTCGTCACCGCGCTGCACACCAAGTCGGGCAAGGTCCTGGACGCCGACCTGTTCGTGGACTGCTCGGGATTCCGCGGTCTGCTGATCAACCAGGCCATGGCCGAGCCGTTCATCGACATGAGCGACCACCTGTTGTGCGACTCGGCGGTGGCCACCGCGGTGCCGCACGACGACGAGGCCAACGGCATCGAGCCGTACACCTCGGCGATCGCGATGTCCTCCGGCTGGGCCTGGAAGATCCCGATGCTGGGCCGCTTCGGCAGTGGTTACGTCTACTCCAGCAAGTTCGCCACGCAGGACGAGGCCACCCGGGAGTTCAGCGAGCTGTGGGGTCTCGATCCCGAGAACACCAAGTTCAACCAGATCCGCTTCCGGGTCGGCCGCAACCGCCGCGCCTGGGTGAAGAACGTGGTGAGCATCGGCCTGTCCTCCTGCTTCCTGGAGCCCCTGGAGTCGACCGGGATCTACTTCATCACCGCGGCGATCTACCAGCTCGCGAAGCACTTCCCCGACCGGAACTTCAACGAGACGCTGATCAACCGCTTCAACAGCGAGATCGAGGTGATGTTCGACGACACCCGTGACTTCATCCAGGCCCACTTCCATCTCGCGCCGCGCAACGACACGCCGTTCTGGCGCGCGAACAAGGAGCTGACGCTCCCCGAGAACATCCAGGAGAAGATCGCCGCGTACCGCGCCGGTCTGCCGATCAACTCGCCGGTCACCGACGAGTCCACCTACTACGGCAACTTTGAGGCCGAGTTCCGCAATTTCTGGACCAACGGCAGCTACTACTGCATCTTCGCCGGCCTCGGCCTGGTCCCCGACGCGCCGTTGCCGGCGCTGTCGTACCGACCGGGCTCCGTCGCCGGGGCGCAGCCGCTCTTCGAGCGGGTCAAGCGCCAGCAGAAGGATCTACTGGACACGCTGCCCACCACCTACGAGTACCTGCGCCAGCTGCACGGCGCCTCCTGATCCCATCCCACCAGCGGCCCGTTCGCCTCGCCCGGCGCACGGGCCGCGCCTCCTTCCGGAGTGCCATCCACGGAGTGACCCATGCAGAAGCCGATGCCCGGCCAGGCATCCAGAACCACCGACGAGCCCGACATACGCCCGCTGATGGCCTCCTTCCCCAGCGGGGTGAGCATCATCACGGCCCTCGACGCGGAGGACAACCCGCAGGGGATGACGTGCAGTTCGCTGGCGAGCGTCGCCCTGTCCCCGCCCACCATCGTGGCCTGCCTGCGCACTGACAGCCGGACTCACCTGGCCGTGCGCGAAACCGGCAGGTTCGCGATCAATCTGCTGCATGAGCGCGGCCGTGCCACCTCGGACCTGTTCGGCTCCGGTGCTCCCGACCGGTTCGCACGCGCCGAATGGCGTCTCCCGCTGGGCGCCGGGGGCCCTCACCTGATCGACGCCGCACACGCCATCGCGGACTGTGCCGTCACCGGCACCCTCGAAGTCGGCGATCACACCGCGGTCCTCGGCGAGGTGCTCGACGTCACCTTCCTGGACCCGTCGCCCGAGCCGCTGCTCTACGGGCTGCGCCGGTACGCGACCTGGTCGGCGGTCACGGCAGTGCCCGAAACCGTCGGCGCCACGGCACAGTCGGAGGCCGATCATGGCTGCCGCTGACCCCTTGCCGCCGCTGCTGATCGCCGTGCCCGCCGTCATCCTCGCCTGCCGGGCCGGCGGCGCGCTGTTCCGACGGATCGGCCAGCCGCCCGTAGTGGGCGAGATGTGCGTGGGCATTCTGCTCGGGCCGTCCCTGCTCGGCTGGCTCTGGCCGTCCGCGCAGCACTGGCTGCTGCCTCCGTCGGTCCTGCCGTTCACCGGGGTGCTCGGCCAGTTGGGCCTGCTCGTGTTCATGTTCCTGATCGGTTTGGAATTCGACTGGGGAACCCTGCGCGGTAAGCGGGCAACGGCCCTCGCCGTCGGCGGTACGTCCATCGCCGTTCCTCTGCTCCTCGGGGCGGCCCTGGGCCTGGCCATGTACGGGACCCAGGCACCCGACGGCGTACAGCAGATGCCGTTCGTCCTCTTCATCGCCGTGTCCATGAGCATCACGGCCTTCCCGGTCCTGGCCCGGATCCTCGGCGAACGGGGGTTGTACGGCACGCCCGTGGGCACCCTGGCCCTGGCGTGTGCGGCCATCGACGATGTCGCGGCCTGGTGCCTGCTGACCCTGGTGGTGGCGCTGACGACCAGCAGCTCCGCGATGGGCGCCGCGGGCACCGCGGCACTCACCCTCGGCTTCGCAGCCGCGCTCATGTGGGGGCTGCGTCCCCTGCTCGCCCGCAGGGCACGCCACGACCGGCTGCTCTCCGGCGAACGGCACGAGGGCGTCGTACTCGTCGTCCTGTTCAGCGCGATCTGCCTGGCGGGCCTGATCACCGACCGGATCGGTGTCCACACCGTCTTCGGGGCGTTCCTGTTGGGGACCGCCATGCCCCGCGGTTCGCACACGGTGGAGCGTGCCGCCCGGCAGTTGCGTTCGGTGGTGATTCCGGTGCTGCTCCCGCTCTTCTTCGTACAGACCGGACTGCGTACCGACCTGGGTGGGCTCCACCGCATGTCCGAGTGGCTGTGGGCAGGGGCCATCCTGGTGGTGGCGATGGCCGGGAAGTGGGGTGGCGCGGCGCTGGCAGCCCGGACGGCCGGCCAGGACGGGCGTTCGTCCCTGCTCATCGGCGCGCTGATGAACTGCCGCGGTATGACGGAACTGATCGTCCTGAACATCGGCTACGACATGGGGGTGATCGGCCCACAGGTGTTCACGATGCTGGTCATGATGGCACTGATCACCACGGCCCTGACCGGTCCTGCCCTGGACCGCCTGAGTCCGGGCACCCGGACGACCGGCGCCGCGGAGCCCTCGCCTGCGCCGGACGGTGAGAAGGCCGTGGCGGTACCCGTGTCCGGCCGCCCGTGAGAGCCGGTGCGGGCCATGTGGAGTGCGTTGTTATCCCTGAACCGGTGGCCGAGGTCTTTCGACCTGCGGGTGTGGCGATGCGCGGTGTGGGTGTCACGGGCGATGTCCTGACGCTGAAACGGCGCTCGTGACGCACATGTGACGCTCGTTCTGATGGGGTGTCAGGTGGGCTTCGGTGCTGCCGGGGTCGGTGGTGTGCTGAAGACCAAGAGGCTCCTTCTTGAGAGTCGGGCGTTCGGTGGTGAGGGCCGGGCGAAGAGCGGGCACTCCGGCCCCGGGTACACGCTGCGGAAGTACTCCCACTTCCCGCCCCGCGCGGGCACGCGGGGCAGACTGCCATTGACGCGATCTTCGCGTGGCAAAGGCCGGTCGGTGGAGCCCGTGGAGCGTGGCCCACAGCCCGCCCGCCGTGGCGCCAAGGGCCCGGAAAGTCGTAGAGATGCCGCCGCGCCTCACCCCGACCCGCTGAATAGCAGGTCAGGCCGGGGTGCGGCGACATTCGTGTGCCAAATGTCCCGGAAGAGACCAGTGAACGCCGTGACCTGCTGCGACGGGCGGTCGCAGGCCGCTGACCTGCTGGAATGATCTTTCGGCTGTTTCAGGCGCGTACTCGTTGATGCGGCCGGAAGTCCCAGGGAAATCCCACTGCCCGAGGCCGCTCTTGCGGCTCTATGCAGCGTGTGCGGGGGCGGTGTGGGCTGGTGATCATGCATCGGAGGTCCGCGCTGAGCGAACGGCAACGCGCGCTTTTGAAACGGCTCGCGGCTGGTGAAGGTCGCGGGGGACTGGTCAGCGGGTGTCTGGCGGTCGGCCTTGCGCGACCATGGACCGCGGAATGGATCCACCTGCGGACCACGAACCCCATCGAGTTGACATTCTCCACGGTCAAGCTCCGCACCAAGGTCACCCGCGGAGCCGGCAGACCCGCCGCCGCACTCGTGATGGTGTTCAAGCTCGTCGAGTCCGCCCAGGTCCGCTGGCGCGCGATCACCGGCGCCCACCTGGTGCCCCTTGTCCGTGCGGAAGCCAAATTCGAAAGCGGTGTGCTGGTCGAACGTGGCACGGTGGCGGCATGAACCCGCTGCCCCTGTCTCGGACGTCCCCTCACCGCGGTCAGGTAGTTGTCCTGACCGGGCCGCCCGGAGCAGGCAAGAGCACCGTGGCGCAACTGCTGGCAGATCACCTGACTCCCAGCGTCCACCTGCACAGCGACGATTTTTGGCGCTATATCAAGCAGGGCTGGATCGCGCCTTACCTGCCCGAAGCCCACGAGCAGAACCAAGTAGTCCTGCAGGTACTGGTCTCAGCAGCGTTCGGCTACGCCGAAGGCGGATACCACGTGATCTGCGACGGCATCGTCGGGCCCTGGTTCATCGACCTCTTCCGCGTGACGGCACGGGAGCGGGCCCTGCCGCTGAGCTACGTCATCCTTCGGCCGGACCAACACACCACACTGGAACGGGCAACGAGCCGGGCCGACGACGCTCTGACCGACCCCGAGCCGATTCGCTCACTGCACGGCCAGTTCAGCAACCTGGGTCTCTATGAGGCCCACGTCCTGGATTCCACCACCCTGACCGCTGAGGCAACCGCCGACAGCATCCTGCAAGGCGTCGCGAGGGGCTCCTACCTCCTCAACCCGAGCGACAGCACCACCGATGCGAACGACTCGATCCACAACTCTTGACAATGGCTCCCCGTAAAAGCCCCCGCACCGACAGCTGGTCCAAGAAGGCCCAGGCTGCTCAGGAGTGCTTCCAAACGAGCGTGTAGCGCCAGAACAGCCGTCGTCGCAGCTGCGCTCCGGGGAGGACGTCTCTGGCTTCACGGACAATGTCGTCGAAGGTCATGTCCGCTGAGCGAGTAGAGGCTGTCATGGATACGGGCCGGGGCGAGGGACGCCCCTTGTTCTTCAGCCAGCCCATGGCGGCGTTGGCCGGAATGGCGGCGACATCGAGCAGGTGGTCCACAGGGGTCTGGGCGCGGAACAGGCCGACGATCACCAAGGTACCTCCCGACGCCAGGTGGCGGCGGAAACAAGTGATGGCCTGGGCGAACGGCATGTGGTGGATCGTGGCGACGCACGTGATGACGTCGTAGGAGCCGGCCGGGAACTCGGCTACTGCATCCGCGACGGTGAAGGTCACGGGAAGCGCATCAGGAGTCAGCTCCTGGGCCTGGGCGGTGATCGCCGGATCAGAATCGACTGCCGTCACGGCGGCGCGTCTGGCCAGGAGCCTTGCGAGGTCACCGCTGCCGGAGCCGATGTCGAGGGCGTCGTTGAAGCGTTTCGGCAGCTGCCGCAGGATCCAGCGGTGGTAGTGGGCGTTGTGATCCCACGGATAGGCGGCATTGAACCGTTCAAGAGCACGCAGGAGACGAGGCGACAGGATCTTCATCCACCCAGTCCACCAAGTCCGGGCAGCGAAGCACACCCTGTTCCGGAACAAAGATCAACCGCTTACCGGACCGCCCGACTCTGCCCATCGAGGCGAGTTGCGGCAGGCGGTATATGCACGTCCTGCTGCAGCCCGCGAGCCGCTCGACCATGCAGCATCCAAGGCGTGGATCACGGCAATCATCCTGCCTGCCGCACCCGAACTGTGACAGGTGGCCCATGAGCCGAGGGACTGCGTGCCGGGTGGGATGTGTCGTCAGCTATCCCGACGCCGGTCTCACTGAATTGATCAGCAATTCGCTCTGATCCACATTCCGCTGGCCGCGCGCGACCGCCCCTGCGGCGTGAGATCGCGCATGTGGATGCGGTGCAGGGGCGTTGTCGGCATCCGCTGCGAACTTGTGCGACCCGACGGCTGCTTGTCCGGTTGGACTGACTGCAAGGCGTCTTCTACGGCAGGGAGCGGTTGTGGACGATCGCGTTATTCGGCTCTGGCGCTGATCTTGTGACGCTGCCGGTGTCAGTGGTGGCTGTGATCGTGGCTCGCGTGTTCTTCGCGGAGTTTCGAGGTGTTGTTCCCTCATCTGGCCGGCGTCGTGGTGGAGTTGGTCGAGCGGGCTGTGACCGGGGTGGTCACGATGCATGCGCGGGCCCGCTCGGCGGGTGCGGAATGCCCGCACTGCGGTAGTACGTCGGGCCGGGTGCACGGCCGGTACATACGACGGCTCGCGGATGCCGCGGTCGGTGGCGCCAGAGTGGTGATCGAGCTGCTGGTGCGTCGGTTCAAGTGCCCCAACCCCGCGTGCCGGGCGGTGACGTTCGCCGAGCAGATCGCGGGGCTGACAAGCCCGCATGCCCGCTACACACCACTGGTGCGTGAGCAGTTGACCTCGATCGCCCTCGCCCTGGCCGGCCGCGCGGGAGCCCGCCTGGCCGCGGCGCTGGGCCTGCGCGTCGCCAAGGACACCCTGTTACGACTGGTCCGCGCCACGCCGGAAGATTCGTCGGACAGATTCGTGTGCTCGGTGTCGACGATTTCGCGCTGCGGAAGGGCGACTCGTACGCCACGATCCTGGTGGACCTGGAGAGACGGCGCCCGGTGGACGTGCTGCCCGGCCGGGACGCCGAACCCCTGGCCGCATGGCTGAAGAACCATCCGGAAGTAGAGATCATCTGCCGGGACCGGGCCGGGGCTTATGCCGAAGGCGCTCCCAACGGAGCGCCGCAAGCGGTGCAGGTCGCCGATGCCTGGCATCTGTGGCACAACCTCGGTCAGGCAGTGGAAAAGACCGTCTCCGCCCACCACGCCTGCGTCCGCGCAGGGTTCGAGAACACCGCGCCGGCAGCCCCGCCGACCAGCGACGACATCTGGCAGACACCACCGCCGGCACCGGCTGCCGAAATACTCGACGTCTGCGGACGCGAACGCCGCCTGGTGACCCGGACCAGGGAACGCTACACCGCCGTGCGACAGCTCCTGGAGGACGGCAGCACGCTGGAGAACATCTGCCGGACACTGCAGCTGGACCGGTCCACCGTACGCCGCTTCGCCCGCGCCACCAGCATCGACGAACTGCTGGTCAAAGCGACCAACCGCTCCACCATCCTGGACGAGTACAAGCCCTACCTCTACCAGCGATGGAATGAGGGCTGTCATAACACTGCCCAGCTCCACCAGGAGATCGTCACCCTGGGCTTCATCGGAAGCATCCAGACCGTCCAGCGTTACCTCCGCCCGTTCAAGGCCGTCACCGCCATGCCACCCGCACGCCGCCCGGCTCCACGACCGCGTCGTATCGTCCGCTGGATCATGACCGACCCCGGAAACCTGACCGCCCATGATGCCGCCGACCTCAAGGAGATCCGGACCAGCTGCCCCGAGCTCGACGCCGTCACCCACCACGTCCGCGACTTCGCCGCCATGATGCGTGACCTGCGGGGCGACCAACTGCCCGCCTGGATGGAGCGCGTCCTCGCCGACGACCTGCCCGCTCTCCACTCCCTGATCAACGGACTGGGCCGCGACATCGACGCCGTCACCGCCGGACTCTCCACCCCCTGGAGCTCCGGCCAGGTCGAAGGGCAGGTCACAAGGACGAAACTACTCAAAAGGCAAGGATATGGACGAGCAAACCTCGACTTCCTCCGCAAGCGCGTACCCCTCACGCCCTGAAGCTGCCCAATCAGGTCAAGACGGCCCCTTGATACCAGGGAAGGCTGCGCGGTGAAGCCGGCTCAATAGCGGTGGTTGGGCCAGTGCGGGTCATCCCAGCGGGCGGGGCCGGTAAGTCCGATGAGTCGTATGCGGTGCAGCAGTTCCTCGGGAGCGTCCTGGGCTTGAAGCCGCGAAGGGGCGTGACGGACCAACCAGGCCGCGAGCTCGGTGCGCAGGTCATCTGCGTTGTCCCACGCGTCCCATGGAAGTTGATCGCCCAGAAGGTCGTACTCCCAGTGGGCAGCCGCTTCGGTCAGGTGCCGGTCGGCAACGCGGTCTTCGAGTGCCTCCCAGGTGTTGAGCCAAGGGCTGAGCGTGGCAGATGCCTCGGCGCACAGCGCGAGGACCTCATGCACGGGGACGGCCGGATCCGATTCGGCGAGGGTGTGAGCCCACCAGGCACGCAAGAACTCCCACACCGCCGCACTCTGGTGCGCAGGCCACTGCCGCCAGTGGCCGCGAATGAACGAACGTCCGACCTCGTCCATGCCAAACATGGGCTCCACAAGGCCACTGACCAGTGCCCTGGCGAATTGAGGCAGGATACGGCGCAGCACCGCGCCGTGGTCGTTCCAGTCGGGGGCATCCCAGGTGCGACGCAGAAGGTCCGGGTCGAGCACCACGTCCGGGACCTTCAATTGCGCAAGCTCTTCTTCGCTGCCCCAGTGGCAGTCACACTGGGTCTCATCGCTGCGGGCGGTCATTCCGCGAAAGGTGACGTCCAAGCAGTCCAGAGCACGGTCGAGTCGGAGCCGTGCGGGAGTGTCGTCGGGGTTCATCGTGTCGGCACAGCCTCAGGGGGACTCCGGGTGGCTTCCGCCAACCGAAGATCACAACCCTACCGGGTCTCATCAGCCATCGTCACGGCAGTTACCCAGTTTCCCAGCCGCTTACGATGGCCGGGCAACCAGTCACAAGATCAGCGCCAGAGCCGAAGAACTTGATCGTCGACACAAAGGGACAGCGCGAATACGACTGGGCAGCCGTCCAGTTGCGCCCAGTGGCCGAGTACGACCACCAGGACGGCGTGTTGATCCGTCGACGGTGGGCGCTGGCACGGCGCAGCCTGAGTCGGCCGGACGAGATCGCCTACTACCTCGGCTACGCACCGCTGGATGTCGGCGTGGACGAACTGGTGCGCGTCGCCGGCGCCCGGTGGGCGATCGAAGAGTGTTTCCAGGCAGCGAAGAACGAGTGCGGCCTGGACGAGTACGAAGTCCGCCGCTACGTCGGCTGGTACCGGCACATCACCCTGGCCATGCTCGCCCACACCTTCCTCGTTGCGATGAGCGCGCGAGCAGCCGAAAACGGGGATCCACCGGTGAGGATGCCGTGGTCATCGAGCTCACCGTCCGCACAAGTGCGGCGACTCCTGGCAGCTCACACACCCCGAGACCTTCACACCCTCACTCACGTGTTGAGCTGGTCGCACTGGCGCCGACGAAGCCAAGCGGTGGCCCGCCGCTGCCACTACCGACGTCGGGGGCACTCTTTCGAGGGGCGTGCGGGCAGAAGCCGTCCGTGACGACTTCCCGCCCGCTACACTCCCACCGCTCGACGTTTCCCCAGGTCAAGCCACGAAGTACTGCTGGAGTACCAGGCAGCAATTACGCGGCATAACACCAGACCCTGCAACAGCCGACCGGCGTCAGTAAGTTGCGAGGCAGTCACTTACCTACCATGCGGAAACGTGCTCGTCCTTCTTCCTCGAGAACTACCGGCGATGATGCCCCCTGGGTCAGCGTCGGTCCCGCACTGTGAAACCGGCCGGATTTCCGGTCGGTGTGAAATGCAGCGAGGAGAGTCCACGTGGTTTCCATGTCCTACGCGCAGCGTCGCCTATGGTTCCTGGACCAGGCGGGCGCAGCCGCGACCTACAACGTGCCGCACGCGCTACGTCTCGTCGGCCCGCTGGACCCCGATGCGCTGGAGTCGGCCGTCGCTGATGTCATGGCCAGGCACGAGACGCTGCGGACGGTGTTCCCATCGGTGGACGGCGAGCCTCAGCAGGAGGTGTTGCCTCCCAGCGGAGTGGGGCCGCTGCTGAGACGTGTTGCGATCCGAGCCGAGGATCTGGCCGCCGCCCTACACGAGGCGGGCACTCGGCCCTTCGACTTGGCGTGCGAGCCGCCCCTGCGGGTAACACTGTTCACACTGGATTCGGATACCCACATTCTACTCCTGCTCTTTCACCACATTGCTACTGATGCGTGGTCAGACGGGCCTTTCGGCCGGGATTTGGCTACCGCGTACACGGCACGCGCCGCAGGCCGGACGCCGCGCTTCACTCCATTGCCCGTCCAGTATTCCGACTACACTCTGTGGCAGCAGGAGCTGCTTGGAGATGCTGCGGACCCCGGCAGCCTGACGGCCCGGCAGTTGGACTTCTGGCGGATTGCCCTAGCGGGTGCGCCGGAGGAATTGGAACTTCCTTTCGACCGTCCTCGACCGCAGTTCTCTCGGCACCAGGGCGACACAGTGGACTTCCTTGTGGAACCGGAGGTGCACGCACGCCTTGCCGCTATCGGACGCGCCCACCAGGCATCCGTTTTCATGGTGTTTCAGGCGGCCTTCGCCGCACTGCTCGCCCGTATGGGAGCCGGAGAGGACATTCCGTTCGGAACAGTGGTGACCGGACGTGCCGACGATGCCCTCGACGACCTGGTCGGCTTCTTCGCCAACACGGTGGTGCTACGCACTGACGTTTCGGGCGATCCGTCCTTCACCGACCTCGTGAAGCGGGTGAGGGAGACAGACCTGCGGGCGTTCAACCACCAGGACGTACCGTTCGAACGGGTCGTCGAAGCCGTCAACCCGGAGCGCCTGCTCGGACGGCATCCCCTCTTCCAGATCATGCTCGGCTGGCAGCAGAACGATGTGAACGGCTCCGGCCAGTTGTTCACCGGAGTGACAGCGACACCTGAAGCACTGGGTACCAACACCGCCAAGTTCGATCTCGCGGTGGGGGTCGCCGAGCACGCGAGCGACGGCGCGCTCGCCGGGCTTTCCGGCAGGATCGAGTACGACACGGACTTGTTCGACCGCGCCACGGCCAGTGCGCTTGCCGACCGCCTGGTGCGTCTCCTAGGCAGTCTCTCCGCCAATCCGGAGGCGCCCTTGTCCGCCGTGGAACTACTCACCGCGGGGGAACGTCGACAGGTACTGCAGGAGTGGAATGGCACCGTTACGCCGCTGCCCGGTGACAGCCTGCCCGAGCTGTTCCAGGAGCAGGTACGCCGAACGCCGGACGCCGTCGCAGTCGAGGGCGACGGAACAACGCTGACATACGCCCAGCTCAACGCGCGCGCTAATCGGCTGGCCCGGCTGCTGATCGGAAAGGGGGTGGGGCCCGAGCAGTATGTCGCCGTGGTCGTCCCCCGGTCGGTGGACCTCGTCGTGGCCATGCTCGCGGTATTCAAGTGCGGTGCGACATATCTACCCGTCGATCCGGCCTACCCCGAGGATCGGATCTCTTACATTCTCGACGACGCGGAGCCGGTGGTCGTTGTCACGGTGAGCTCCGTCGCGGCCGGTCTATCTGCATACGAAAATGTCGTCCTTGACGGTGCCGGCACCGTCGAGGCCCTCGCTCACAGCGCCGAAACGGACCCCGGGGACGACGACCGCACGGCCCCGCTCAGCCTTCACTCGCCCGCCTACATCGTCTACACCTCCGGTTCCACCGGCCGCCCCAAGGGCGTCGTTGTCACCGCTCTGGTCCTGATCAACCTGCTGGCCTGGCAACTGGTCACGATCCCAGGACGACCCGGCAACCGGGTTTCCCAGTTCAGTGCCATCAGCTTCGACGCCTCGGAGCAGGAGGTCCTCGCCGCGTTGCTCGCAGGCAAGACCCTGGTGATCCCCTCCGAGGACATCCGGATCAACCCAGAAGACTTCGCGGCATGGCTGGACGACCAAAAGGTGAACGAGTTCTTCGCCCCCGATCTGGTTGTACGGGCCGTGTACGAAGCAGCTGCCGGGCAGGGACGGGATTTGGCCGCTCTCCAGGAGGTGATGCAGGGCGGCGAGCCCTTGCACCTCACCGACCAGGTCCGCGCCTTCCATGCACGGCGCCCGCACATCACCCTGCACAACCACTACGGGCCGTCCGAGACTCATGTCATCACCGGTATGCCGCTGCCCGCCGACCAGTCCCTCTGGCCTGCGGTCGCCCCCATCGGGCGGCCCATCCACAACTGCCGCACCTACGTCCTGGACGCCTCCCTGCGCCCGGTTCCGGCCGGCGTCACCGGAGAGCTCTACCTCGCTGGTGCCGGGGTTGCCCGTGGCTACCTCGGCCGTCCCGGTCTGACCGCGCAGCGCTTCGTGGCCGATCCGTTTGGACCGTCCGGCAGCCGCATGTACCGGAGCGGCGATCTCGTGCGGTGGAATACTCGCGGCGAACTGATCTTCGCAGGCCGGGCTGATGATCAGGTCAAGATTCGTGGTGTCCGGGTCGAACTGGGTGAGATCAACGCGGTGCTCAGCGAGCATCCTCACGTAGGCCGGGCCGCCGCGGCCGTCCGCGAGGAGACGCCGGGCGACCGGCGCATCATCGCCTACGTCGTCCCAGCGGGGCCGCATCGTCCCGACGTCGCCGAATTGCGCGGCCATGCGGCGTCCCTGTTGCCCGCCGCCATGGTTCCCGCGGCATTCGTGGTCCTCGATGACCTGCCGCTCAATTCCAACGGCAAGCTGCACCGCCAGGCGCTCCCAGCCCCGGATTACACCGCCCTCACCACAGGCCGTCCTCCGCGCGATTCCAGGGAGGAGACCCTGTGTCGGCTCTTCACCGAGATCCTTGGTGTTGAACGGATCGGCATCGACGACGGGTTCTTCACTCTGGGCGGCCACTCGTTGCTCGCGACCAGGCTCATCAACCGCATCCGTGCGGAGCTGGGCGCCGAGATCACCATCCGCACGCTCTTCGAGGCGCCGACGGTGGCTGCCCTTACCGAACGCCTAGACACGGGCGGTGATCAGGGAGCGATGACGCCGCTGTTGCCCCTGCGTGCGGAGGGGACCAAGGCGCCCATCTTCTGTGTGCACCCCGCGGCGGGCATCAGCTGGGTGTACGCCGGACTGATGCGGCATCTGGATGGTGAAAGGCCGTTGTACGGGCTCCAGGCCCGCGCTCTGAGCGAGCCCGGGCAGCTGCCCTCTTCAGTGGAAGAGCTGGTTGACGACTACCTGGCCCTCATCCGGACCGTGCAGCCGCACGGTCCGTACCACCTGCTCGGGTGGTCGTTCGGCGGGATCGTCGCTCACGGGATGGCGGTACGGCTTCAGGAGAGCGGCGAGGAGGTCGCGCTCCTTTCGATGATGGACAGCTACCCGGCCGCGCCCAGCGACGGGATCGACCGCTTCGTCGGCGACCAGGCGGACGTCGTGACGGAGGTAGCCAGGTCCATGGGGCACGGCCCGGAGGCCCTGGACGCCATCCTCGCCGATGTGGACGGGCTGGACATGGTCGCGCTGAGCCGCGTCTTCGTGGCGGCGGCCCATGCCCAACGGCGGTACATACCAGGCGTTTTCACCGGCGACCTTGAATTCTTTCCCGCGACTGCCGACCCCGACTACTTCCCCAAACTCATCGAACGCTGGGCTCCACATATCACTGGCGATATCGCGATCCACGAAGTGCCGTGCGAACACGGGGAGATGACCAAACAGGCGCCGCTCGAACTGATCGGCAAGGTCCTTGCCAGCCGGCTCCGCGACTGAACTGCGGCCACGGGATTGCCGCCCACCGGCGTCCACCCACGACAAGGAGGAAATCTTGGATGCGATTGCGTGCATCACCAGCCGTCGCAGTACACAGCGGCTGGGAGAGCCTGGGCCCGATTCCGAGGACCTAGCCACACTGATGTCCTGCGCACAGGCTGCCCCCGACCACGGTCGGCTGCGGCCCTGGAGACTTGATGCGGTCACCGGTCATCGACGCACCAGGCTTGGTGAGGGCCTCGCGCGGGCCGCTCTGGATCTGCGGCCGGACCTAGAACCGGCCGCAGCTGACCGGATGCGGGCCAAGCCGCTGCGCGCACCGCTGCTGATCAGCGTAATCACCAGCGAAGTAGAGCATCCTCGGATCCACGACTGGGAACAGCTGGCCGCCGCCTCCTGCGCGGTGCAGAACCTGTCCCTCGCCGCGCATGCCCTCGGATTCGGCGCGATCTGGCGCACCGGGCCCTATTTGGACCATCCCGCCTTGCGAGAGGCCGTCGGCCTCCAAGACCACGAGAAACTGCGCGGCTGGATCTACATCGGGTCCGCAGTCTCCTGACTCGAGCGCCGCCCGCGTGAAACCCAAGACGTGCGACGTGCTGTCGCACCAGCCTGCCCCAACGACTCATCCAGGGAGTACCCGTGACCACCACCGCTGTTCTCACTTCTGACTCGGTCCTGGAGGACCGGATCACGGCGATAATCCGGGAGACGGGTCTCTGCCGACCCGCCAACCGATTTTTCAGCGACGTGCGCATCGCCGAGCACATTGCCCCGCTCGCCGCGCTGCGAGTCGGCCGCCAGTGGCAGGCCATGACCAAGTCGTTCATGTTCACCACTATCAGCAGCCTTGGTCTGATGGCTCGGGATTTCAACCAGCAGATCGCCCCTGACCGGGGAGTGCTCGGTGCCTTTCAGACCGCCTACCTGGTCATCGGTGACGACCTGGCCAACCTCGCACCGGAGTTCGCCGCGGTGTCGCCCAAGGGCGTTGCCGGCGTGCACTACCTCTGGTGGGAGGAAAGTATCCTCGGGCCGCTGCTCGCATCGGTCGGCGAGACCGAAAGGGCCGAGGCGGACCAGCTTCCCGAAGGGGTGCGGGGACTACTCGCCAACATGGAGCGGCTGGCGCAGTCACCGTTGGGCGCCGCCGTGCAGCTCCGTGTCGTCGAGGCAATCGCGCTCGATATCGCCGTCGCCTTTCGCCGGATGTATGCGAAGGTCCGAATTGACGGGGCCAGCCCGTACAGCACGGAGAGCGCGCTGGCCTGGATCGACTCGCATATCAAGGCGGAGACCGTGCATGCGAAGTCGGTCAGCGACGACGAGACCGGCATGACGGTCGCTGCAGCCACCGCCGCCGAGCGGGCCGAGCTGCTGGTCCTGTCCGAGGAGTACGCGAAGAGCTGGGCCGCGGCCCTCAACGAGTTCGCCGATGCCCTGGTGAACGCTCCCGAGATGGCCGAAGCCGGAATCTGAGACCCCGGTCGCTTGTGTTGAATGGAGCATCACCATGACAGAAACCGATATAGCCTCGGTAATCAGCGAGGTCAATCGAATCCGGGAGGACCTGGGGCAGCGGTCCGACTTCCGGCGGCCAGAATTCTTGGCTGACCTGGCCGGACGACTGAAAGCCTCTCCGGTGCTCAGCGGGCAGGCCGCTGTTCAGATGTTCATTGAGGACATTACCGGCTTCATCGATGACCCCCGGCTGCGCCGCACCAAGGAACACATCAACAGTCGGCGAGACAACCACATCTTCTCTCTCTTTGACGCGTCCTACTTTCCCACTCTGTCGCTGGAGTATCTGACGTATCGGACCCTTCCCACCGACGAGCACCTAGCGCGCCGCTATGCGAGCAACACGATGCCGGTGTTGATTGAGCAAGGGTCCAGAGGATTCGACTCACGCGTAGTGGTGGCTCTCTTCCCGGAGAATCATCTCGACGGAATTCAGAACCCCGACGATCAGATCTTCTACTTCATCGATAAATTCGTCGAACGGCACGTGTGCCTCACCCGGCGACTGATCAGTGACATGATGGCCGAGGATGCCTTTCCCCGGCTGCGCACGGCCGACGAGACCGACGTGGAGCGAGCCTCTTCGTGGTGGGTGCGGCTGCATGAATACCACCACAGGCAGGGGGACATGCCCATCCCCGAATATCTGCCGGCGAAGAAGCTCAAGCCGCTAGCAGGTCTAGAGGAACTGCGCACCGACGTCTCCTCGATGTTGGTGTGCCTGGACGACAAGGATCTCCCGGCCGAGGACGCGGCGCTCACCTACGAATACATCCTGGCGGAACGTCTGCTCCGGTACGCAGTCGAAGGAATGCCACGGCCGAACTACGATGCGGTGGCCTCGCAGCTACTGTTCAATTACCTTCTCAAGGCCGACGGAATAAGACTCAAGGGAGACCGTATCCATCTGACGCCGTTCCTCCCTGATGCACTACGCGCCTTTCTGGAGGAGATTCGGCAAATCGAGAAGTTTATCCATGTCGAGAGTGTCGAGAGGGTCAAGAAGCGGCTGCTGGAATTTACCAATCAGCATACAGACTTCGATCACGAGTCGAACGATTATCGACACATCCCTTTCTTCGCAGACGCTAAGCAGCGGCTCATTGTTTGACGATCTGCCAGCTTCTCGGTATTCCTGTACATGAAACGGAAAGGGCTGTAGATGCTGTCTGACCCGTGTGGCCAAATGGAGATCCCGCTCTATCAGGTGGACGCCTTCACCGACCGGCTCTTCTGGGGAAACCCCGCAGCGGTCTGTCTGCTGGAGGCGTGGCTTCCCGACGAGGTGATGCAGGCGATCGCTCTTGAGAACAACCTTCCGGAGACCGCATTTCTCGTTCCCGCCGGCGATGACTACGCTCTGCGCTGGTTCACTCCGGCTAGGGAGGTGGACCTGTGCGGGCACGCAACCCTGGGTGCGGCACATGTCGTCTTCCGTCACCTGCGCCCCGGGACCACTCAGGTCACCTTCGACTCAGCGAGTGGCCCCCTGGTGGTGAACCGGGCGGGGGAGCGGATCGACCTGGACTTCCCGGCGCTGGATTTCGTGCCGGTGGCTCCGCCGGAGGCCCTGCTACGTGGCCTTAACGGGCCACGTCCGACGGCTGTGCTCCGCTCGATGGACTATCTCGTCGTTTATGAGACCGAGGAACAGCTCCTCACGGTGAGGGCTGACCAGGAAGTTCTTCGGACCCTCGATCTACGCGGCGTGGCGATTACCGCGCCGGGCACATCCGGTGATTTCTCCTCGCGGTGGTTCGGCCCGAAACTTTCCATCCCCGAAGACTCTGTGACCGGCTCCGCGCACTGTGCGCTTGTGCCCTATTGGGCCCGGCGGCTGGGCAGTGACCGGCTGGTCGCTCACCAGTTCTCCCCGCGCCTTGGCCGGCGCCGATCCATACGGCTCGACTGTGCCCTGCGGGGCGACAGGGTGCTGCTCGGCGGGGCCACCCGCGAGTACCTGACCGGCACGGTTCGCTTGACCACAACAGACCTGGACCAGCGGCCCAAGGAGGTCGTCACGCTGTGACTCGCACGACTCGCATCACCACAATCGACCTTGACCCTGACCGTCTCTCCGGTGACCTTGCCGTCGCCAGGCGGTTCGGTTACAACGACTCCTACGGAGAGTTCATCTGCGGTGCTTGGCGCAGCTGCATGCTCTGGAATCGCTCCGGTGACATCGGCGATACGTTCCTGGAGGACTATGACGGGCCGGCCCGCAGCACCGAGTACGGTGCCGCTCTGCCTTACCTGCGTGAACTCGTGGAGCGTCATTTTCACCTGAGCGAACTGAAGTTCGCGCGTCTGGCCCGTCTCACTCCAGGCAGCGTGCTCGTGCCGCACCGCGACTACATTGAGCTGGAGGAGGAATTGACGCGTATTCACCTGCCGCTGCAGACGGACAACAAGTGTTTCAGCGCGGAGGACGAGACGATTTACCAGATGCGCCTCGGCGAGGTCTGGTTCCTCGACGCAACGCAGACCCACAGCGCCGCGTCCCGCTCTGACCGCGACCGGGTCCATCTGATCCTTGACTTCTCGACCCGAGGGCCAGCCGAAGCCCTGCGCTCCGGTCTCGAGGTCGGGGGCGGCATCCCGCAGGACAGCGTCGTACCGCGCAGGGCACTCGGCCCGGCCGAGCGGCAGAGCTTTGAGGCGCTCTCGCGGGTAGTGGACGCATCCAACTATCAGGATGTCCTGGCCATGGTGATCAAGCGGTACTTTGAGGCTGACGTGAGGGCCTCGGACGTGTTTGGTTGGATGAGGGACATCACCCGTGCGAGCGGCCGCCCGGAGCTCGCTGCGAAGGCCGCCTCGCACGAAGAGCACTGCCTGGTCAGCCGATGATCCGCGGCGGATGCGGCCTGCTGTTCCAGTACGAGGCTGCTCTTGCTGGCGTTCCTTGTCGACGCGGGGCTAACGCAAAACTCACCCGGTTGCTGTACTTGCGGAGCAGGTTGGAGCTTGAGGATGATCCTTTGGAGTGGCCACCCTGGTAGTGGATCTTGATGGTCCAGGGAGGGATGTCCAGGTGGGGCGCAAGTCTCCGTATCCGGAGGAG
>NZ_JBSFCF010000061.1:0-40221 GCF_053593335.1 Streptomyces sp. NPDC002324
GGCTCGCGCCCCCTGCCCCCGCCCCCCTTACGGGGGCGCGGGGAACTGCGCGAACGGGGTCCGGGGCGGAGCCCCGAGGATGGGACGGGTAGGGCGGCGGGGGCGAGGACAGTCCCGGCGGCGGGGGCGAACCCGTTCCGGGTCGAAGCATCCCGCCGCCGATCGTCACGCTCAACCGCCCACCGCCCGCTCCACACAACGCCCCAGCACCGTGAGGAACTCCGGTGTCTCCCACGGCCCCCGGTCCACCCGCCCCGTGTCCGCGACCCCGAGGTCCTGTACGTCGTAGCGCCCCCGGCAGTGGCCGAGCGTGAAGTAGCAGACCTCGCCGAGGCCGTGGCGCCTGAGATACAGCACCGGCCGGGGCGCCCGGTCGAGGGCCGCCGTGTCGCCCTCGGCGAAACCCCGGCACGGGCCCGTGTACTCGGTGTGCAGCAGCACCTCCAGCTCCCCGTGCAGCTCGCACACATACAGCTCGTCGGTGACCGTGAACGGTTCGATCCCGGCGACCAGCGGATGATCGGGCCGGGTCACCCTTACCTCGTACGGCGCGATCGGCGGGTGGGCCAGGAACCGGCTGCCGAGCACGACGGCGACGTCGCCGAGGAGCCGGGGTGTGGTGAACACCCGTGGCCCGCCGGGAGCGGGCGGCTCGATCACCGCGTTGGTGCCGTGCAGGGCCAGCCAGCGCCCGCCCCGCTCGACGAACCGTGCCAGCGCGGCCTGCTCGGCGGGACCGGGCCGGACGTCACAGGTGTAGGTGATCAGCAGGTCCGCCTCGTCCAGCGCGGCGGTGTCGGCGTAGTCCTGGAAGACCGTCGTACGCACCCGCGGATGCGCGGCGAGCAGCTCCAGCAGCCGCAGCCGCGCGTGGTCGAAGTCGTGCCATCTGCCGCCGCAGACCAGTACGGCGTCCAGCCGGCCGGCCGGGCCCGCCACGGCTCAGTACTGGACGCGGGTCAGCAGCCCGCCGTCCACCACGAGGTTGACGCCGACGCAGAAGGAGCCGGGCCGCCCGAGCAGGAACGCCACGGCGGCCGCCACGTCCTCCGCGGTGCCGTAGCGGCCGATCGGCAGCTTGGCGAGGACCTCCTCGTACACCTCCGGACGGCTGGTCCGGATGGTCTCCCAGGCGCCGCCGGGGAAGTCGATCGGGCCGGGCGAGACGGTGTTGACGCGGATGCCCTTCGGCGCGAGCGCGTGCGCGAGGGCCGCGGCGTGCTGGACCACGGCGGCCTTCAGGGCGGAGTAGGAGTTGGCGCCGGCGGGCCGGGCGGTGTCGGAGGCGTTGGTGGTGCCGATCGCGACCACGGCGGCCCGGTCGGAGGCCTCCAGGTGGGGCAGGGCCGCCTCGACGAGTCCCGCGAAGGGGATCAGGTCGCCGCGCAGGCTCGCCTCCCACGACTCGGGGCCCTTGACATTGCCCGCGGAGACGTTGGACACCAGCAGGTCCAGTCCGTCGAGGGCGTCGGCCGCCCGCGCCACGAAGCCCGCGAGCGCGGCCGGGTCGGTGACATCGACCGGCTCGGCGAACACCGTCGCGCCCTCGCCGCGCAGTTCGGCGGCGGCCTTGGCCAGCGCCTCCTCGCCCCGGGCGCAGAGCGCCAGCGCGCAGCCCTCGGCCGCCAGGGAGGTGGCGATCGCCCGGCCGATGCCCCGGCTGGCGCCGGTCACCAGCGCCTTCGCGCCTGTCAGTCCCAGATCCATGGGGTCACTCCTTCGTGATGGGTGATGGGTGATGGGTGGTGGGTGTGCCGTCGCTCGGTCGGTCGCTCAGTCGCCGGTGAGCCGGGAGAAGGGCACTCGGTCGGCGCGCGGCTCCGGCGGCAGTTTCAGGACGCGTTCGCCGATGAGGTTGCGCTGGATCTGGTCGGTGCCGCCGGCCAGTCGGTAGCCGGGGGCGCCGAGCAGATGCTGCGTCCAGGCAAACGTGCCCGGCTCCCCGGTGTCGGCGCAGATCCGGGCGCCCATGAGGTCGGCGGCTAGCTGTCCGGTGCGGGTGAGCAGGTCGGAGGCCATCAGCTTGGTCAGCGACGCCTCGGGGCCGGGCCGGCCGCCGGTGGCGCTCGTCCTCGCGACGCGGTCCACGGTGGCCGCGCGCAGCTCGGTGCGGACGTACAGGTCGGCGAGGCGCTGGCGGACCAGCGGGTCGTCGGTGCGGCCGAGCGAGCGGGCGAGGGCGAGGACGTCGGTGAAGGTGCCTCCCTTGCGCCTGTTGCCGCTGCCGGAGGCGGTCCGTTCGAAGCCTAGGGTGGTGGTGGCGACCTCCCAGCCCTGCCCCGGGCGCCCGATGCGGAGCCGGTCCGGGACGCGGACACCGCTGAGGAAGACCTCGTTGAAGGAGGCGCCGCCGCTCATCTGGCGGATGGGGCGCACGTCCACGCCGGGGGCGTCCATCGGGACCAGGAAGGCGGTGATGCCCGCCTGTTTGACGACGTCCGGATCGGTGCGGGCGAGCAGCAGGCCGTAGTCGGCGAACTGCGCTCCCGAGGTCCACACCTTCTGCCCGTCGATCACCCAGTCGCCCCCGCCGCCGGCTTCGGCCGGGCGGGCGGTGCCCGTGTCCTCCTGCCGGGCGCGGGTTCGTACGGCCGCGAGGTCGGAGCCGGCGCCTGGTTCGCTGAAGAGCTGGCAGGCCAGCAGGTCCGTGCGCAGGAACGGACGCGCGAAGTCGCGGCGCTGCTCGGCCGTTCCGAACAGCGAGACGGCCATCGCGACCAGCCGCACGGTGACACTGATCAGCTCGGTGGACGGCGGTACGTCGAAGGCCGACTCCTCCTCGGCGAAGACCGCCACGTGGGCGGCGCTCAGACCCGCCCCGCCGAGGTCCGCCGACAGCGTCAGCGCCTGGTAGCCGGCGTCGAAGCGGGCCCGCTGGTAGGCGCGGCAGTGCTCCAGCAGCAGGCGCTCGCCCGCTTCGGGGAGGTTGTGGAAGACCGCGAGGTCGGCGTCCGCGGTCGTCTCCGGCGTTCGCGCGGGGTCGAGGACGGTGGCCAGCCACTGTCGGACCTGTACGCGCCAGGAATCCGGATCGGGCGGGGACACGACTCCTCCCTGGAACGGGGACATGACTCCTCCTTGGAACGGCACTTACCAGATGACAGTTGCAGTAACGGCGATCAGTCAGCGTCCGAATCATCCGCCCGACCATGAGGGGATGTGCTCGGCGTGGGTCAGAGTGTTCCGCACTTTCTTGATAAACGCTACAGTCAGCGCATCGACTCTCCCGGATCGCGGGAGAGGACCGAGGAGCCGCCCGGAGGAGCCATGTCGCAGTTGCCGCTCGACCGTCGCGTCCGGAGCACCCCGGACCGGCCCGCCCTGGTGGACGACTGGGAAGTGCTGTCCTGGTCCGCACTCGCGGACCAGGTGGCGCGGGCGTCGGCACGGCTGCTGGAGATCGCGCCCGGCCCGCACGACCGGGTCGTCGTGCTCGGCGACAACGCCGCCCCGACGCTGGTGGCCCATCTGGCCGGACTGCGAGCCGGCGTGGGGACCGTCGCCGCGTCCCGGCATCTGACGTCGGGCGAACTCGTGGACCAGATCATCGACGCGGGCGCCACCGGCATCGTCGCCGGACCCGCGGGCGCGGGCGCGGCCCTGGACGCGGCCCGGGAACTGGGCCTGCCGCTGGTGCTGCACGGGACCCCGGCGATCGGGCACGCCTTCGACTGGGACCTGTGGCTGGCGGCAGCCCCCGCCGGACTCGCCGTGCCGGGGGACCGCCCCGCCCGGCCGCCCCTCGTCTACACCTCGGGCACGACCGGCCGGGCGCGCGGCACCGAGGTGCGCTGGGTGAGCGGTCCGGTCGCCGACAGCGCCGCCTATCTGGCCGCGATCTCCGCCCGGTCCGGTTTCCCGCCGGGCCCGCACCTGGTGTGCGGCCCCCTGCAGCACAACGCGCCCCTGACCGCCCTGCGCCATCTGGCGGCGGGTCAACCGGTGGTCGTACTCGGCCGGTTCGATCCGGAGGTCTGCCTCAGCCGGATCGCGAAGTGGCGGGTGACCTCCACGGTCATGGTGCCCACCCACTTCCAGCGACTGCTCGCCGTGCCGCGCGAGACGCGAGCCCGGTACGACGTCACCAGCCTCACGCAGGTCTCCCACACCGGGTCCGCGTGTCCACCGGACGTGAAGCGGGCCATGATCGAGTGGTTCGGCCCGGTGCTGACCGAGTCGTACGGCGCGAGCGAGGCGGGCACCGTGGCCCGTATCGGCAGCACCGAGTGGCTGGCCCATCCGGGCTCGGTCGGCCGCGCCCACCCTCCCTTCGAGGTCCTGGTGACCGACGACGACGGCCGGCCGCTGCCGCCCGGCGAGCGGGGGCTGCTGGCGTTCCGGGCGCCCGAGGACCGAGGGGTGCGCTACCACGCGGACCCCGACAAGACGAAGTCCGCCTACCTCGCGCCGGGCGTCTTCACCCTCGGCGACATCGGCTACGTCGACGCCGACGGCTACATCTTCATCACCGACCGGGCGGCGGACGTCGTGGTCTCCGGCGGTGTGAACCTGTACCCGGCCGAGAGCGAGGCGGTGCTGCGCCGGCACCCGGCGGTCGCCGAGGTCGCGGTGATCGGTGTGCCCGACCCGGACTTCGGCGAGTCGCTGCGGGCGCTGGTCGTGGCGGCCGGAGACGACACGCCGACCGAGGAACTCGACCGCTTCTGCCGCGACCGGCTGGCCGCCTACAAATGCCCGAAGTCCTACGAGTTCGTCCCCGAACTCACGCGCAACGCGATGGGCAAGCTCGACAAACGCGCGATGCGCCGCCCCTACTGGCACTCCGAGCGGACCATCGCGGGCTGAACCCGGCCACCGGCACCCGAAGCCCCACCACCCACCACCCACCACCCACCGGCTGCCGGCAGCCGGCCCACGACGCCCTCCGCCCTCGTACGAAGGACCCTCCATGACCGAACTCCTCCTCATCCGGCACGGCCTCCCCCTGGCCGGCGTGTACGACCCGGGGCTGTCGCCGGAGGGCACCGCCCAGGCGGAGCGCCTCGCCGCCTGGCTGGTCCACGAGGACGTCGACGCCCTGTACACCAGCCCGTTCCGGCGCGCCCGCGAGACGGTGGCGCCCCTGGAACGGCGCACCGGCATGACCGCGGCCGTGCTGGACGACCTGCGCGAGTGGGACACCGACGTCTCGCACCCCTACACACCACCGGAGCAGATCGGCGCGGACGATCCCCGGGCGGCGGCGCTGGCCGAGGGCCGGTACGAGGACTTCGTGCCCGATCTGGACTGGGACGCCTTCCGCGCGCGTGCCGTACGGGCCATGGACACCGTCTTCGACGCCCACGCCGACGGGCGGATCGCGGTGGTGTGCCACGGCGGCATCACCAACACCTATCTGGCGACCGTGCTCGGCCTGCCCACGATGTTCTGGTTCCACCCCGGCTACACCTCGGTCAGCAGGGTGCGGCGGCTGCCGGGCGGCCGCATCGTCCTGCACTCGGTGAACGAGACGGCCCACATGATCGCCGAGCGCGCCGTCGACGCGGTCGCCTGACCCCTCCCCTCGTCCCCCGGGCCGACCCGCCCCGTCCCCCGCAGGAGGTTCCGGCCATGCCCGGATCCGTCATCGTCTCCGGTGCGAGAACACCCGTCGGCAGGCTCATGGGCGCCCTGAGCACCGTGTCCGCCGTCGATCTCGGCGCCCATGCCATCGGCGCGGCGCTGGCCGCCGCGCCGCTCGACCCCGCCGCCGTGGAAGCCGTCGTCATGGGCCAGGTCGTCCAGGCCGGGGCGGGCCCGAACCCGGCGCGGCAGGCCGCCGTCCGCGCCGGGATCCCGTTCTCCGTACCCGCGAGCACCGTCAACAAGCTCTGCCTGTCGGGTCTGCACGCCATCGCCCTGGCCGACCTCATGATCACGTCCGGCCGGCACGAGGTGGTCGTCGCGGGCGGGATGGAGTCCATGTCGGGTGCCCCGCATCTGCTGCGCGGTGCGCGCGGGGGCTGGAGGTACGGCGGCGCCGCGGTCGAGGACGCGCTCGACCGGGACGCCCTCGTCTGCGCCTTCGACAACGTCTCCATGGGCGCGGCCACCGAGCGGTACCAGCAGCCGTTCGGGCTGACCCGCGAGGAGCAGGACGCGTACAGCGCGCTCTCCCACCGACGGGCCGCACGCGCCCGGGAGTCGGGTGCGTGGGCCGACGAGATCGCGCCCTGCATGGTCCCGGGCCGGCACGGCGAGACGGTGGTGGACACCGACGAGGGCATACGGCCGGACAGCACCGCCGAGAGCCTGGGGCGCCTGCGTCCCGCGTTCTCCGACGGGGGCACCGTCACCGCGGGCAACTCCTCACAGCTCTCCGACGGCGGCGCGGCGGTCGTCGTGATGAGCGCGGAGCGCGCCCGGCGCGAGGGTCTGACCCCGCTCGCCGAGATCGGCGCCTACGGCACCGTCGCGGGCCCCGACCCCTCGCTGCCGGCCCAGCCGGCCGGGGCGGTCCGCGACGCCCTGGCCCGGGACGGCCGACTCGACGCCGCCGACGTGGATCTGTTCGAGATCAACGAGGCGTTCGCCGGAGTCGCCCTCGCCTCCGTCCGGGAGCTGGGCCTCCCCCTGGACAAGGTGAACGTCAACGGCGGCGCCATCGCCCTCGGCCACCCGGTCGGCATGACGGGCGCCCGCCTGGTCCTGACCCTCGCGGCGGAACTGCGACGACGCGGCGGCGGCACCGGCGCGGCGGCCCTGTGCGGGGGCGGCGGCCAGGGCGACGCACTGCTGCTGCGCGTACCGGCGCAGGCCTGAACCCCGGAGCTGACACACCATGAACGACCGACTGCCCCCGGCCGGGACGATCCTGACCGTCGAGACCCGCGCCCCCGCCGCCGACGGCGTCGTCACCCTCACCCTGCGCCGCCCGGACGGCGAGCCGCTCCCCGCCTGGACACCGGGCGCCCACATCGACGTGCTGCTGGACGGCGACGACCGCGACGAAGCCGCAGCCGGGACCCTGATCCGGCAGTACTCCCTGTGCGGGCACCCGGAGCGACGCGGGTCCTGGCAGATCGCCGTACTGCGGGAGCCTCGGGGGCGCGGCGGCTCCGCGTACGTCCACGACCGACTGCGCGAGGGCAGCACCGTCCGGGTCCGCGGGCCACGGAACAACTTCCCGCTGCGGCCCGCCGGACGGCAGCTGTTCGTCGCGGGCGGCGTCGGCATCACGCCGATCCTTCCCATGGTCGAGGCCGCGGCGGCCGCGGGCACCGACTGGCGCCTGCTGTACGGCGGCCGCACCCGCACCTCCATGGCGTTCCTGGACCGTCTCGCCCCCTACGGCGACCGCGTCCTGATCCGCCCTCAGGACGAGTACGGCCTGCTGGATCTCGGCGCCTTCCTCGGCCCGCCCGCGCCGGACACCCTGGTGCACGCCTGCGGTCCCGAGCCCCTGCTGCGGGCCGTGCGGGAGGCGTCGGCCGGCTGGCCCCCGGGGACGCTGGGCGTCGAGCGGTTCGCCCCGGCAGAGACGGCCGGGGCGGCCGGGGCGGCCGGGCCGGCCGACACCGGGGCGTACGAGGCCTTCGAGGTGGAGCTGGTCCGCTCCGGGCTCACCCTCACCGTGCCGCCGGACCGCTCGGTGCTCGAAACCCTGGAGGAGGCCGGCGTCGCGGTGGACTTCTCCTGCCGGGAAGGCACCTGCGGCACCTGCGAGACCGACGTGCTCGACGGCGAACCCGAGCACCGCGACTCCCTGCTGACCGAGGAGGAGCGGGCGGCCGGCGAGACCATGCTCATCTGCGTCTCCCGTGCGTGCGGACCCCGCCTGGTCCTCGACCTGTGACCAGGAGGCCGTCACCCGAGCGGCCCTGTGCCGCTGCTCACATCAGCGTCGCCACTTCCGGCAATTTAGTAGGACGTCCTAGTATCTCTGCAGCAGAGTTTCAGCGACCCGTCCGGGAAGGCCCCCATGAGCGACCTGCACCAGCCCGTGCACCCCGTCCGTCTGGTCACGGCTTCGGCCCTGTTCGACGGACACGACGCGTCGATCAACATCATGCGGCGGATCTTCCAGTCCCAGGGCGCCGAGGTGATCCACCTCGGACACAACCGGTCGGTCCGCGAGGTCGTGGACGCGGCGCTGGAGGAGGACGCCCACGGTGTGGCGGTCTCGTCCTACCAGGGCGGACACGTGGAGTACTTCGAGTATCTGGTCGAGTCGCTGCGCGCGCAGGGCGCCGACCACGTCCGTGTGGTGGGCGGCGGCGGCGGTGTCATCGTGCCCGAGGAGATCACCCGGCTGCGGGCGAGCGGGGTGACCATCTTCTCCCCGGAGGACGGTCAGCGGATGGGGCTGGCCGGGATGGTCAACTCGGTCGTGCGGGACTGCGACTTCGACCTGTGGGACGGCAAGCCGGCCGACGCCGCCGCCGTGCTCGCGGGAGACCGGTTCGCGATCGCCCGTACCGTCACCGGAGCCGAACTCGGCAAGCTCCCGGCCGACTTCCTGGCCCAGCTGCGGGCCGCCGCCGCGGCCCGGGTCACCCCGGTCCTGGGCATCACCGGAACCGGCGGTTCGGGCAAGTCGTCGCTGACCGACGAACTGGTGCGCCGCTTCCGCGTCGACCAGCAGGACAAGCTGCGGATCGCCGTGATCGCGGTCGACCCGACCCGCCGCCGGGGCGGCGGCGCCCTGCTCGGCGACCGCATCCGCATGAACTCCCTCGACGGCAGCCGGGTGTTCTTCAGGAGCCTGGCCACCCGCGGCAGCCGGGAGCTGCCCGAGCACCTGACCGACGTGATCGACGTGGTCAAGGCCGCCGGGTTCGACCTGGTGATCGTGGAGACGCCGGGCATCGGCCAGGGCGACGCGGCGATCGTGCCGTTCGTCGACACCTCGCTGTACGTGATGACACCGGAGTTCGGTGCCGCCTCGCAGCTGGAGAAGATCGACATGCTCGACTTCGCCGACGTCGTGGCGATCAACAAGTTCGAGCGGCGCGGCGCCAAGGACGCGCTGCGCGACGTGGGCCGTCAACTGGTCCGCAACCGCGAGGCGTTCGGCATGCGGCCCGAGGACATGCCGGTGTACGGCACCTCCGCGGCCACCTTCAACGACGACGGGGTCACCGCGCTCTACCAGCATCTCAAGGCCGCCCTGGCCGACAAGGGTTTGCCGCTGTCCGGGGGCACACTGCCGGTGGTCGACGCGCGGCACTCCTCGGGCATCCGCCAGGTCGTGCCCGCCGACCGGGTGCGCTACCTCGCCGAGATCACCGACTCCGTCCGCGCCTACCACGCCGAGACCGGCCGGCTCGCCGAGGCCGCCCGACGGGTGCAGCGCCTGGACGCGGTCAGGGGCGAACTCCTCGACGCCGGCCTCGGCGCGGACGACGTGGGTTCGCTGCTGGAGGGCGCCCGCCGACGGCTCCCGCACGACCTCGTCGAGAGAATCGCGAACTGGCCCGCCGTCATCGCCTCCTACTCGGGCGACGAGCAGGTCGTGAAGGTCCGGGACAAGGAGATCCGTACCAAGCTCACCCGTGAGTCGCTGTCCGGCAACAGGATCCCCCGTGTCGCGCTGCCCCGCTTCACCGACCACGGGGAACTCGTGAACTTCTGGCGCCGGGAGAACCTCCCCGGCCACTTCCCCTTCACCGCCGGGGTGTTCCCCTTCAAGCGCGACGGCGAGGACCCGGCCCGTATGTTCGCCGGCGAGGGCGATCCGTTCCGCACCAACCGGCGCTTCAAGCTGCTCTCCGAGGGCCAGCCGGCCACCCGGCTGTCGACCGCGTTCGACTCGGTCACCCTCTACGGCCGCGACCCGGACGAGCGCCCCGACGTGTACGGCAAGGTCGGCACCTCCGGGGTGTCGGTCGCCACGCTGGCGGACATGAAGGCGCTCTACGACGGCTTCGACCTGGTCGCGCCCACGACCTCGGTCTCCATGACGATCAACGGACCCGCGCCGACCGTCCTGGCGTTCTTCCTCAACACCGTCATCGACCAGCGGACCGAGCGGTTCCGCGCCGCCGAGGGCCGCGCCCCCTCTCCCGAGGAGGCGGCAGAACTGACCGCGCACGCGCTGGCGAACGTGCGCGGCACGGTGCAGGCCGACATCCTCAAGGAGGACCAGGGCCAGAACACCTGTCTGTTCTCCACTGAGTTCTCCCTGCGGATGATGGCCGACATCCAGGAGTGGTTCATCGCGAACCAGGTCCGCAACTTCTACTCGGTGTCCATCTCCGGCTACCACATCGCCGAAGCCGGGGCCAACCCCATCAGCCAGCTGGCCTTCACCCTGGCCAACGGCTTCACCTACGTCGAGGCCTACCTCGCCCGCGGCATGCGCATCGACGACTTCGCCCCGAACCTGTCGTTCTTCTTCTCCAACGGCATGGACCCCGAGTACGCGGTCCTCGGCCGCGTCGCCCGCCGCATCTGGGCCGTCGCGATGAAGGAGAAGTACGGCGCGAACGACCGCTCGCAGAAGCTGAAGTACCACGTCCAGACCTCCGGCCGCTCCCTGCACGCCCAGGAGATGGACTTCAACGACATCCGCACCACCCTCCAGGCCCTCATCGCGATCTACGACAACTGCAACAGCCTGCACACCAACGCCTACGACGAGGCCGTCACCACTCCCACCGAGGACTCCGTGCGCCGGGCCCTGGCCATCCAGCTGATCATCAACCGGGAGTGGGGGCTGGCCATGAACGAGAACCCGCTCCAGGGGTCGTTCATCGTCGACGAACTCACCGACCTGGTCGAGGAGGCGGTCCTTCAGGAGTTCGAGCGGATCAGCGAACGCGGCGGTGTGCTCGGCGCGATGGAGACCGGCTACCAGCGCGGCCGTATCCAGGACGAGTCGATGCTCTACGAGCAGCGCAAGCACGACGGCACCCTGCCCCTCATCGGCGTCAACACCTTCCGCAACCCCCACGCCGACACCGCCGAGCCCGGCGTCATCGAGCTGGCCCGCGCCACCGAGGCGGAGAAGCAGTCCCAGCTGGAGCGCGTGCGGGAGTACCAGGCCCGCCACCGGGACCCGGCCCACGCCGCCCTGACCGCCCTCAAGGACGCGGCGGTGAGCGGCCGCAACGTCTTCGCCGTCCTCATGGACGCCGCCCGGGTCTGCTCGCTCCAGCAGATCACCGAGGCGTTCTTCGAGGTCGGCGGCCAGTACCGCCGCAACGTCTGAACCGAGCCAGTACCGCCGCAACGTGAAGCAAGCCCGCAAGCCCCGCGCGGCACCACGCGCGGGGCCCAGCAGATAGGACCCCGGATGGATCCCGTCACCCGCCTCGGCGTCGTCGGCTGCGGCCTCATGGGCTCCGGCATCGCCGAAGTCGCCGCCCACAGCGGCCTCGACGTCCGCGTCGCCGAAGCCACCCACGACGCCGTCGAAGCCGGTCGCCGTCGTATCACCGCCTCCCTCGACCGGGGCGTACGGCGCGGCAAGCTCAGCGAACAGCAGCGGGACCGGGCCCTCGCCGGGCTGTCCTTCACCCACGACCTCGGGGACATGGCCGACCGCCAGTTCGTCGTCGAGGCCGTCGCCGAGAACCGCGACATCAAGACCGAGGTGCTGCGCGCCCTGGACAAGGCGGTCGAGGACCCCACGGCGATCCTCGCCACCAACACCTCCTCGATCCCCATCGTCGACCTCGCGGTCGCCACACAACGGCCCGCGCAGCTCATCGGCATGCACTTCTTCAACCCCGTGCCCGTACAGCGGCTGATCGAGCTGATCCCCGCCCTCACCACCAGCGAGGAGACCCTGCGGCGCACCCGCGCCTTCGCCGCGCAGCTGGGCAAGGAGGTCATCCAGGCACCCGACCGCTCCGGATTCGTCGTCAACGCCCTGCTCGTGCCCTATCTGCTCAGCGCGGTACGGATGGTGGAGTCCGGCGGCGCCCGCCCGGAGGACATCGACCAGGGCATGGAGCTGGGCTGCGCGCACCCGATGGGCCCCCTGCGGCTGCTCGACCTCATCGGCCTCGACACCGCGCAGGCGGTGGCCGAGTCGATGTACGAGGAGTTCAAGGAGCCGCTGTACGCACCGCCCGCGCTGCTGCGCCGCATGGTCGCCGCGGGGCACCTGGGCCGCAAGAGCGGCAGAGGCTTCCACGTCTACGACACGTGAACCGAGTTCGGCTTCGAAGCGGGCGTCCACGTCCGAGCCCGCGCTTCCGTCCCGCGCCGTACCGCCGTGCGGCGACGGTACATGGGGGCCGTCCCCCCATGTACCGCCCGGGTCCGCCTGACACCGTGGAACCGGCTCGACGCACCAGCGTGCGCGACCGGGCCGATTCAGGCGAGCGAGAGGGAGCCCATGGGCAGAACAGCGTTACTCCGGGTCGTGGTGGTGGCGGCGATGGCCGGTTCCGCGGTGACCTTGACCGGCGGGACCGCGAGCGCGGCCACCGGTGTGTTCAAGAGCGGGACCAGCGTGGTCGTGAACGCCGCGGCGGGACGCGCGAACAACATCACGGTCAGCCTGTCCGGGACCAACGTCGTCATCCAGGACACCTCCGACACCCTGACCGCCGGCATCGGCTGCTCGCTCCAGGGCAACGGCTCGGTGGCCTGCCCGGTGAGCCTGAACAGCGACACGGTCGTGGTCAACGCCGGTGACGGCAACGACATCATCACCAAGACCGGCAACGTCCGCGGTGAGCTGAAGGGCGAGTCCGGCAACGACGTCATCAACGGCGGCCCCAGCCCCGGCAGCAACATCCTCAACGGCGGCACGGGCAACGACACCCTGAACGGTGGCGTCACCTTCGACCTCCTCATCGGCGGCACCGGCGCCGACCGGCTCAGCGGCGGGGGCGGCGCCAGCGACATCGCCAGCTATCTGGAGAGCGGCTCCGGCGTCGTCGTGGACATCGACAACGCCGCCGACGACGGAATCGGCGGGGAGGGCGACAACGTCCTCACGGACGTCGAGATCGTCTACGGCAGCCAGTTCGGCGACACGCTCACCGGAGGCACGGCGGGCGACATCCTGTCCGGCTTCGGGGGCAACGACCTCCTGGTGGGCGGTACGGGCAACGACACCCTCGTCGGCGGCGCCGGCGGCGACAGCCACAGCGGCGGGGCCGGCAACGACACCCTCGACGCCGTGGACGGCGTGTTCGGGAACGACTCCCTCAACGGGGGCGCCAACACCGACACCTGCACCGCCGACACGAGCGACACCAAGAGTGCCTGCGAGGCGTGAGACCCGCGTCGGGCCGGATCGCGGGACCGCGGTCCGGCCCGACACCGGCAACGTGCACAATTCAGCCAGGACGTGCAACTGCCGACGGCTGAAACTCGTCCCTTGCTCCCGAGCCGACGAGGCTCACGGAGACCTCGCACACCCAAGATGGGGGACGAACCATGAGCCTGACGCCGAGGAAGAGCCGTCGCAGACCGGGCGCCGTCAAGGCAGCCGTACTGGGCATGTGCGCCGCGGGCGCGCTGAGCCTCGCCGGATGTTCCGCCGACGGCGGTACGGCGGACGCCGACGGTGACACGAAGCCGACCGCGACGGCGACGGGCGGCACCAAGGACAAGCCCGGGGCGAAGGCCGACACGACGGCCGACAAGTCCGACGCGAAGGTCTCCACGGACCCGGGCGGCGGGGGCAAGACCTCCGGTGGCGTTCCGGCCGCCTCCACCCCCTCGGAAGGCACCGGCGGCGCGGCCGACGACTGCGACCACAAGATGCCCATCTCCCCGGACGAGATCGCGGTCTACCGCTACACCCCGGAAGGCGGGTTCCTCAGCCTGATCGTCAAGCACGGCAACTGGGGATGCGGCACCCCGGACTCGGACGGCGCGCCGTTCGAGACCGTCGGCAAGGAGACCTTCATCCCGATGGACCAGGCCGCCGACATCACCGTCACCAACCCCATCGTGGAGAGCACGGAGAACCAGCCCATCGGGGTCCAGGAGTTCCTGGACTGGCTGGAGGCGCACCCGAACTCCGGTCTGGTCTTCACCTACCACCTCGGCGGCGACGGCTCCATCGACCGCCTCGACGAGGTCTTCACGCCCTGATCCTCACCTCACCGGCGACCAGGGCCGGCGGCGGCCCGTGCGACGGCCGCGGCGAGGACGTCGGCGACCTCATCGGTGTGGGACAGGTGCGGTGAGTGCCCCGAGGCGACCCGTGCGCTGTGGGCCGCACGCGCGGCCCACAGCTCCTGGACCCGGGGCGGCAGCGCCGGGTCCTCGGTGGCCACCACATAGGTCAGCGGGACCCGGGCGGGCGCGGCGCCCAGTTTCTCGGTGAAGGCGCGCAGCCCCTGCCAGTTGAGGCGCTTGACGGCCTCCGCCGTGAGGGCCGGGTCCACCCCGCTGAAGACGGATTCCTCCGCGTCCCCGGCCTTGACGGCGAGCCCGTCGGGCGAGTGGATCCAGGTGGGCGGGAAGTCGCCGCCCATCCACTCCGTCATCGAGGTGCCGGGCTCCAGCGCGAACGCCGCCAGGTACACCAGTTCGGCCACCTGGCGCTCCTCGGCTGCGGCCCAGGTGGCGGGGACTCCGCCGTAGGAGTGCGCGGCCAGCACGACGGGCCCGCCCACGGCCTCGATCGCCGCGCGCACCACGGCGACGTCCTCCGTGAGTCCCTGGGCGGCGGCACTGTCCGGGTTGCTGCTGGGGAGTTGCACGGCGGACGAGGCGATGCCACGGGCGGTGAGCCGCTCGCGCAGCGGCTCGAAGATCCACGGGGTGTGCATCGCTCCGTGCACCAGTACGACGGTCGGATTCACGGGAACATCCTCGGGTGGGGGCGTACGCCGTGACACGGGCGCGCTGCGTCGCGGTGCCACGGCGTACGGGCGTGCGGAGGTCAGTCGGTCATGGCGTCGCGGACGAGGGCGGTGTCGACGAACTGCTCGAAGCGGACGATGAGTCCGCCGCGTACGACGAAGTGGTGCGCGACCCGGACGTCGATCCGCTTGCCGGTGGCCTTGTTGGCGGCGGTGTAGCGGGCCAGGACGACGACGTTCTCGCCGTCCACGACGTAGGTGTCGTCGTGGGCCGCCCAGCCGTCCCACTCCTTGCCCAGCTGCTCCATCACGTTCGAGGTGACGCCGTCGGGGGTGCGGTAGGTGCCGGCCAGGGGGAAGCCGGCCATCTCCGTCCACTCCACGTCGGGGGCGAGGGTGGCGCGCAGGGCTTCCAGGTCGCCCGCGGCGGACGCCAGGTACTGCCGGCGTACGACGTCGGCGGGTGCGGCCGAGGTGGCGAAGTCGCTCATGGTCAGCCCCACTTCATCTCGCCCTTGGCGACCTTCGCGCCGATCTGGGCGGCGATCAGCATGCCGTTGTCCGGGTAGCGCTTGATGAGCGCCTCGGTCAGCGCGGCCCCGTCGGCGGCCTTGCCCAGCTCCTCCTCGAAGGCGAGGAGGTAGTCACGGGTGGCGGTGATGGCGGAGGCGTCGGCGGCGGTGCCGGGCAGGCGGTGGCCGGGTACGACGAGCCGCGGGTCGAGGGCGGCCATCTCCGCCAGCAGGTCGATCCAGGCGGCGCGGTCGTCGGAGGTGGCGGTGTCGGCGACCCAGACGTGCTCCTGCTGGAACAGCAGGACACCGCCGAGCAGCGCGCGGGACTCCGCCTGCCACAGGTAGTGGCGGTCGGGCAGGCCGGCCGAGCCGCCCTTGAGCTGGAAGGTGTGGCCCTCCAGGGTGAGGTCGCCGGTGAGCGGCTGGAGGTCGACCAGGCGGGTGGGCAGGTTCGGGCCGAGCGCGGCCCAGGCCTTGAGCTTGCCCTCGTAGGAGTGCCGGATGTGCTCGATGACGATCGGGGTGGCGACGAACACCGCGTCGGGGAAGGCGTCGGCGACGACCTCGGCGCCGAAGTAGAAGTCGGGGTCGGCGTGGGAGACGAACACGGTGGTGAGCGTCTTGCCGGAGTCGAGGATCTCGGCGGCCAGGCGGTGCCCGTCGGCGCGGGTGAAGGCCGCGTCCACCAGCAGCGCCTCGCTCTCGCCGGTGACCAGAGTGGCGGTCTTGTTCTTGCTGCCGGCCGGGAAGTCCAGGTCGATGACCTTGAAGTCGAGGGTGCTCATGATGATTCCTTCGAGAGGGGGCGTGGCCGAAGTCGCGGGGGGGGAGCCCTCGTGACGAGGGGGTGCCGCCCGTCGGACGCGGCGGCTCTCGCGACAACATTACCTGACTCGTCAGGTATTCCCATGATCGGACGAGGTTCATCACCCGCGTGTCGCCGACGCGCGCCCGGGGCACGGTCAACGACCCGCCCTCGCCCTCACTCCGGCCGATTCTTCGCCGCTCCCCGTGAACCGCGCGAGAGACCCCGGGTCAAGAACTCACCAATACCGCGACCGTCCGGACACATCCGTGGCCCGGCCCCGAGACCTGGCCCGGACCACGCGGTCAAGCTTCGATCTCCTGCGTCCCGGCCGGCGACACCAGCGCGTTACCGGCGGTAGGTTCCCGCTGCCCCTCTCACTTCCGCACAGGAGTACCGCACCAAGCGCTGACACACGCCCCGGTACCGAACGCGCGGTGGTGGCCTCCTCGGCCGCCGCCGAGCGTTCGCGCGTTCTCCTACGAGTGCCTACGCGCGGCCCTGACTCTGGTGCGTCTGCCGGAAGGCGCCGGGAGTGACGCCGGTGTGGCGGGTGAAGAACTTGCCGAAGTTGGTGGGTTCGGGGAAACCGAGGCGGCGGGCGATGGTGGCCACCGGCTCGTCGGTGTGGGCGAGCAGCCGCTGTGCCTCCAGGGCGACGCGGCCGTCGATGACGGGCTTGACGGGCTGTCCGGTGGCGGCGACGCAGGCGCGGGTGAGGGTCTTGACGGTGTAGCCGAGGTGGTGGGCGTAGTCGGCGGCGCGCCGGGTGGTGGCGTACGAGCGTTCCAGCTCGGCGCGGAAACGGGCGTAGACCTCGCCGCCGGCCTGCGGGCCGGCGCCGCTGTCGGGGTGGGGCAGCCGGTCGATCTGCAACAGCACGGTCGCCAGCAGCAGTTGAAGGATCTCCGCCGACACGCTCTGGGCCGGCCGGCCGTACTCGGCCCGGATCTGGCCCATCAGCGTGGACAGCACCGCGTAGGTCGGGCTCGCGCCCAGCTGCCGGCACGCCGACCCGTACCACTCGTCGACCAGCCGGTCCGCGCTGCTGGTGTGGGGCGGGAAGGCCGCCGTGAACAGCAGGAGCGTGCCGTTGGCCGTGCCCGGCCGGACGAAGCTCTGCACCTGGCCGGGACGGACCCACAGGAGCGTGCCGGGGCGGCACGGATAGGTCACGAAGTCGATCGCGTGTTCGCCGCTGCCCTCGGTGACAAGGGTGAGCGTGTGGAAGTCGACCCGGTGCACCAGATCGGGCCGCCTGCCCCTGCGCCGGCGCCGCTCGTGCAGGGTCGCCAGGTCGATGACCTCGAAGCCGGGGACGTGCTCCTCGGGCGGATCGAAGTCGAGCCGAAGGATGGGACCGCCGGGGGACACGTCGGCGCCGTCCGGACGCGCGGGAAGCATCACGATCTCCAGATGTCCTCGATCTACCATGCCCTGTCGCCAGGGTATCTCGTCCGCCTGCGGTTTTCCGAAGAGAGTGGAGGACGTCAAGGCGGCGCGACGCCGCCCCTACCGCAGGGAGCACCTCATGAACGGCACGGTCACGGTCCTCGACAGGGGCGCGGTCCGCATCCACAGCTACATGTCCCCGGCCGACACCTTCCACACCACCACCCAGCTGATCGAGACCCCCGCCCGGATCATCGCGATCGACGCCCAGCTCCTGCCCGCCTACGCCGACGAGGCCATCACCTACGCCCGAGGCCTCGGCAAGCCCCTCGACCGCCTGATCGTCACCCACGCCCACCCCGACCACTACAACGGCGCCGCCCGCTTCGACGTACCCGTCCACGCCCTGCCCCAGGTCCGGGAACAGATCATCGCCCGCGGCGACAGCCACCTGCCCACCGGCCAGGTCATCCCCCTCACCGACTTCACCCCCACCGTCGACCTCACCCCCGGCACCGAGACCATCGACGGCGTCCCCTTCGTCTTCGAGGCCGTCTCCGGCGGCGAGGCCGCCGACGAACTCCTCGTCAAGCTCCCCGAACAAGGCGTCCTCGTCGCCCAGGACCTCGTCTACAACGACGTCCACCTCTACCTCGGCAACAACGACATCACCGGCTGGGAACACGCCCTGGACCTCCTCGCCGCCCAGACCGGCTACGACACCGTCCTCGCCGGCCACGGCCTGCCCACCGGCCCCGAGATCTACCAGGACATCCGCCGCTACCTCACCGACGCCCACGAACTCCTCGGCGACGACGGCGACGCGTACAAGAAGGCCATCGTCGACCGCTACCCCACCCATGTCGGCCCGTTCATCATCGACATCGCCAACCGCTCCCTCTTCCCCGCCGGCAACTGAGCCCGGACCAGGCCGAGCAGTACCGCACCCACCATCGCGAAAGGCGCCGACCCTCATGAAGATCACCATCGTCGGAGCGGGCGGCATGGCCCGCGGCATCGCCACCCGTGCCCTGGCGGGCGGCCACGAGGTCACGATCACCGCCAAGGACCCCGCCAAGGCCATGGCGCTCGTCGAGGAGCTGCGCGCCGGGGACGCCGGCGGGGGCAGCACTGCCGTCGCCGCCGACGACTCCGCCGTGGACGGCGCGGACATCGTGGTCCTCGCGGTGCCCTTCGGCGCGGCCGAGCAGCTCACGGCCCGCTACGGAACACGGCTGAGCGGCAAGGTGCTGGTCGACATCAGCAACCCGGTCGACGCCGCGTTCGACGCCCTCGTCGTCGCCCCCGGCACCTCCGCCGCCGAGCGGATCGCCGAAGCCGCCGCGCCGGGCACCCGCGTCGTCAAGGCCTTCAACACCACGTTCGCCACCACCCTCGTCGCCGCACAGGTGGACGGCACCCCGCTCGACGTCTTCATCGCCGGCGACGACGAGGCCGCACGCAAGCAGGTCGCGGACCTGGTCACCTCCGGCGGGCTCAACCCGGTCGACGTCGGCGCGCTCGGGCACGCGCGCGAGCTGGAGGGCTTCCAGCTGCTGCACATGGCACTGCAGCTCCGCGAAGGCGGCCACGGCTGGGCGAGCACGATCAAGATCGTCGCCCCCTGAGCCGGCCGACCCGCCTGCCCTCATCACCTCAACGCTCCGCCCTGTCACCGGTCATGCCAAGGGCCGGCAACGGAGCGTCCCCTCCCACCGACCCGCTTCAGGAGAACCGACCCGTGCACGCCCGCTCCTCGCTCACCGTCCTCGCGACGGCCGTGGCCCTGCTGGCCACCGCGACGACCGCCACCGCGGCCACCGAACCCGTCTCCCGGCCCCGCGTCGCGGCCCACTTCGACCTGGCCGCCGGGCAACAGCCCGAGAACATCACCGTCGGCCGTGACGGAGTCGCCTGTCTGACCTTCTCCTTCGCCCGGCAGATCGTCCGCGTCACCCCGTCCGGCCGCACACACGTCCTGGCCACCCTGCCGGCGCCGGCGAAGCCCCACACCCCCAACCTGGGCAAGGCGTTCGTCGGCGGCATCGCCCGCGCCGACGACGGCACCCTCTACGTCACCTACGCCACCGGCACCGCCGACCTCACCGGCATCTGGGCCGTCCGCCCCGGCGGCCGCCCGCAGCGCATCGCGGCCCTCCCCGCCGACGGACTGCCCAACGGCCTGGCCCTCGACCGGCGCACCCACCGCCTGTACGCCACCGACTCCGTGCACGGTGTCATCTACCGCGTTCCCGCCAAGGGCGGGAACGCGACCGTGTGGGCCGACGGCAAGGCGCTGAAGCCCACCACCTTCGCCGGCGCCAACGGCCTGAAGCTGCACAACGGCGCCGTCTGGGCCACCAACCTCGACCGGGGCACCGTCCTGCGCATCCCGGTGACCGCGCGGGGCAGGGCCGGAAAGATCGAGGTCCACGCGAGCGGCATGCCGTACATCGACGACTTCGCCTTCACCGGCCGCGGCGACACCCTCCTCGCCGCCCGCGACGACAACGAGGTCGACCTCGTACGCCCCGACGGCACGCACACCGCCGTCCTCACCGCGGCCGACGGCCTGCGGACGCCCACCTCCATCGCGGTCCACGACCACACGGTGTACGTCCCGAGCGCCGCCTACCTCACGAACGAGGACCCCAACCTCCTGCTGGCCCACCTCGACCGCTGACACGGCAACTCCCCCTCCCCGGCCCCCTCCGCGGCCTCGGCACCGAGGCCGCGGAGCGGCACCGCGCCCGTCCACACCCCCGGGAACACCCATGTCCGAGACACCCCGGACCACCGAGACCCCGCAACGCCACCGCCCCGGCCCGCGGCCGCCCGGCCGCCTGGGCCGTCCGGCCCTCGTCCTGGTCCTGGGGTCGCTGACCGCGCTCGGTCCGCTCACCGTCGACCTCTATCTGCCGGCCCTCCCCCAGGTCGGCGACGACCTGCACATCTCACAGGCCGTCACCCAGCTGACCCTGACCGCCTTCATGATCGGCATCGGCGTGGGCCAGCTGGTCATCGGCCCGCTCAGCGACGCCCTCGGCCGACGGCGGCCCCTGCTGGCGGGGTTGGCGGTGTACGTCGCGGCGGGCGCCGTGTGCGCGCTCGCGCCGAGCCCCGGGGCTCTCATCTCCATGCGTCTGGTCCAGGGCCTGGCCGGAGCCGCCGGCATCGTCATCGCCCGCGCCGTGGTCCGGGACCTGTACGACGGACTCGCCGCCGCCCGGCTGCTGTCGGCCCTGATGCTGGTGTCGGGCACCGCACCGATCGTCGCCCCCGTGCTCGGTGCCCAGCTGCTGCGCCTGACCTCGTGGCGCGGTGTCTTCGCCGCCCTGACCCTGCTGGGCCTGGTCGTCCTGGCCGTCACCGCGACGCGTCTGTCCGAAAGCCTGCCGACCACGCGCCGCCGCTCCGGCGGACTGCCCGCCACCCTGCGCACCATGCGCGGCCTGCTCCGCGACAGCGGTTTCACCGGCTATCTGCTCACCGGCAGCCTCGGCTTCGCCGCGCTGTTCGCCTACATCGCCGGCTCCTCCTTCACCCTGCAGCAGATCTACGGCGCCTCCCCGCAGACGTACAGCCTGATCTTCGCCGTCAACTCGCTCGGCATGGTCGTCACCGGCCGGCTCAACGGCACGTTTCTGCTCGGCCGCTTCCCCTCGCACCGCGTCCTGGCGGCCGGCCTGGCGCTGCTCGGTGCCGCGGGGACCGCCCTGGTTCTCCTGGTCGGCGCCACCCACGCGGGCCTGCCCTGGATCGCCGCCGCGTTGTTCCTCACCGCCTGCCCGGTCGGCATGATCCTGCCCACCACCACAGCGCTGTGCCTGCAACGCGCCCCCCACGCGGCGGGCAGCGCCTCCGCCCTCCTGGGCAGCACCCAGTTCCTCATGGGGGCGCTCGCTCCCGCCCTCGCCGGCCTCGGCGGCCGGACCACCGCCCTGCCCATGGCCGTGTCGGTCCTCGGCCTCGCGCTGGCCGCGACGGGCAGCTTCCTCGCCCTGTGCCGCCCCTGGCGGCCGGCCCCCGACCCGCTGGCCGGGTGAACCGCCGGCTCCTCACGGGGATTCGCCCCCTCCCTCACCGACGCGTCGAACGCCTCAAGGAAACGAGCCCTCCCCCATGAAGGAAGCCCCCGGCACGGCTGACGTCCGGGCCTGCGAGACCCTCGCCCGGTTCAGCCGTCTGCTCGAAACCTCGGTGAGCCGGACCCTGCGGCGGGAGTTCGGAATCGCCTGGGAGGAACTCGCGGTCCTGTCCCTCCTGCACGCCTCCCCGTACCGCTTCCTGCACATCACCGATGTCGCCGCGTCGCTCGCCTTCTCCCGTAGCCGGGCCTCCCGTTGCGTCTCCCGTCAGGAACTCCTGGGACGGCTCACCCGCTCACGCTGCCCCCGAGACGCGCGCGCGACCCATGTGACCCTCACCGACGAGGGTGCGGCCCTCGTCCACCGGAGCAGCGGCACCTACGAGGCCGCCGTGCGCGGCGGCCTCGCCCGGCTCCGCGTCGGACCGGCGCAGTTGACGGATCTGACGGACCGACTCGCACCCCTCACCGAGCGGTACGGCCGACCGGAGCCACGCGGCACGTGCGCCGGCCACCGGCGGCCGGGTCACACACCGGCCGGCGGGAGCCCCGTCTCCTGACGGTCCAGCGCCCCGCGCCTCGTCGCGGAGGCGAAGCCCAGCCAGGTGTGCCGGTTGCCCCACCAGCACCAGCCGACCTTGGGGGCGTCGCGGCGCTCGACGCCTTCGCGCCCGGTGCCGTTGCTGATCCAGACCGCCGGGGTCCGGGCGTCCAGCGTGCCGTTCTCCTTGCGCAGCCGGGAGCCGAGGGTCATGAAGCAGTGGTTGCGCTCCAGGACCGCCGGTTGCTGGAGCACCCAGTGGATGCCCTCGGTGAGCAGCAGCGGGGTCCGGTCCTCCTCGGCGAGCGCGGGCAACGCCTCCTCCGGGCTCGAGTTGCTCAGGTGATCGCCCCGGTCGAGACCGGTGACGAGGTAGAGGCGGGCGTCGGGCACCTCCACGGCACAGGGCGTGAAGCGGTCGACGTCGGACATGTCGGTGACGACGAAGCCCGGCTTGTCGCCCCGGCGGAGCAGCGGCGCGAGCGCGGAGGCCGGGACGAGGTCCGGGTGGACCGCGAGCATGACGCCGTCGCCGGGCGCCGGTGCGGCCGCGGCCTCGACGCTCTCGGCGAAGGTACGGACCTCGTCGGCGGAGAGTCCGGCGAGTTCGTGCACGCCCAGCTCGATCAGTCGCTCGGCCTGCGCGCTCGGGGTCGGAAGTGCGGGGAGGACTACGGAGGTTGCGGGCGTGGACTTCGGCACGATGCTCCCAGGAGTAGGACGAGGTGCGGACTGGAAGGCAACGAGGCGGCCCACCCGATTGTTCCCGCCCGCCGTGCTATGCCCGCAGGACCCGCTCGCCCGGTGCGCACGCGGCCCGCAGTGCGGCGAGTTCGGCCGCGGGCAGGGTGCGGGCGGAGCCGCGCCGACCGTGGTCCAGCAGGGCGGACGAGGTGTGCAGCCACCGGGGCAGCGGGGCCACGCCGATGAAGCCGGCCAGCCGGGTCAGCTCGTGGGCGGGGTCGTCCAGCAGGTCCTCGTAGGCGAGGGTGGCGCGCCGGTCGCAGGGGAGACCGGCGAGGAACTCCGTTCCCTCGGTGACGAGTTCGGACCACAGTGCGCCGAAGGTCCGCACGGGGATGTGGCGGTCGCGTACGAGCGCGGGATCGAAGCGTTCGTCGAGCAGGGGCGCCAGGTCAGGGGGCAGTGCGCGGAGGTGCTCGGAGGTCAGCTCGGCGAAGCTGTCGATGCCGGACCGTGTCTTGATCTCCCGGAGCAGCAGGATCGCGCGGTAGCCGGGGTGACGGCTCATGGACAGGGCGCAGTCCGGGCCGTCGCGGACCATGTGCACGAACTTGGCGTCCGGGAAGGCCGCCCGCAGTCCCGGCGCCCAGCCGGTCGAGTAGCCGGAGCGCTCCACGACGGCGGTGCGTGCGAACCGGACGCAGAGCAGCCCGAACAGGGCCCGGTGGTGCTCGGCGGCGGTGCGCCTCGGCCACCGGGGCACCTCCGCACGGAGTTCGTCGAGCAGTCCGTCCGGATCGTCGGTCAGGTGGGGCAGCACCATCAGGGAGAGCGCGGGAATGCCCGTCGTCTCCGCCGTGTACCTGCCGGGGCGGCGGGTGTAGAGGAACTCCGGCAGGGGAACCCCGCTGCGGATCATCCGCTCGAAATGCGGGGCGGGCCGGAAGAGCGCCTGCCAGAACTCCTCGCCGTCCACCTCCCCCGGCGGGAAGGACGCGTCGCCCACCGAGGCCATGTACTCGTTCAGACTGAGCACGTCCGGGTGGGCGTTGAGGATGCGGGACAGCGCGGTCGAGCCGCTGCGCCCGGTACCGAAGACGAAGGTCGGAGAACGCATGATCCCCCTATTATGATCTTGGTCATGACTGTGCAGAGCTCCGACAAGACACTTTCCCGCAAACAGCGACTCCAGGAGAAGCAGCGCCGCCAGTTGGCGGTCGTCGACACCGTGGACAAGGCCGAGGTCAAGGTCCGCAAGGCGGAGACCGAACTGGCCGTGGCCGTCACCGAGGCCGTGCAGATGTTCGGTGACGAGGACTCCGCGTCCGAGGCGCTCGACATGTCGGTCGAGGCGATCCGGCGCTTCCTCCGCATGGCACAGGACGAGGCCACGGGCGCCGACCACGTCACCGAAGCGGCGGAAGCGGCCGCTGCTTCCTGAGCGGGCCCCGGAATGAGGCATGCGGCGCGGCCGCCGAGCCGTCCGTCCGTCCGTCCGTCGGAAGCCCGCGTACCTCGCCGTGGGAGGCTGACGCCACATGACGCCGGCGCGGGTGTCGACCGCCCGCGCCCACCGCACCCTCAAACGTGCGAAGAGAGGACGACGTGAGCGAGAGCCAGGCCGACACGACCCCGCCGAAGCAGCCCGACACCACGACCGCGCACAACGCCCGTGTCTGGAACTACTGGCAGGGCGGCACGGACAACCACCCGGTCGACCGGCAGGTCGGTGATCACGTCGCCGGCATGATCCCCGTCATCCGTGACATCGCGTCCGCGGACCGTCGGTTCCTCACCCGCGCCGTGCGTCATCTCGCCGAGGAACACGGGATACGGCAGTTCCTCGACATCGGCTCCGGCCTGCCCGCGCTGGAGAACACCCACGAGATCGCCCAGCGCGTCGCGCCCTCGTCGAGGATCGTGTACGTCGACCACGACCCGGTCGTCCTCGCGGCCGCCCGCACCCGTCTGACCAGCACAGACGAAGGCGCCGTCGTCTACATCGACGCCGATGCGCACGACCCGGACACCATTCTGCGCATCGCCGGCCGGACGCTCGACCTCGCCGAGCCCGTCGCCCTGATGCTCCTCGGCATCCTCAACTTCGTCCTCGACGACACCGAGGCACGGGCCGTCGCGCGCCGGCTGCTGGAGCCGCTCGCCCCCGGCAGCTTCCTCGTGCTGACCCACCCCACCACCGAGCCCGAACTCGGCGGCGACCTCCAGACGGCGGCGATGGAGTTCTGGAACGCCAACGCCGAGCCGCCGGTCACCGCACGCTCCGCCGCCGAGGTCGGCCGGTACTTCGACGGCCTCACCCTCCTGGAACCGGGCCTCGTCTCCTGCTCCCGGTGGCGCCCCGATCCCGGCGACGAGGCCGTGGTCGTACCCCAGTTGGGGGCGGTGGCGCGCAAGCGCTGACACCGCCCGGCCTCGCCCGCCCGTGGCCCCCGTCAGGTGGCGGCGGGTGCCGTCCCGGGCCGGGTACGGGTCCATGCCGTCGCGGAGACGGACAGGACCGAGAGGAGGACGAGGGCGGCGGCCGGGCCCAGGACGGTCCAGGGGGCCAGCTCCACGTAGGGCTGGTTCTCCGAGAGCAGACGGCCCCACTCCGGCGTGGGCGGCTGTTCGCCCAGGCCGAGGAAGCCGAGAGAGGCCAGCACGAGGACCGTGGTGGGCAGGCGCAGCAGGGCGTTGCGCACCAGCGCGGGCAGGACCGCGGGCAGCAGGTGGTGGCGCAGGAGGTAGGAGGGGCCCGCGCCGAAGGAGACCGACGCCAGCAGGTGGCCGCTGGCCCGTTCCTGTTCGAGCAGGGCGGCCGCCTGCGCGGCGTACGGCGTCCAGGCCACCAGGCACACCGCGCACGCGGCGCCCCAGACCGACGGCCCGGTCACCGCGGTCGTGAGAAGGCCGGCGAGGACGGCCGGCAGGGTCGCCACGATGTCGGTCAGCCCCGCCCCCACCTGGGTCGCCGTCCCGATGACCAGTCCGACGAGGGCGCTGACCACGGTCACCATGAGGGCCGCCCCGATCGTGCGCACGGCCCCGTGGCCCAGCCGGGCCAGCAGATCGCGGCCGAGCGAGTCGGTGCCGAGGGGATGCGCGCAGGACGGGGGCAGCAGCCGGGCCGTCGTCTCCACGTGCAAGGGGTCGCGCAGGAGACCGGACACCACCAGGGCGAGCAGGGCGACCGCACAGCATCCGACGACCCAGGGCAGCGACCGTGTCCGGGCGAGCGCGGGCGGGTGCAGGGCGGGCAGGGCGCCGTCCCGCAGGGCCGGGCCGAGCAGGGCGTGGCGCACCGCCCGGACCACGAAGCCGGCGCAGACGCCGAGCAGGACCAGGGCCAGTGTCGCGGTCTGCAGCGGCGGCAGGTCCTGGGCGACGGCCGCGTCCAGCGCGAGACGGCCGAGGCCCGGGATGTCGAAGATCTTCTCCACCGCGACCGCGCCGCCGACCAGGGCGACGACGGTCGGCAGGAGCTGGGGGAGCACCCCGGCCAGGGCGCGGCGCAGCGCGGTGCGGGCGATGCGGCCGCCGCGATGTCCGCAGGCGCGCCAGGTGCGTGCCCACGGCTCGTTGAAGGCCGCCGGCAGGGACTGGTCGAGCAGGCCGCCGATCATCGCCCCCGAGGGCACGCCGAGGGCGAGGGCGGGCAGCACCATCGACCGCGGGCCCTCCCACCCCTGCGAGGGGAACCAGCCAAGCCACACCCCGCACACCGTCGCCAGCAGTGAGGCGAGCAGGAACTTGGGCAGCGCGGCGAGGACGGCGGCGCCGATGCCCGCACGCTTGTGCCGCAGCCTTCGCCGCGCACCAAGGCGCAGGGTGCGGGCACAGACGAGCGCGGCCACCACGACGGTCACCGCCAGTGCGCCGAGCATGAGCGTGACGGAGACCGCGAGGGCGGTCGTCACCTGCGGCAGCACCGGTTCACCCGACACCCAGGAGACGCCCGCGTCCCCGCGCGCCAGTCCGCCCGCCCATCGGGCGAGATGGGCGGACGGCCCCTCGTCCAGGCCCAGTTGCTCACGTACGGCGCTCAACTGGGCCGGGGTCGGGTCCTGGTCGGCGGAGCGGGCGCGCAGGACGGTCAGCGCGGGGTCGACACCGGACAGCCAGGGCAGGAAGGCGACGGCGGCCAGCAGGGCGCCTCCCGCCGTGATCCGGCCGGCCCCCGCGCGCCACCGGGTCGGGAGGCCCTGGGCGCCGGCCGGCGACATGGTGCTCATCGGCGGCTACTTCAGGTGGGTGTCGGCGTCGACGAGGGAGCGCTCGCGGGGGTCGAGCAGGACGCCCTCGACGTTGTCGGAGATGCCCTGTACGACCTTCTCGTGGACGAGGGGGACGACGGCGTCGGTGCGCAGGATCTCCGCCTCGGCCCGCATGATCTTCTTCTGCCGCTCCGCCGTGTCGCCTTCCGCGGCGGCGGACTTGATGGCCGCGTCGACCTCGGCGTCCTTCAGGCCCGCGATGTTGTAGACGCCGTCACCGGTGAAGTCGCTGGCGAGGTAGGCCACCGCGTCGCCGGTGTCGAGGAGCGTGACCCGGGAGAAGACGAGGGCGTCGTACCTGCCGGCGAGGAGGTCGGCCTCCATCTGCGTGTACTCGCGTACGTCCTGCTTCACGGTGAACCCGGCCTTCTCCAGCTGCTGCTGGAGGACGGAGGCGGCCTCGGGGAGTTCGGCGCGGTTGGTGTATGTGGCCAGACGCAGGGTCTTGCCCTTCGTCTCCGCCTTGACCTCGGCGGTGGTCGCGGCCTTCGCCCGGCCGGTCACCTCGACCCGCTCGTCGGCGGCCCAGGCAACGGCCGGGCCGAACAGCCCCTGCGCGGGGTCGGCGTATCCGCCGAAGACGGAGTCGACGAGGACACCGCCGTCCACGGCCGCACGGGCGGCGGCCCGCAGGCCCGTGTCGGCGAGGAGGCCACCGCCGGTGTTGAGGATCAGGCTGTCGGTGCGCACGGACGGCACTTCGTGGCGGGTGTTCTCGTCGAGGAGCTTCGCCTGGGCGGTGGGGATCCATTCGGCGATGTCCACGTCGCCGCCGCGCAGGGCGTTGGCGCGGGCGGTGCCGTCGGCGATCCAGCTGACGTCGATGCCGGAGGTCTTGGCCTTGCCGCCCCAGTAGCCGTCGTAACGGTCGAGGGTGGCCTTCGTCTTTCCGGTCAGCTTGGTGATCCTGAACGGGCCGGTGCCGGTGCCGACGGGGCTGACGGTGCCGTCGTCGGCGTACGCCTTCTCGGCGAGGATGCCGAGGGCGGGGCTGGCGAGCCGCAGCGGGAGGACCGGGTCGGCCGTCTTGGTGGTGAGCGTGACGGTGTCGGCGTCGTCCGCCACGGCGGTCAGCGTGACGTCGCTGAGGACGCGCGGCTTGGTCGTGGCCCTGTTCGCGTGGTCGAGCGCGTCGACGACCGACTCGGCGGTGACGTCGGTGCCGTCCTGGAAGGTGGCCTTGCGCAGCTGGAAAACCCAGGTCGTGTCGTTCTTCCGTGTCCAGGACTTCGCCAGGGCGGGCGCGGCGGCGCCGTCCTCGTCCAGGGCGGTGAGGCCTTCGGCCACGGAGAGCTTGCTGAGCACGGTGGCGTCGTTGCTGTACGGCGACAGGGCCTGCACCGGCGGCACCGCGAGGGCGATCCGCAGGCGCCCGCCCGCTCCCGACTCCCCGCTCGCGCCCGAGCCGTTCCCTCCGGCGGCGAAACAGCCGGAGAGCATCGGGGTGAGGGCGAGGGCCACCAGAAGACGGCGGGAAGTGGTGCGCATGGTCGGTCCTGTCTTGCGGCGGGCGGATCGCGCCCCCGGTGCGCGGCTGCGGCATCCGGGGGTATCGATCACACAATATAAGGGCAGCCTTACCAAACTCTCACCGGGTGGGAGTATCGGGCCCGCGGTGCACGGGACGTCAGGCGCCGTGCTGCCAGTGGCGGTCGGTGCAGGTCAGTTCCCGGAAGCCCGCCGAGGTCAGGTGGCCGATCGAGGTGCCGTCGTCGCGGGCGGTCTCGCAGACGGTCTCGTAGGCGAGGAGGCGCTCCACGCCGCACAGCCGGAGCCAGTCGGCGGCCTCCCCCAGAAGCCGGTGTTCCAGGCCGTCGCCGTACGCCGACGGGTCGATGTGCAGATTGCCGATGTCGGCCAGTCGCACGCCCCTGGTGTGGCGTTCGGGGCGGGACAGGGCGGTGTCTGTCTCGATGAAGCCCCGTGCGCGGCCGGCCGCGTACGCCGTGAAGCGTGTGCCGCACTCCCCCAGCGTGCGCTCGACGGTGACGTCCGGCCCCGGCCGGTGCGGCGGCAGGTCGGACACGTACGCGATCAGGATGACCTCGGTGTCCCCCACCTGCCGAAAGCCCGCGCGTCGGTAGAGGGCGCGGATGTGCGGCCAGGTGCGGGGCAGCCCGTGGACGCCGGGCGCGGGAAGCTCGCCGCTCGCGTACCGGGCTCGTACGTCCCAGCGGGACAACTGGGTCAGGCACGCGCTCATCAGCAGGTCGGCGACGGCCTCGGAGTCCGGCCGGAACGAGGCGGGCGGATGGTGGACGAACCAGTTGATCTCGCCGCGGTCGCGGAGGTGCGGGCAGACTTCGTCGTCGGCCCGGTAGGGGTCGCGAAGCACCCGCGTCTCGTTGCTACGCTCACCGTCCGCGCGGCGATAGGTGAACGGTGACGGAAGCGGGGCCGACGAGCCCTCCGAGGCCCTGGTTCAGGGGCATGGTGCACGGCGTTCTCTTCGGGGGACTGACCGCGGTGGTGTCCCTGACCGCCGTCGGGCGGGCCTGGGCCGCCTGTGACGTCGGCAGCGGTCCCGCCGATGTCATGACGCTGTTGCTCCTCGCCCCCTTCGTGTGGATCGCGGCCGCGGCCGCGTGGACCGTCCCGTACGGCACCCTCGGCCGGCGCCGTCCCGGTGCGGCCCTGGCCGTGGGGCTCGTCCTCGCCCTGGTGTCCAGCTGGTTCCTCGTGACCTGGCTCGGCATGCCCGACGGCTACCCCGACCCCGTGTGCCCGGGGAACGTCCCGCCCTGGTGGCCGGGGTTCATCCCGGCGTGACCTGGTGGAGCGGCCCGGGGGCGGCCTCGGCGGTGGCCGGCGCCTCGCCCCTCCCGTGGGTCTCATGGGCCTCGGCGAGGAGGAGGTAGCTGCTGGCGGTCCAGGTGTAGGCGCGGTCGCGCAGGCCCGTTCCGGTGAGGGCGTCGAAGTTCTCGGCGAAGCCGTGGGTTTCGCACAGGGTGCGGAAGCGGGCGCTGATCTCGTCCGCGAGGTGGTGGTGGCCGGCGCGGCGCAGGCCGTCCTCGATGAGGACGGTGGCGGGGGCCCAGATCGGGCCGCGCCAGTAGCCGTCGGGGAGGTAGTGGGGTGAGGTCGGGAGTTCGGTGGCGAGGCCGTACGGGGTCAGATGGGCCTCGACGCGGTCGGCCAGGGCGCGGCTGACGGCGGGCGGCAGATGCTCGCCCAACACGAGGGGCATCAGGTCGAGAAGGCTGGAGCTGTGCCAGGTCTCGCCGCTCGCGACCCCCTGGGTGACGAACCGGTCGCCGGTCCAGAGGTGGTCGAGCATCGCCGTGCGGGTCGTGTCGGCGGCCAGCGTCCATCGGCGGGCGTCGTCCGGTCGGTCCAACCGCGTTGCCAGTTCGGCCAGTTCGTGCAGCTGGAGGACGAGGAAGGCGGCCAGGTCGGCGGTGACGACCACGCGTTCGGGGTCGAAGGCGGTGGCGTTGTCCCAGCCGCTGTCGTTGCCGTGCTGGTAGTGGGGCAGCGCGGCGCCGGGGGCGCGTCGTGCGGTGAGCCAGAAGGCCGTCCAGCGTTCCAGCCGGTCGTAGGTCTCGGCCAGTTCGGCCGGGTCCTGGGGCGTGCTCAGCCGACGGCGCAGCCGGGCGTGGGTCCAGCCGTGGATGGGGGGTTTGACGAAGTTGTGGAGGACCTCGGAGTGGGTGACCGAGTCGGGCAGGGCGCCGGTCTCGTCCTGGTGGTCGAAGGGCAGGTGGAACTGGTCCCGGGCCAGTCCGGGCAGGCCGGGCGCCAGGGCGAGGGCGTTGAAGCAGTGGTCCCAGCTCCAGACCTTGTCCATCCAGTGCTTGGACATCAGCACTGCGGGCCGGGTGACCAGGCCCGCCGGGCGGACGGTCGCGGACCACACGACGTAGGCGGCGAGTTCGGCGGCCGGGGTGGCCGCCGTACGCCAGGGAGCCACCGTGTCGACGAACTTCGCGAAGGCGTCCCGCGCCGCTTCGACGACCTCGCCGAAAGCCGCCGTCGACGCGAACGGGCGGCGGGCCGTGTCGAGTTCCTCGACCGCGACCTCCCAGTGGCCGTCCGGCCCGGCGGTGACGGTGAGGCCCCGGTCCGCGCTCCCGAGGGCCTGCCCGCCGAACACGTCGGCGACCGTGCCGTCGAGCACGGTGACGCGGTAACGGCGTCCGGTCTCGTACGACGTGAACACATGGGCCCCGGCGGCCGCGTCGTGGAAGAAGTAGGTGCCGCTGAACGGGGTCAGTGTGCGGGCCGCAGCGCAGAGGCGCAGGGAGAGTCCCTCGCCGCGCAGCCGTACGGTGTCCGGCGACTCGTAGGCGAGATCGACCCGGCCGCCCGCGCCGGACCAGCTCAGCAGCCCCGGTGTCGCCTCCACGTGCGTCTCGGCCCGCTCGCCCGTGGCGGAGTCGAGCGGCACGAGGCGCAGGACGGCGTGCATGCCGTTCTGGTGCGACACCAGGTGGAGGTCATCGGCGTACGTCTTCTCCGCCAGGACCGGGGAGATGTCGAACCAGGAGCCGTGGGTGCTGAACGGGATGTCGTCGAGGGAGAAGGACGGGCCGGGTCGTGCGGCGGTCATGGAGGGCGACTCGTTTCTCGAAGCGGGAGTGCGGGGGGAAGGGGGAGTTCAGTCCTTGACGGCGCCGGCGGTCACGCCCGCGGCGACGTAGCGCTGGGCGAGGACGAGGATGACGGCGGCCGGCAGGGAGGCCAGGACGGCGGTGGCCATGATGGCGTTCCACTCCTGGTTGTTGTTGCCGATGTAGTGGTAGATGCCGAGGGTGATGGGCTCGTGGGTGCCGCCGCTTGCCAGGGTGGCGGCGAAGACGAAGTCGGACCAGGACCACAGGAACGCGAACAGCGAGACGGTGACGACCGAGTTGCGGCTCATGGGCAGGACGATCGACCGGAAGGTGCGCAGTGGCCCGGCTCCGTCCATCTGCGCGGCCTGGAGCAGTTCGCCGGGGATGCCGGACATGAAGGCGGTGAAGATGAGGACGGCGAAGGGGACGGCCAGGGTGGAGTCGGCGACGATCAGGCCGGGGACGGACTGGAGCAGGCCGAGCTGGAGGTAGATGGCGTAGAAGCCCATCGCCATGATGATGCCGGGGATCATCTGGGCGGCGAGCAGCACGAAGCCGAGCACTCCGCCGCCGCGCGGGCGCAGTCTGGCCAGCGCGTAGCCGGCGGGTGCGGCGAGGGCCACGGTCAGGACGACGGTGCCGAGGCCGACGACGAGGCTGGTGCCGAGATAGGGCAACTGCTCGTCCAGCACTGTGCGGTAGCCGTCCAGTGTGCCGTGGGCGGGGAAGAGGTCGGGTGGGCTCTTGCGCATGTCCTGGTCGCGGGTGAAGGACACGTTGAGCATCCAGTACACCGGGAACAGCATGATCGCGGTGAGCGCGACCCCCACGAGGGTCTTCCATGGACTGCGGCGCGTCATGACAGTGCCTGCTTTCGCTGGACCCGGACATGGATCAGGCCGAAGACCAGGGCGGCGACGACGAGCAGGTTGCCGACGGCCGCGCCGGGGCCGAAGGCGGGCAGGAGATTGCCGAAGCCGAGCTGGTAGGACCAGGTGGCGAAGGTGGTGGAGGAATCTGCCGGGCCGCCCTTGGTCATGATCCAGATGATGTCGAAGACCTTGAGCGTGTAGACCAGTCCGAGCAGCAGCGTGATCGCGGAGACCGGGCGCAGCAGGGGGAAGGTGATCCGCCAGAAGCGCTGCCAGGCGTTCGCCCCGTCGAGGGCGGCGGCCTCGTACAGGCCGGCCGGGACGGACTGCAGCCCGCTGTGGAGGACGACCAGGTTGAAGGGGACGCCGATCCAGATGTTGGCGATGATCACCGAGGTCAGCGACCAGGTGGGTGAGGTGAGCCAGTTGACGGGGTCGACGCCCACGACACCCAGCGCCGTGTTGACGATGCCGGAGTCGCTGTTCAGCATCCACGACCAGGTGGAGGCCGACACGATCAGCGGCAGCAGCCAGGGGACGAGGAACAGGGCCCGCAGGGTGGCGGAGAGCTTGAAGTGCTGGTTGAAGAAGACCGCGAGGGCGAGACCGAGGGCGTACTGGAAGAACAGGCACACGGCGGTGAAGACGACGGTGTGCAGCAGAGCGGGCGCGAAGGTCGGGTCGTCGAGGACGGTCCGGTAGTTCGCCAGGCCGGTGAACGGCGCGTCGCCCTGGACGAAGGAGCGGACGGTGTAGTCGCGCAGGCTCAGGTCGAGGTTGCGGTAGAGCGGATAGGCGTAGAAGAGGGCGAGGTAGAGGGTGACGGGGGTGAGGAAGGCCCAGGCGGTCCACTGCGGGGACACCGGGCGGCGGCGCCGGGCCTGTGTCGTGACCCTCGTCAACCTGTGCTGCACCGCGGTCACTTGACCGCGGCCTGGGCTGCGCTCAGCGCGTTCTTCGGGGACTCGGCACCGCTGAGAGCCGACTGGACGGCCTTCCACAACTGCTCTGAGATCTTCGGGTACCTGGTGCCCAGATCGTCACTGGTGCGCCCCTTGGCCGCCTTGACCGCCTCCACCCAGGGCTTCAGCTGGGCGTTCGCCGCCACCTGCTTGTCCTGGACCTCGCCGGTGGGGGCCACATAGGACAGGGTGGTGTCCGTGTCGAACAGGTTCTCCGTGCCGGTCAGGCAGGAGACCAGCTTGCGTGAGGTGGCGTAGCGGCCGGTGTCGCCCTGGACGGGGACGGTGACGAACTCGCCGCCGGTCGGGGCGGCGGCGTTCCCACCGGAAGCGCCGGGCACGGGAATGACGCCGTAGTCGAAGCCGGCCTTCTCCGCGTTGGCCAGCTGCCAGGTGCCGTTCTCCGCGAACGCGTAGTCGCCCGTCGCGAACTCCTGCCAGCTGGTGGTCTGGGTGTTGTTGATGACCGAGTTCGGGGCATAGCCCTTGTCCAGCCAGTTCTTCCACAGCGTCAGCGCGGACACCGCCTCCGCCGAGCCGACGTCGGTCAGCTGTGCTCCCGAGCCCCAGAACCACGGCAGGAACTGGAAGCTGCCCTCCTCCGTGCCGATCGCGGAGAACGTGATGCCCTTCTTCCCCGCCCGGTCGACTTTCGCCAGCGCCGCCGTCAGCGACTTCCAGTCCTTCACCGAGGCGATGTCGACGCCCGCCTTCTTCAGCACCTCCTTGTTGTAGTAGAGGGCGAGGGTGTTCGCGCCGATCGGGGTGCCGTACGTCTTGCCGCCGGACTGGCCGGCCGCGAGCAGGTTGGGATCCACCTGGGAGGTGTCCAGCTTGTTGTCGGCGGTCGAGGTCAGCACGCCCGCCTCGGCCAGCGTCGAGACCACCGGGTTGTCGACGATCAGCACGTCCGCGGAATTGTCCTGCTGCGCCGCGAGGAGCGCCTTGTTCGACAGGTCGCTCGTGTCGAACGCGGTCCGCTTGACCTTCACACCGGCCTGGGCACCGCAGTCGTCGAGCAGCTTCGCCCACGCCGACCCCTTGTCGAACTGCGGGTAGGGGTCCCACACGGTGTACGTGCCGCTGTCGGCGCCCTTGGCGCCGGTGCCGTCCTTGCCGGAGCCGCACGCGGTGGCACCGACGGCGACGGCGAGGGTGGTCAAGGCCGCTGCGGTCAGTCGGCGCCTTCTTGCGGAGCTGTTCATCACGGTTCCTCTGTTTCTGGCATGCGGGTGCCGAGGACATGGGGTCGGCGGGTGCCGAGGACATGGAGTCGCTGAGGGTGGGCGCGCCGGACAGCGCCGGGGGGCGGGGCGGGTGTCCGACGGAGTGAGGAGGAGAAGGAAGAAGAGGGGGCCGGGGTCAGGGCGTCGCGGTGGGCCCGGTGTGCGGGCCGGGCGGGACGCCCGCCGGGCCGGTGCTGGCCCGCAGTGAGATCGGCGGGACGAGCAGGTGGTGCCGGGGCCGTGCGCCGGGCTGGTCGAGCCGTTCCACCAGCAGTTCGACGGCGCGGCGGCCCATCTCGGCCGCGGGGACGTCCGCCGCGGTGAGCTGCGGGGTCACCGTCTCCGCCCACCGGCCGGCCACCACACCCGTGACCGAGAAGTCGCGCGGCACAAGGCGGTCGGCCTGGGCCAGGCCCCGGTAGAGGCCGCCCAGCGCCGCCTCGTTCAGGGTGACCAGGGCGGTGGTGGCCGGATCGTCGTGCAGGATCCGCCGCACACACTCCTGACCGGAAGCCGCGTCGTCACCGCAGCAGTACGTCCGCACGGTCAGCCCACGCTCGGCCGCGGCCTTGGTGAAGCCGTCCAGACCACGGTGCGCCGACTCGTACCCCGCCCGCAGCAACTTCTCCGGCCGGTTCACCAGAGCGATCCGGCGATGGCCCAGGTCCGCCAGGTGGTGCACACAAGCGGCCGCCAGCGCGGTGTGATCCAGACCCACCCACCAGCCGCCCTCGGGACGGGCGGTGCGGCCGATGGCGATGGCAGGGAAGTCCAGAGCGGTGAGGTGATCGACCCGGTCGTCCTCCAGCCGGATCTCCATCAAAATCGCACCGTCGACCCGCCGCTCACCCAGCAGCCGCTGGAAGGAACGGTCACTGTCCACGCCGCTCGGAGAGAGCAGGACGTCGTAGTCGTAGGCCGCGGCGGCCTCCACCACACTGCCGATGAAATCCAGCTGCATACCCGTGTAGTGATTCCCGGCCGGCGGAAAGACCAGGCCGATCGTACTGGTCCGGCCATTGGCCAGAGCACGAGCGCTGGCACTCGGCTGATAGCCCAGCTCGTCGACGACCTGCTGGATCCTGCGGCGGGTGTCCTCCGACACCGGACGCTTGCCGCTCAGCGCGTACGAGACGGTGGAGCGCGACACACCGGCCCGCCGGGCGATCTCACCGATGTTCACGCCGACTCCTAACTCGAACCGGTTCGTCTCCTCCGGGAGAGAGTACCGGTCCGGTGGTCCTGAGGGATGGGACGGACGAGGGGTGCTCGCCGATCGTCGAACCGGTTCGCGTGAAGTGAAGGTAGAAACTGCGAGGGAGCCTGTCAACACCTGGGGCACGTCGTTCGCGACGCGTTCGAGGACCCGGAGAGACCGTGGAAATCCGCCGCGTCGGAGGGATTGCTGGCCTGGAGTCCCGGTGCTAGCTTCGCCGAACCGGTTCGATGAAGTGATCCTTCCGGCACCCGCGAGGGCCGCTTCGCGCGCCCCGGACCCCCTCCGTGCCCTTGCCCGGGCGGCGGCGCATGGACGAGCAGCCGACCGAGGTGGAGCCGACCGGAATTCCGTCACCCGAGGATTGAGGACGCGATCCATGCCATCCGCTGACAGATCCGCCCGGCGCCGAGCACCGGCCGCCGTGGCCCTGACACTCGGCGCGGGCCTGCTGGCCGCACCCGCCGTCCCCGCGCACGCGGCGGACACACCCCCGCCCGCCGCCCGCTACACGTTCGACGAGGACGACCTCGCCTCCGGCCGGATCACCGACAGCTCGGGCAACGGTCTGACGGCGACCCTGGTGAACGGCACCACCGCCCGCTCCGTGGCGGGCGCGGGCGGCGGCAGTGCGCTGGCCCTGCCGGGCGGTGCGCCCACCTCCGACGGCGCGTACGTCCGGCTGCCCCGCGCGGTGATCGGCGACACCAGCGACCTGACGGTCTCCGCCCGCGTGAAGTGGAGCGGCGACAAGGCGTCCTGGCAGCGGATCTTCGACCTGGGCACCAACACGACCAAGTACCTCTTCAGCACCCCCTACAACGGCGACGGGGTGCTGCGTACCGCCGTCACCACCGGCGGCGGGGGCGCGGAAGCACAGGCCGGCGGCTATGCGATGCTGCCCGCCGACGCGTGGAAGACCGTCACCGTCACCCTCGACACCGCCGCCGGCCGGCTCACCACCTACCTCGACGGAGTGGCGGTCTCCTCCGCCGAGACCGACATCAGGGCGAAGGACCTGATGGAAGGTTCGGCCACGGCCGCCGGCTACATCGGCAAGTCCTTCTGGCCGGACCCGCTGCTCAAGGGCGCGATCGACGACTTCACCGTGTGGCACGCGGCGCTCAGCCCCGCGCAGGTGGCCGGTACCGTCGGGGACGTGCCGACCCTCCGGGAACCCTCGAAGACGTCCTTCGAGGTCCGCACCACGACCGGGACCGCCCCCGCGCTCCCCGCCACCGTCCGCTCCTCCTTCTCCGACGGCTACGACCGTGACGCGCCCGTCGCCTGGGACGCCGTACCGTCCGAGAAGTACGACCGGCCGGGGACGTTCACCGTGGCGGGGACCACGGCCGGGCGGGCCGTGAAGGCGACCGTCACGGTGGTGCGCGAGGGACAGCTCACCGTCGACCTCGGCTCGGACACCGGCGCGTTCCACGGCGGCGCGTCCGGCACCCTCTACGGCGTGTACGGACCGGACGTCCCCACCAACAACCTGATGGAGGGCATGGGCCTGCGCACGGTCTCCACCAAGGCGCAGGACGGCCCGCAGCACCCGGGGGCCGACGCGCTGGAGGTGGTGAAGCCGCTGGCCGACTCCACCGACGGCGATGTGTACATCTACATGACCGACATCCACCGCGGCTTCCCGTACCAGTGGCCGGGCGACACCCCGCAGGAGAAGCTCAGGCTCTACGAGAAGAAGATCGCCACCCAGGTCGACCAGGTCCTGAAGCTGCCGAAGAAGTACCAGGGCAACATCGTCTTCGTGCCGTACAACGAGCCCGAGGGCAACATGTTCGGCACCGGTGAGTGGAGTTACGACAAGGTCAGCTGGCTCACCGACCCGGACGACTTCTTCGCCGCCTGGGACGGCACCTACCGGCTCATCAAGGAGAAGATGCCGGACGCCCGCATCGCCGGCCCCAACACCAGCGTCCTCTACGACCAGGTGAAGGGCTTCCTCCAGCACACCGTGGCCGCCGGCACCCTCCCGGAGGTGATCACCTGGCACGAGCTGAGCCACCCCGAGGCGGTGCGCGCGAGCGTCGCCAAGTACCGGGGCTGGGAGAAGGAGGTGTTCAAGGGCACCGACAAGGAAGGCACCGAACTGCCCGTCAACATCAACGAGTACGCCTTCAACTACCACACCTCCGTCCCCGGCCAGATGATCCAGTGGGTGTCCGCGATCGAGGAGTCCAAGGTGGACGCCGACATCGCGTACTGGAACATCGACGGCAACCTCTCCGACTCCGCGGTGCAGTCGAACCGCGGCAACGGGCAGTGGTGGCTGCTGAACTCCTACGCCTCGATGAGCGGCCACACGGTGAAGGTGACCCCGCCGTTCCCCGGCGAGAACTACACCATGCAGGGCGTCGCCACACTGGACGACAAGCGCAAGCAGGCCCGGCTGGTCTTCGGCGGGTCCACCGGCAAGGGCCACATCACCTTCGCGGACGTCCCGAAGAAGCTGTTCGGGGAGCGCGTGCACGCCTGGGTGCGGGAGATCGAGTGGACCGGACAGCTCGGCGACTCCTCCGGCCCGAAGCTGCTCACCGAGACGGACCTGCGGGTCGGTGACGACGGCACGGTCGTCGTCGGCTTCGGCGACGGCGCGCTGCCGGCGCTGAAGGAGTCGTCGGCGTACGAGATCGTCCTCAGCCCGGCCGGGAAGGCGAAGGGCACCCAGACCCCGCCCGCTTCCTGGAAGGCGTCCTACGAGGCGGAGGCCGCCGCCCACACCGGGTCCGGCTACTCCAAGAACGGCCCGGAGGGTTCCCCTCGCGACGTGTCGAAGTTCTACACCTCGGGCGGCTACGACGTCGGCGGTCTGCGCACCGGTTCGGACGTCACCCTCGACTTCGCGGTGGACGTGCCCGAGGACGGCACCTACGACCTGAGCGTCTTCGCCAACTCCCTCAACACCTTCGACAAGGTGAAGGAGCAGGGCCCCACGAACGTCTTCCTCCGCGTGGACGGCAAGGCGGACGGCGAGCAGGAGCTGCATCTGCCGCTCGGCTACAAGTGGGTGGTGTGGGACCACGCCGACACGAAGGTGCGCCTCACGAAGGGCAGGCACACCCTGACGCTCGCCGCCCGGAGCCTCGACGGCAAGCGCGTCACCCAGGGAGACGCCATCGTCGACCGCCTCACCCTGTCCCTTCCCGACCCCTCGGCCGAAACCCAGGTCTACGAGGGCGAGTTGGCCTGGCCGGCCAAGGGCGCGCAGCCCGTCTACGAGCTGCCCAAGAAGACCGAGGCCCCCACCACCGGCTCGGGCGCGATGCGGCTCACGAAGGACCAGACCGCCACGTTCTGGGTCTACTCCCCCGCGGAGCGCGAGGCGACTCTCAAGGTCGACGCCCTCGACACCATGAAAGCCCGGCTCTCCGTCAACGGACACGACGTCCTGCGCCTGACCAAGACCAAGAACAGCGTGGCCGTCTCCCTGTCGGGCGGGGTCAACAAGGTGACGGTCACCGGCCGTTCGGCCACCACCCTCCTCGACCGTCTCACGGTCACGCCGACGGAAGACTCGCTCCCGACGCGTACGTACGAGGCGAAGGACGCGAAACTCGCGGGCTCGGCCACGCTCACGCCGCTGTCCCTGGCGACCGACGGCACGGCGATCAGCGGGATCGGCGGCGACCCGGGCAACGGCAACACGGCGACCTTCACCGTCACCGCGGACCGGGCCGGCCTTCACGCCCTGCGCATCCGCTACTCCAACCCCGAGCAGTCCGAGGCCACCCACTACAACCCGGACCCGCTCGCCCGCCACGCCGACCTCACCGTCAACGGCGGCGAGACCCGACGCGTCGGCTTCCCGCACAGCTTCCACCGCAACAACTTCTGGGAGCTGACCGTCCCGGTCGACCTCAAGAAGGGCCGCAACACCCTCACCCTGCGCTCCGAGGAGCTGCCCGACTTCGACGGCACCACCTACGCCTCGGACACCTTCCCCGGCGTGCTGCTCCGCTCGCGCTACGCGCCGCTGATCGACCGGATCACCGTGGCGCCGTACGCGGGCGAGCCGCGATGAGCTGAGCGGTGAAGCGCCCGGTCCGTCGTGGTCGACGGGCCGGGCGCTTCGTCGTCGGAGCGCCGGTTCTCCGTCGACGCCCTTGACCGGGCCCCGCCCCTCTTGGACCATGTTGCGTATCGCTCTACATGTTGCTCAATACGCACCGCCGGCTGAGAAGACGAGGTCGTACGCATGTCGCTTCTGAACACACCCCTGCACGAGCTGGACCCCGAGGTCGCCGCCGCCGTCGACGCCGAACTGCACCGCCAGCAGTCCACCCTGGAGATGATCGCCTCCGAGAACTTCGCCCCCCTCGCCGTCATGGAGGCCCAGGGCACCGTCCTCACCAACAA
>NZ_JBSFCF010000062.1:0-38434 GCF_053593335.1 Streptomyces sp. NPDC002324
GCTACCTCGCCGGCCTCCACCTCCGTGCCTCGATGATCTGGATCAACGACCTGCTGAAGGCAACTGGCTGATCACAACATCACACAGGCCCTAGCACGCGGACGGGGAGCGGTCCACGTTTCACTCTCAGTGCCTCGCCGTACCCAAGCCCCCACGACCTGGGCAAGTGCCCGGACGGGGGCGAACTCGGTGTCGCTGCGCCAGACCAGGCCCCAGCGCAGGCCTGGACAGTCGTGAATAGGCAATTAGACGATGTCGGGGCAGGCGTGGTAGCGGGTGACGTGGGCGCCCAGGTTGTGGACAACGTCCCCGGCACCGACCTGGGTGAACATGTCGTCCAGGCTCTTGATGACCGGGCTGTGGCGTTCGGTCGGGCGGCCGTTGGGGGTTTGGAAGGGCGTGAAGGCGTCCGCCCAGTAATCGGGTCCGGCCGGGCCCTGCCAAATGCCGAAAGCGCCCGAAGACTCCCAGCGAGACCGATGGCCGGACGGCCAGTTCGTGGTCGTGGGCGACGAGTGCCACCGCGTGCTCGGTGTAGATGACCGGCCTCACCGTGAGGTCGGGCTCCTCGACGGGCAGCCAGGCGACCAGGACGTCGATGTCTCCCCGCCGCAGCGGGCCGAACGCGTCGACGAACGGGTTGTGCCGTATGCGCAGGGCCCACTGCGGGTGGCGGGCGCGGAACGCCTCCCAGTAGGGCCGTAGATCGTGGGCGTTGCTGGGCAGCATGCCCACGCGTAACACCTCGGTCGTGCCCCGCGCGGCGAGCCTGGCCCGCTCCACGCCCTCCTGTAGTCCCCGGTAGACCGGTAGCAGGTCCGCGCGCAGTTGCTCTCCCAGGGGGGTCAGCCGCACGTTTCGGCTGTTGCGCTCGAACAGCCGCGCCCCGACGCCTCGTTCCTGCTTCTTGAGGGCCTGGCTGACCCGGGCTTGCGACACGTACAGCCGTTGGGCCGTCCTGCCGAAATGAAGTTCTTCCGCAAGCGTCAGGAAGATCTCGATGTCCCTCAGCTCCACCCGTCCAGTCCCCCTCGGTGCTATGACGACGCACCACGATCCGTAAGAGGCCACTTATCCGGCCTTTCGTGATCTCCCGTTGTCCCCCGCTCCGGCCAGGTGAAATGCTGAAGGGTAGGCCGGACGACCACTCGGCGATCAAAGTAAACACAAGGGGGACGACATGTCACAGGCCATCAGACAGACCGTGAGCTGGGACGAGCGGGGGAACTGGGGTCTGAGTGACGGCGCGGACGGTGGGCTTTCGCGAGCGGGGCTGCACCGGATGCGCGAGGTGCTTGCCGGTTACGTCGAGTCTGGGGCGGTTCCCGGACTGGTCGCCCTGGTCGGCAGGGGCGACCAGGTGCACGTGGAGGCGTTGGGCACCCTGCATGCGGCTCGTCGATCGGTTGGCCTTTCGGGCGGCGGATCGGACGCCGGACTCCACGGTGGATCGGAGGGCGGATCGACGGACGGCGGTGGGGCCGGCGGCGAGGCGGGCGGCCTCGTCGGCACTGCTCGCGGTGACCGACGATCTGCTGGCGCTCCGGGTGGTGCGCCGATGCGTCGGGACACCCTCTTCCGCATGGCCTCACTGACCAAGCCGGTCACCGCCGCGGCGGTGATGATCCTGGTCGAGGAGTGCCGACTGCGACTGGACGACTCGGTCGAGACCTGGCTGCCCGAGCTCGCGAACCGGCGGGTGCTGGCGCGGATCGACGCCCCGTTGGACGACACCGTGCCTGCCCGGCGCTCGATCACTGTGCGCGATCTGCTGACCCTGACCTTCGGTTTCGGTCTGGTGCCGGCTCCGCCGGACACGTACCCGATCCAGGCCGCCGTCCGGGAGCGGGGCGTCATCGGTGACGGGACCGCGAACTGGCCGACGGTCGGACCGGACGAGTGGATCAAGCAGCTGGGCGCCCTTCCGCTGATGTACCAGCCCGGCGAACGGTGGCAGTACCACGTCGGCTCCGACGTGCTCGGGGTCCTGGTCTCGAGAGTGGCGGGCCGGTCCTTCGGGGAGTTCCTGCGCGAGCGGCTGTTCGAGCCACTGGGGATGGTGGACACGGGGTTCCACGTGCCCGCCGACCGGATGCACCGGCTCCCCACCAGCTATGCCCACGACCCGGAGACCGGCGAGCTCACGACCTGGGACGAGGCCGTTGGCGGTAAGTACAGCCGGCCGCCGGTGTTCGAGGCCGGCGGTGACGGTCTGGTCTCCACCGCCGACGACTACCACGCGTTCCACCGGATGCTGCTGAACAAGGGGAGCCATGGAGGCGAGCGCGTCCTCTCCCGCGCCTCGGTCGAGCTGATGACCATGGACCACCTGACGTCGGAGCAGAAGGTCGAGAAGGATCAGTTTGGTGACCTCTTCGGACGGCACGGCGGCTACGGCTTCGGCATGGCGGTGCGCACCCATCGCCGTGACCTCGCGTCCGTGGGGCAGTTCGGGTGGGACGGCGGCCTGGGCACGACAGCGTACGCCGACCCGGCGGAACGGCTCACCGGGATTCTGCTGACGCAGACGGCCATGGACTCCGCGGACACCCCCCGACTCCACCAGGACTTCTGGACCACCGTCTACCGGACGCTCGACGACTGACCAGAGGCGGGTACTCGGTCGGTAAACGAGTGTTCGGTCCAGTGAGCGGTCGGGCGGCGCGCGCTCGACCCGCTCGGACGCGCGGGCGCGGCTCTGCCGTGGGCAGCTCGACTTGTGCAGGCAGCGTGCGTGGGCCAGCGCGGTGTCCCGGTCGCTGATGCGGTACAGCGTGCACTGCGGGGCCGACAGCTCGGCCTCAGCGGCTGTGGCGAAGCGGACCGTTCCCGCGACGGTGTCCCGGTCGGTCAGCGCGAGCGTCGTCATCCCGCGCCCGGCGGCGCGTTGGACGAGGGCAGCAGGGAGGGAGGCACCCTAGGCCGTTTCTGCTGGCTCTTGGAGGGTGTCGCGGAGCCAGATGACGATCGCGGTGACGGTCAGGGTGCTGTTGAAGATGTAGTCACGCTTGTCATACCGGGTGGCCACCGCGCGGAACTGCTTCCACTTGTTCACGCACCGTTCGACCGCGTTGCGGCGGCGGTACTGGGCCTTGTCGAAAGCCGGGGGCCGGCCACCGGCTCGTCCCCGGCGCTTGCGGTGGAGCCGCTGGTCATCGGGCTGGCGAACGAGCCAGCCACCAGCCGCTTTTTGCCCTCCGCCGAAGCAGGCGCCGAGCTGAACACCGAGTATCCCGGCGGTGGGATGCCCGGCCAGGCCTCGGTCCCGCTGGCCGCCGGCCGCTGGAGGGTCCGAGCCACCCACACCAAGGTGGACGAGGAAAACTGGGTCGGGTTGGTTCAGATCCTGCCCACTGAATCGTGAACGGGCAGTCGCTTCGGTTGGCGCTGTCACGCGCTGCGTGCAAGGTATACAGCTAGATCGCGGTCGTGCGGGTCGGCTGCTCGGTCAACAAGGTTGGGCACGGACCCGACGAAACCGTCCTGCTGCGAAGGACCATTGCTGGAGGCTGCCTATGCGGGCCTGTCCTTCCCGGGCCGCCCCATGGCAAAGTGATCACGTTGACCTGTCTGTGGTGGGGGAGTACGTGAAGCGACATCTCAGGGCGGCGGTGGTTACGGCTATGGCCACGGTGACGCTGACCGGCTGTGGCGGCAGCGGAGAGAGCGGGAGCCCATCGATGAAGGGCTCGGGAGAAGCGGCCGTTCCGTCAGGGCCCTACCGGTTGAAGATGCCCAAGGCGGTACTAAAGGGCACCTTTACGGAGTCCGATCACGCACAGCCCGATCCGAACATCGCGTCGATGCTCTCCGACCAGATCGAGAACGGCGTCTCCGCGTTCGCAGCCTATCGGCCCGATGACCGAAAGTCCCAGACTTCGGGGCCCGTGCTAGCGGTGACGGGAGTGTACGGAACCGTGCTCAGCCCCGTCACGGCCCGCGACGAGTTTCTGAAGATACTCGACAGCCGGACCATCGCCACGGACATGCGCTCTACCGTGATCATCGGTCCCCGTGCGATCACCCCCCGCGGTTCCTCGGAGCCCGTCTCTTGCCGGATTGTTCAGGAGGTCGATGAGTTCGGAACGACCTGGCAACCGGACTGTTCCTGGGCAGACGCATCGACCGTAGTCCACGTAACCCAGACCGTGGACCTCGACAAGCGTCCTGCCGAGTTCGACCTTGCGGCCTTCGCTGCCAAGACAGCGACCATCCGCAATGAGGTCCGCACCCCTATAGCGCCGTAACCGTGCGAGCTTTGCCGAACCGAGTCAGTGCTCAGCCCCTGAGGTCCTCCGGTACCAGTTCCAATTCTGACCGTCTGTCTCCTGGACGTGCCCGCTGGCGACAGCGCATTCCCGCGTAACGACACGTGCGCCCGGATGACTTTCGACTGCGCCACGCGGCTTGCTCTCGACTCCGGCGGGGTGTCGGCCCAACGCGCGCGTTGGGTCTCGTGATGATGGCCAGTCTGGATGGCCGCCAGGTCGGCGCCGGCGGGCGCAGAGCCGTCGGGGCCTGCCCGCACTGCGATCAGCCCGTCACCATCGTCGCTCTACTGGCCGCCTCGGAAGCGGCCCGTTCCATCGCCAGCAGAGTTCGCAAGATCACCTCCCTGCGGCGGTCGTGGTCGCCCTGTCAGGCGGTGCGCTTCGGCTTCCGTCCTGCCGTCTTCTTCACCGGGGTCTTCGAGGTCTCCTTGGCTGGCGTCTTCTTCCCGGGTTTCGGCATCTTGACGTCGGCCTCGGTGTCCTCGCCGCGGGAGGCCCGAGCCCGGGCGACGGACGCCTGCAGAGCGTCCATCAGGTCCACCACCTTCCCGGGTGCCTGCTCGGGCTCGGGCGCCTCGGGCAGCTCGTGGCCCTCGCGCTTGGCCGCGAGCAGCTCCTTCAGAGCGTCGGTGTACCGGTCGCGGAACCCGTCCAGGCCGTCCAGATCCATCCGGTCGATGAGCAGCACGGCCTCGTCGATCTCCTCATCGGTGAGTTCCACCGGGGCAGGCGCCAGCTGGACGGGGTCACGGATCTCGTCGGGCCACATCATCTGGTGCAGAACGATCACGTCGTCCCGCACGCGCAGGAGTCCGAGGTGCTCGCGGCCGCTCCAGGCGTACTTGGCGACCGCCACCTTGGCGCTGCGTTCCAGGGCCATGCGCAGCAGGGTGTAAGGCTTGGCCGCGACCTGCCCGTCCGGCTGGAGGTGGTACCCGTCCCCGACCTGGACCGGGTCGATCGAGGAGGTGGGAACGAACGCCTCGATCTCGATCGCTTTCGCGGTCGGCAGCGGCATCTGGCGCAGTTCCTCGTCGCTCACCTGGATGATGCGGTCCTTGGTGATCTCGTAGCCCTTGCCGATCTCGTCGCTGCGGACCTCGCGGTCCTCGCTCCGCAGATCCTGCGCACCCGCACCCGCGACATGTTGTCCAGGTGGTACTGGTGGAAGCGGACGCTGTGGTCCTCGGTCGCCGATGGACGTGAATCGGTACGGTCCCGTTGACTGAACTAAGGCCTACGTGTTCGCAGGTCAGAGGCCATTCCTGCTAGCTTCCCGCCCATGCTTGAGATGGGTGGTTCCACCCGGGATCTGGTTGGCTTCGTGCTGCCGGAATCGGGTGGGCTGGTGGAGAGTGCGGATCCGGGCCGACCGTATGTGCTGCTGGACGCGGACGGAGCCGTGGTGGAGCCGGTTGGCGTTTTCTTCGGCGAGCTTCAGGCGTGTGGACGGTCGGCGTCGACGGTCCGCTCGTACGGAATGGACTTGCTGCGCTGGTGGCGGTTCCTGGCCGGGTGGGTGCTGGTATGGGACCGGGTCACGCGGGTGGATGCTCGGGACTTCGCCCGCTGGATGCAGGTGGCGCCGAAGCCGGTCCGCGTCCACTGGCGCCGTCGGGCCTCCAGCAGCGCCGCCGCGCCTCCGGTAAGACCTTCGGTAGGAGTGCCGAATCCGGTGACCGGCCGGGCCGCGCCGGGGGCGATGTACTCGCCGCCGCCCGGCAGCCGCGGGCGGCTCGGCTCGGCGATCGAGCGGGGGACGGTACCGGCCGTCGGTCCCGGCCCGGCTGCCGCGGCGGATCCCTGACCACAGGTTCAACGAGCTGTTCGCCGCTCTGCGGTACCACCGGGACCGGGCCCTGCTGGCATTCTGGGTCTCCAACGGCGCCCGTGCCGAAGAACTGCTGACGAGCTGCCAGCGTGACCCGCTGCCGGGTGATCAGCTGCTCGGGGTGATCCGCAAAGGAACACGGGCGTATCAGCAGCTGCCCTCGTCCCCAGACGCCTTCGTGTGGCTGCGGCCAACACGCGGCCGGACCCATCCGGCTCCGGCTCGGGCGCGGCTTGGCGAGATCCGCGACAACTTGATCGCCCGAATCGCCGAAGCCGAGACGGAAGGCTGGCTCGGCGAGGCCGAAGGTCTCCAGGTCAGCCTGGCTGGCGCTGAGGAGAAGCTCCGTCAGCTCGATCGGGGCCACGGGCAGCATACGGCCGTGGACCTTGGCATCCCTACTACGCGTGGTCGTCGATGAACCCACGAAGGTGGACTGCCGCACGGACCTCGACCAAGATCGAGAACAGGTTCAAACAAGCGCGCATCAAACGCCCTGCAGAACACGATCAAGTGCCGCCCGGCCCACTGGTCCCCAGTTCGGCTTGCCGCCGGGAAGACCCCGATCTCCGTTCTGCCCCATGAGCATTAGGAAGAGGCTCTTCATCGCGGCCAGCCCGCGGGCGCGCCGGATCGCCGCCTCGTCCGCATGCGCGTACATGTCGAAGAACCGTGAGGCCGTCCCTGCGGGTAGCAGTACCCATGCGGCGGCGAGGTCCCAGGCCGGGTCGCCGACGCACATGGCACCGAAGTCGACGATGCCCGAGAGCGTTCCGTCCGAGACGACGACGTTCGCGGGATGAAGGTCACCGTGCACCCATACCGGCGGGCCCTCCCATTCGGGGGCCGCAACGGCATCGACCCAGATGGCCCGGACCTCGTCGGCAATGCCGCCGGGGACAACGGCTTCGAAGAAGTAGTCGAAACCGTCCGTGCACTTCTTGGGGTGAGCGCCGAAGTCCGAGCTGATCGGCGCCTCGGCGGGCGCCTCCACGTGGAGCGCCTGGAGGAAGCCCGCCAACGTGTCGGCCGCGTGGGTGCCGCGGCTGATCGAGCCGTGGTCCGGCTCGCCGGGAACCCACGTCATCACGGTCCAGTGCTTGGGGAAGCGCTCGGACGGTTCACCGAACCGCACCGGAGTCGGCACCGGGAGCGGCAGGCGCAGAGCCAGCACGGGTAGCCACCGCCGCTCCTTGAGCTGGAGCTCCGGGGTGGGGTCCATGCGCTGCAGGCGCACGGCCAACTCGTCCCCGAGACGCCACATTTGGTTGCCCCAGCCGCCCGCAACCTCACGGATGGCCACCCCCGCAAGGTCCGGATGTTGCTCCTGCAGCAGGTCGCGCACCAGGTCTGCGGTGATCTCGATCTCGGTGTCGGTCATGCGAAGTCACAGTACTGAGGCGACAGGCGGAACGGCTTTCGCTCTCCGGAACAGCTCGCTGTGATTCCTCTGGCATCACCGATTCGATTTCAGAGGGCTGCAGATCAGAGGCTTTGGGACAGACCGGCTTTAAAAGAGAAGTCACCAGCCCGAAACTGATCGCACCTGACCACACGGTTCGGGGCACAGCACACCTCCGCGACAACCCCGAGACCTCCAGCCTACGAGCGGCCACGCCCGGCGGCACCGCGACGGCCCCGCCGGGCCGCCGACCGCCTCACCCCCGGAGGCGGGGGCCTGCCGCCGCCTCCGCTCTGCCCGGTTTCCGCGCCGCCGTCGGCGACCTCTTGTTCCAGGTGGGCGTACAGGCGCAGCCGTACGCCGGGCTGCCCGGGATCCCGGGTCGTACGGTCGGCGGTGGCGGTCGCCCAGCGGCCGTCGATCACGGCCTGGACAGCGAGCGCGGTCGCGTCGGCGGCGGCCGCGATGTCCACGACCACCAGGCCCGGCCGCGCCACATGCACATCCTGAATCGGCTCCATACCCAGCACGACGACCAGCACCGGCAACGAGTTCACCCAGCCCGGTCCCTTCACCCGACCGGGTACGGCCCTCCTACCGGGTTGCCGCCGGTAGTGAACGGGCGTGCGACAGCTCTTTGGGAACTCCATCACCACCTCGCCCAGAGCAGGGGCGACCTCATCAGGCACCGCTGCCACGTCACCGGTCGGCACACAGCCGCGCGGGCGTGGAAGGAGTGCGCGGTGGAGCAGCGCTCGGAGACACCAGCCGCGCCCCGCAGCCGGCAGCGCGCCTTGGAGCTGTCCACGTCGGCCAGCACCGTGACGCACCCGGCTGAACGCTGTGCCTGCCCTCCGGTCAACGGGGCCTTTGCACGTGTCGTAGCGGTCCTGCAGCCAGATGTCGGACCGTAGCGAGGATTTCAGTAGCGCAGGATCCGGACACTGCGGCACGTGAAATACGCAGGCTAGAGGTCGAGGACGGCGCGCAGCGCCTGGTCGACACGTGCCATCGCCTCGGGGGCGACCTCGCCGAGAAGCTTGGCGCCGTCGAATCGGGTGGCCCGCAGCTGCTGCATGTTGACCGCGACGGCGGTGCACGGGACCGGGTCGCCGATCACGACGGACATAGCAGTGTCGGGGAATCTCCCGGAGGGGTGCAGCACGATCACGACCACCGCGCCGTAAGCCTCTTCCAGGCCGGTCAGGGAAACGATCAGAACGTTGCGCTCGTCGGGGAGAACCCAGACCTCGCCACGCTTCACAGAGTGTCTCCCTCGCCCGCGAGATCGTCTCCGAGGCCGAGGCCGGCGAGCTGGTGCGCGGCATCGAGGGTCGCGGCGCGGCGGGCGGCGCGCACTATCCACGCGTTCACACTCATGTTGGCGCCCGAAGCCGCCGCCTTGATCGAGGGGGCCAGTTCATCAGGGATACGCAGCGTCATTGTGGTGACAGACATGAATGCAGAATAGCCACCGCTTCACGGTGGCGTCATCCGGTAGCACGAGGTGAACCCGCGCGGCGGCCCTTCTGTGGGGAGACCGTTCCTCGCCGGGCGTGATGACCGCCGGTGCGCTTCGGTGTCTATGGATGGCTGTGGCACACGGACCAGACCTCTTCCAAAAGTGCCGGGTAGTCCTCGCCGTAGGTGACCACGCCCGCGTATACCGCGTCCAGGGCGGCCTGGAGCGGGTCGGCTTGGGCGGTATCGGCCAGTGCGGGCAGGGCCATGTGCGGCTGCGACATCCGCAGGGACGGGTCGGGTGCCCCAAATGCGACGGCCATGGTGTACGAGGCCGGGCTGTCGCCGGGCTGCGGTGCCGGCGGGCTCGGCGGCTTCGCCACGGCAGCCGCGGGGTCCACCACTGGCGGTGATTCCTGTGAGGGTTTTAGCAGAGGCTCCTGGCCCCCTGGGGGAACTCGGCCATGCCAGGCAACAACCGACTACGGCACGCAGCACGCTGCGCCGCACCGACCTTCTCCAACTCGTGCCGGCAACCAACACGCACTCCGATCAAGACGCACTCCAGCTCGTATCGGGCGGACACTGACCGCACTCAGAGCACTTCGACGCCACGGCGGGACACACCACACACCGCAGACACGTTGCAAATCATCAAGCACGAATGGAGCAACGCCGCATCAACAAAGAGTGCCAGCGGAACTTGAAACGAGCGTGGCCGGCTCAGCCAGGAGCAGAGTGCTGAGGTTGTTCCTGCGGCACACGAGGCTCCCTCGAATCACCCTCAGCGGTTGTCAGAGCTGGAACTGGTGGGCGAGCCCGGTGGACGACGACGGACCTGGGCTTGTCCAAATCCGCCTCATCGATCCCGGCGAACAGCTGCTCTGCGCCGGCAACACTGATCAACGCCACGACAGCTACGCGGCGCTGCGTGGACCTGCCACCCGGCTCGGATCCTACAGCGGCTTTACGTCTCGCTGGACGCTGCACATTGACTACGGTGCGTAACGTGAACGTCCACGCAGGAAGAGTAAGGACATGGGCGGGACGACATCCGGGCCGCTCGCCAGCTGCTGCACCGCGGTGACCGGCAGCCCAAGCTGAGACACCGCTCGGACAAAAACCGTGCGCCGGGCCGACCTCCTCTTTCTACACTCGTGGTCGTGGCGATGATCCGCCGAGAACGGAGAGCACACTTTGACGAGTTTCAACCCCGACTTCGAGGGAGCCGAATTCGCCGACCCGGCAGGTTACGCCCACCTCCTGGCACCTGAGAGCACGATGTGCTGGTGGTGTGAGAGCCGACCGGCCACCACCGGAGAACACAAGTTCAAACGAACCAGCCTGGCGCGCCTGATGGGCGATGGCGAGGTGCTGGTCTGGGGAGACGGAGAACAGCGACGAGAAATACGAGGAAAGGGCGGCCTCAAGCGGGACCGCTATGGTGTGGTCAAGTTTCCCAAGTCAATGTGCGCGCCGTGCAACAACGAAACTTCTAAGCCTTTCGACATCGCCTACGACACCTACGCACAGTACGTCGAGACACACCTACTGAGGATCTTGCCAGGACTCGACCTGGGGTCACTGTACGGATCGGAGTGGCGACAGAAGTCACTGAACCTGGCCCGATACCATGCCAAGCACTTCGGGTGCCGGATGGTCAGGGACCGTTTCCCTGTCCCGCAGTCGCTGCGCGACTTCATGAACGGTGCAGAAGACATGGCCGATGGTCACATGGCGATCATCTCCACCGACTCCGTCAGCAGAGTCTATGGGCGCGGGATGTCGATCAGCCCGTTCGTGCCCTGGATATCCCGCGACATGACGAGGTTCACTTCCTGTGTCATGGCTGCCTATATTGGCCCGATCGGCATCAGATACGAATGGGTCGCCGACGGAATCCCAGACCAAGAGAGAGATCATTTCTTTCACCACTCGAACCCCTTGATCAACTACTTCCGGAACGAGAAAGACGTGGTGATGGGGAAGACTCGAAAGCCGGGGCGCTTCGCACGTCTCTTGCAATGGGCGTATAGGCCCTGAAATTCGCGGCACTCCCGCCGGGATAGTGGGCTCACCAGGGCACGACCCTCTCCAGGGGGCGGGGCGTTGGCCCTTCTCGACCTGGGCACGGACTGTTCGCTGCAGCTCACGAGTGAGTTCGCGCGTGTCAAGGTCGACTGTCCGCTTACGCCCACTCCACGCCCAGCTCTCGCAGCGCGTCGAGCTGTTCCTGTCGCGCTCGGTGTTCGCCACCACCTGCCGCTTGACGTTCGGATGCGCCGGCGCCTCGTCGGTGGCGACGGTCCGGGTGTCCATGGTCACCGCGCACGCCCCGAGCGCGAGCCCGGCCACGAGTCCGGAGCCGGTGGCGATCCCGCCGGAGGCGACGACTGGGATGCCGAAGCCTTGACGGCAGCGGGGATCAGGATCAGTCCCGGCACATCGTCCTCGCCCGGGTGTCCGGCGCATTCGAGGCCGTCGATGCTGACCGCGTCGGCGCCCTTGGCCTGCGCCGACAGCGCGTGACGAAGGCCTTGTGGATCACCTTGATGTCGGCCGCCTGCGCTTCGGGGAGGTGGGACGCGGGGCTGGGGACGGCCGTCTCGACCACAGTGCTGCCCCCTTCGGTGATCACCGTCCGGTACTCGTACGGCACCGGGGCGATCGTGGGCAGGATCGTGAGATTGACCCCGAACGGTTCGTCGGTCAGGTCCCGGGTCCGGGCGATCTCCTTCGCGAGGTCCTCGGGCGTGGGCTGAATCAGCGCCGTCAGGAAGCCGCGCGCGCCAGCCTCGGCCACGGCGCTGATCAGGGGTGCGGTGCCGCAGCCGGTCATTCCCCCGCACAGGACCGGGTGCTCGACGCCGAACTCCCAGGGGGACTCCGTGCTGAGCATGGTTCTCCTTGCCATGGCCGAGCGGGCATCCGCACCCGAGGTGCGGTCAACGCTGACCGTACGTCGGGATGCGCGGTACGGTCAATCCTGACTGTGCCCCGAGCGGGGCGTGATCCAGAGCCGAGGAGTTCCATGAGCACCGTTTCCCCCAGGAGCGCCGCCACTGCGCGGCCGGTCCTCTATGAGGTGTGCGACCGTCTGGCCCGCGTGACGCTCAACAGGCCGCTGGTCTCCAACGCCGTCGACGTAGATCTGGCGCGCGGGCTGGCCGATGCCATGCGCCGGGCCGACACCGACGACCGTGTCGACGTCGTCCTGCTCATGGGGGCGGGACGGATCTTCTGCGCCGGTGGCGACGTAGCGGCCATGCAAGGCGCCGCGCATGAGCGTTCGGCCGCCCTCGCGTCGCTCGCCGGGGCCGCGCATGAAGCCGTGAGGGTGATGAACACACTGTCGAAACCGCTCGTGGCCGCAGTCCAAGGCGCGGCCGCCGGGGCCGGATTCGCCTTCGTGCTCGGCGCCGACGCGGTGGTGGCGGGCCGCTCCGCGAGGTTCGTCACGGCCTACAGTTCCCTCGGCCTCACGCCCGACAGCGGACTCTCCTGGCTCCTGCCGCGCGCCGTCGGACAGCAGCGCGCGCTCGAACTCATCATGACCTCGACACCCCTGGACGCCGAGCGGGCGCAGGCGCTCGGGATCGTCTCGCAGGTCTGTGACGACGCCGATGTCGCCGACACCGCGCACCGCCTGGCCGTGCGGCTGGCCGCACGACCGGTCGGCGCTCTCGGCGAAGCCCGGCGCCTGGTGCGCTCGGCGTGGACGAATAATCTTGAGGAACATCTCGACCGGGAGGCCGAGACCATCACCCGCATGTCCGCCGGGGAAGAGGCCGCCGCTCTCATCGCCCGCTTCCTCGGCAGATCGCCCGCACAGCCCGAGGAAGGGGCACGATGACCTCAGGCAATACCCCGCCCACAGCGGCCGTGGACTACGCGGACTACGCGGCTCGTAGCCGCGTCACTCAGCAGCACGTCCTCGACACGGCGGTCGACGTTCTGATCGAGTTCGGCTACAGCGGCGCCTCCACGCTGAAGATCCAGGAGCGGGCCGGCGTGAGCCGTGGCCGACTCCTGCACCAGTACCCGCACCGGGACGCCCTGCTGGTGGCAGCGGTGCAACACATCGCCGAGGCCCGCGTCGCCTCGACCCGGGATGCCGCCGACTGGCCCGCCGCGCCCGCGGAACGCGTCGAGGCGGCGGTCGACGCGATGTGGTCGACGTACCACCAGGGCTACTTCTGGGCCGCCACCGAGCTCTGGCTCGCGGCGCGCCACAACAGGTCCCTCGCCGAAGCGCTCGCACCAAAGGAGCGTGCCCTCGGCGATGCGATCAAGGCGGCCATCGACGAGATGTTCGGGCCGAACCTCACGGCACACCCCTGCTATCCCGCACTGCGCGAGGTCCTCAACACGAGCATGCGCGGTGTCGCCCTCGCCTACTCCTTCGACCCGCGCGACCATCTCGCGGACCCGCACCTGGCCGTCTGGAAGTCCCTGGCGCGGCGTGAACTGGACATCGCCGCCTGAGGGTGGACCGCTACCGACCGTTCACCTACAGTCAGTCCTGACTGTAGGTGACGCTAGGAGCGCGCATGACCCCCATCCCGCGAACCCAGGACCGTGTCGCACACGATGTCTGGCTGCCGGACGAGACCATCGAGGTGCGCGCCCGCGCACGCAAGGCCGTTGCGGCACATCTCGCCCCGCACGCCCGTGACATCGGGCAGCGCGAGGAATCGCGCGACAGCTTCCCGTGGGACGCCTTCCGGGGCCTCGCGAGCGAAGGACTCTTCGCCGTGCCGTTCGGCGCCGACTTCGGCTCCGGCCTGGACCATCCGATGCTCGCGACCTGCACGGTGGCGGAGGAGATCGCCTACGAGTCCTCATCGATGGCGGGCGTGTACGACGGCCAGTGCATCCTCGTCCCGCAGACGCTGACCTACGCGTCGGCGGCCGTGCGCGAGCGCGTGATCCCGGACCTGGTCTCCGGCCGCACCGCCTTCTCCTTCGCCACCACCGAGCCGGAAACGAGCTCCGACCTGACCGCACAGCGGCTGTCGACCGTCGCCGAGCGCACCGGCACCGGATACGTGGTCTCCGGTCGCAAACGCTGGATCACCAACAGCGTCGTGGCCGGCTGGGTCTCCATCCTCTGCCGCGACGGCGGGGAAGGCGGCGACGGAAACCGCGCCACGATGCTGCTCATCGACCTGACCGCCCCCGGCGTCACCATCGGCACACCGGACCTCAAGATGGGTCACCGCGGGCAGATCACGGCCGACATCGTCCTCGACAAGGTGGAGGTACCGGCCGAACACGCGCTCGGCGAACCCGGCCAGGGCATGCGCGTCGCGCTCTCCGCCCTCGTCCGCGGACGCATCGGCATCGGCGCCGCCGGTGTCGGGCTCGCCCAGGCGGCCCTGGACCTCGCCGTCGCCAGGCTGCGCAGCCGGCACGTCTTCGGGGGACCGCTGGGCGGCATGCAGCACTGGCAGTACAAGATGGCGCAGCACGCGACCGACATCGAGTGCGCCCGGAGCCTCTACCAGAAGGCCGCCCTCCTGCTTGACCGCGGCAAGGACGCCGAACCCGAAGCCGCGATGGCCAAGGCGTACGGCACCAGGCTGGCGAACGACCTGATCCGCGACGCCATCCAGATCCACGGGGCCCTCGGCTTCGCACGCCAGGTCGGTGCCACAGGCGAGTCGGTTCGCCTGGAGGAGATGTACCGGGACGCCAAGATCCTTGAGATCTTCGAAGGAGCGAACGAACTGCAGCACTGGATCGTGGCGCGCCGGCTCATAGGCCGCGACATCACCGGATGACGGGCGGCATGGTGGGCCCCGTGCCGCACCAGGGGCCCACCACGCCGACGACCGGCTGACGAGACCGAGCGAGCGTGGTGTCGTACGAACCCGAGACCGCAACAAGAACACCGCCGCCCTCGCCGAGCTGGTCGGCGACGTGTTGCTGCAGGTCGTCGCGGATGTCGCAGGCTGCCACTTCGCTCCGGCGAGCAGGTGCTGCAGGCCGTCAGGGGTGGGATGGCCGGCCCGCTCGGCCAGGTGCCAGCTGCCAGCTGTTCTTGCGGGCCACCGGGGCCAGCAGTCCGCGTACGTGGTCACGCATGCGGCGGCGAAGCTCCACACGGCCGAAGCGGTGGCCGATGGCCAGGAAGAGATCGTCCAGTTCGAGGTCCCACTGCGTGGTGGCGTGCTCGGTGATCACCTTGGGAGGCTGCCCCGCCGCTGTCACTACCTGCGGCGGTGTCGCACGTTCGAGGGGCGGTCTCCGTAAGACCGCCCCTGCACGTTCGGGGTCCCGCGACACTCCCGCCACCCAGCGAAACCCGCAGGTCAGACACCGAAATTTTGCTGGAGTACTAGTCACCGCCGACGCAGAACTGCTCCCCGTGACCGAACAGGACCACGGAACCGACACCGGGCAGCGAGGCCGCCTCGGCGGTCACGTCGCGGAGAGCGCGAGCCGGCGGAAGGTCGATCGCGTTGCCCCTCGTGGCTCGTGACAGGCCGGCCGGCGCGATACCGTCGGTCACCTCGAGGGTCACCGGTGTGTTCATCCCGCTCCCCTCACAGGCCGAGATCCCGGCCGATGATCTCCTTCATGATCTCGGTCGTGCCGCCGTAGATGGTCTGGACCCGTGCGTCGGCGAACGCGCGGCTCACGGAGTGTTCCCGCATGTACCCGTACCCGCCGTGCAGCTGCAGACAGCGGTCGGCGACGCGGACCTGCAACTCGGTGCACCACCATTTCGCTTTGGCTGCTTGGACGGCGGTCAGTTCGCCGCGTGCGTGCAGCGCCACGCAGTGATCGGTGAAGACGCGGGCTATGTCCACCTCGGTGTGGAGTTCGGCCAGCAGGAAACGACTGTGCTGGAAACTGCCGATCGCCTGACCGAACGCGCGGCGCTCCGTCACGTATGTCATCGTGCGCGCCAGCACACCCTCCGCGGACGCGACGGCGTGGACGGCCAGCGACAGCCGTTCCTGTGGCAGATTGCGCACCAGTTGGAAGAAGCCCTGCCCCTCTTCGCCGAGACGGTTGGCCACCGGCACGCGCACGTCGGTGAAGTGCAGTTCGCTCGTGTCCTGGCCGTGCAGACCGAGCTTGTCCAGGTTCCGGCCTCGCTCGAAGCCCGGCATGTCCCGCTCGACGATCAGGAGGGTGAGGCCCCTGTGCTTGTCGTCGGACGTGCGGGCGGCCACGACGACGAGGTCGGCGTTCTGCCCGTTGGAGATGAAGGTCTTCGAGCCGTTGAGCACGTAGTGGTCACCAGCTCGTACGGCGCGTGTCGCGATCCCGGCCAGGTCACTGCCGGTGCCCGGTTCGGTCATGGCTACGGCCGCGACGAGCTCGCCCGAGGTCATGCCCGGAAGCCAGCGCTTCTTCTGCTCGTCGTTCGTCAGGTCGAGCACGTACGGGCCGACGACATCGTTCTGCAACGCGAGTGAGATGCCGGCCGATGCGTACCCGGAACGGCCGAACTCCTCGCCCACGATCGCGCTGAAGCGCCAGTCGTCGATTCCGGCCCCACCGTGGGCCTCGGGTGTACTGAACATCAGCAACCCTGCCTCGCCGGCTGCGCGGAACAGGGACCGGTCGACGATCCCGCGCTGTTCCCACTCGTCGTCGTACGGGGCGACCTCGGACTTGATGAATGATCGGACGGTCTGGCGGAACAGCTCGTGGTCCGCGTCGTACACGCTCCGCGTGCCGTCGGTCACAGCTCACCTCCGGGCAGGAACAGGTCGGGTTTGAGGTCGGATTCGACGGCGTCGCCGTAGCGGTAGGCGCTGAAGTCGGTTGTTCCCTCGGCGCGGAGCACGTCGTCGTCGATGAAGCAGTTCCCGGTGCAGTCCTCGGCCTTGCGAGACAGGATCGCGTGTGCGGCGTCGGCCATGATCTCCGGACGGCGCGACACCGCCATCGCGGCCTCGCCACCGACGATGTTCTGCACGGCCGCGGTCGCGATCGTGGTGCGTGGCCACAGGCAGTTCGCCGCGAGCGGACGCGGGTGTTCTTGGCCCGCCAGGCCCAACGTGAGCATGGACATGGCGTACTTGCTGATGGTGTAGGGCGCGTGGCGGTGCAGCCAGCGCGGATCCGGGTTCAGCGGCGGGGACAAGGTCAGCACGTGCGGGTTCTCCGACTCGTACAAGTGCGGCAGTGCCGCGCTTGTGAGCGCGAACGTGCCGCGCGCGTTGATGTCGAGCATCAGGTCGTAGCGTTTGAGCGGCAGCTGGCCGATGGGGGACAGACTGATCGCGGACGCGTTGTTCACGACGATGTCGATGCCTCCGAACGTCGCGACAGCCTGCTCCACAGCGTTCGCCACATCCTCTTCGCGGCGCACGTCACCGACCACCGCGAGCCCTTTCCCTCCCGCGGCCTCGATGTCTGCGACGGCCGTGTGGACCGTGCCCGGCAACCGAGGGTCGGGCTTGTCGGTCTTGGCCAGCAGCACCACGTTGGCTCCGTCACGTGCCGCGCGGGTCGCGATGGCCAGGCCGATGCCGCGGCTGCCGCCGGACATCACGATGGTGCGTCCGGTGAGCGGGCGCGGTTGGTCCTGTGTGGTCACTGGTAGTCCTCTCCGCTCTCCGCCTTGCGCACAAGGGATTCCGGCGGCGTGAACCGGTCGCCGTAGCGCTCGGCGAGCTCCCGGGCTCGGACGACGAATCCGGGCAGACCGCCCTCGTACTGGTTGATGTACTGGATGACCCCGCCCGTCCACGCGGGGAACCCGATGCCGAGGATCGACCCGATGTTGGCGTCGGCGACGGATCGCAGGACGCCCTCGTCGAGGCAGTGGACCGTGTTCAGGGCCTCCGCGAACAGCATCCTCTCCTGCATGTCGGCCAACGGGACCTCGGTGTCGGCAGCGCCGAAGGCGGCCTTCAGACCTGCCCAGAGACCCTGCTTACGCCCGTCGGCGTAGTCGTAGAAGCCCGCCCCGACAGTGCGGCCCTTGCGGTCGAACTCGTCGACCATCCGGTCGACCACCGCGGCCGCCGGGTGCACCGGCTTCTCGATGCCCGCGGCGCGATAGCCGACGATGGTCTCTTCGCGGATCTTCCGCATCAGCGTGAGCGACAGTTCGTCGACGAGCGCGAGCGGGCCCACCGGGTAGCCGGCCTGTGTGGCGGCTTGCTCGATCGAGGCTGCCGGAACTCCCTCACCCACCAGAGCGATGGCCTCGTTGACGAATTCGACGATCACCCGGCTGGTGAAAAAGCCACGGCTGTCGTTGACCACGATGGGCGTCTTGCCGATCTGGCGCGCGATGTCGACCGCCTTGGCCAGCGTCGCGTCACTGGTCTTCTCGCCGACGATGATCTCGAGCAGGGCCATCTTGTCCACCGGGGAGAAGAAGTGCAGGCCGATGAAGTCCTCCGGCCGCGCCACCCCCTCCGCGAGGCCCGTGATCGGCAGAGTCGACGTGTTCGAGCCGAGGAGCGCGTCCGGGGTGAGGTACTCGACTGTCTCCGCGATGACCTTCTTCTTCAGGTCAGGGTCTTCGAACACCGCCTCGATCAGCAGATCCGCGCCCTCGGCGGCAGCCGGGTCGGCCGTGGGTGTGATCCGGGCCAGGATCTCGTCCCGCTGCTCGGGGGTGGTGCTGCCCCGCTGAACGGCCTTGTCGAGGATCTTCCGGCTGTAGCCCTTGCCCCGTTCGGCGGCTTCGAGCGTCACGTCCTTGAGGACGACATGGAGACCGGACCTGGCGCTGACGTACGCGATCCCCGCGCCCATCATGCCCGCGCCGAGAACGACGAGTTTCTGTGCCTGATGCGGGGGGTGGCCGTCGGGCCGGCTGGCACCCCGGCTGATCGCCTGCATGTCGAAGAACATCGACTTGATGATGTTCGCCGAGATCGGCCCGCAGATCAGATCGGCGCAGTAGCGGGACTCGATCGTGAGCGCGTTGTCGAAATCGACCTGCGCGCCTTCGACGGCTGCGGCAAGCACGTTGCGCGCTGCGGGAGCGGGTGAACCATTGTTCTGCTTGCGCAGGACCGCGGGCAGGGACGGCAGCACGGCGGCCAGAGCCGGACTCGCTGGAGTCCCTCCGGGAATCTTGTGACCGGGCCGGTCCCAGGGCTGGACGGGTTCCGGGTTCGCCACGATCCACTCCCGTGCCGCGGCCGTCAGCTGTGCCGTGTTCTCCACGACGGCGTCGACCAGACCGTTTTCGAGCGCGGCCGTCGGCCGGAACTTCCTGCCCGGCAACAAGATCTCCTGCAGGGCCTTCTGAAGTCCGAACAGGCGTACTGTGCGGGTCGTGCCGCCACCACCGGGCAGCAGGCCCAGGGTCACCTCGGGCAGCCCGACCGTGGCCTGGGGGATGTCCACGACGATGCGGTGGTGACAGGCCAGTGCGATTTCGTAGCCGCCGCCCAGGGCGGCGCCGTTGATCGCGGCGACGACCGGGCGGCCGAACGTCTCCAGCCGGCGCAGAGACGCCTTGACGCCGTTGAGCATGTCGGTGATCTCGCCCAACTGATCCTTGGTGGCCCGCATCATCATGCCGAGGTCCCCGCCGGCGAAGAACGTCTTCTTCGCGGACGTGATGACGACTCCGGTGATCGCGTCGCGTTCGTCGTAGAGGTGGTCCACCAGCGCGGGCAGTTCTCGGCGGAACCTGTCGTTCATCGTGTTGGCGGACTGGTCCGGGTCGTCCATGGTGACGGTCACGATGCCGTCGGAGCCCTTGTCCCAGCGGAACATCGAGTGTTCGTAACTCGTCATCGGCGTCTCCTCGGAAGTTGGGTGGGTGTGCTTCACAAGCGTTCGATGAGGGTTGCGACACCCATGCCGCCGCCGATGCACAGCGTGACGACCGCGCGATGCTCCTGTCGCCGCTCCAACTCGTCGAGCACGGTGCCGACGAGCATGGCGCCCGTGGCGCCCAGCGGGTGGCCCATGGCGATGGCGCCGCCGTTGACGTTGACCTTCTCCAGCGGAATGCCCAGGTCCTTGGCGTACTTGAGGGGAACCGCGGCGAACGCCTCGTTGATCTCGAACAGGTCGATGTCGTCCACAGTGAGGCCGGTGTGGGCGAGCAGCTTGCGGGTCGCGGGGATCGGACCGGTCAGCATGATGGTGGAATCGGCGCCCGAGGTGGCGGTGGCGACCACCCGGCCTCGAGGCGTGAGGCCGTGCTCGGCCCCGGTGCGCTCGTCACCGATCAGCACGAGCGCGGCGCCGTCGACGATGCCCGACGAGTTGCCGGCGTGGTGGACGTGGTCGATTCGCTCCACCCAGTGGTAACGCTGGAGCGCCACGGCGTCGAACCCGGCCTGCTCGCCGAGTGCCGCGAACGAAGGCTTGAGCCCGGCCAGCGAGTCGACCGTTGTCCCCGGGCGCATGTGTTCGTCCTGGTCGAGCGCGATGACACCGTTGCGGTCGCGCACCGGGACGATGGACTTGGCGAAGTAGCCACCGGACCAGGCCGCGGCAGCGAGCCGTTGAGACCGCTCGGCGTAGCTGTCCACGGTGTCGCGCGTGAAGCCCTCGATCGTGGCGATGAGGTCGGCGCTGACGCCCTGCGGGATGAACGAGGTCGCGAAGTTGGTCTCGGGGTCGTTCATCCAGGCGCCGCCGTCCGAGCCGAGGGGCAGCCGCGACATCGACTCCACACCGCCTGCGATGACCATACGGTCCCACCCGGAGCGAACCTTCTGAGCGGCCGTGTTGACCGCCTCGAGTCCGGACCCGCAGAACCGGTTCAACTGGACGCCGGAGACGGTGTCCGGAAGTCCGGCGGCCATGGCCGCGGTCCGGGGCAGGACCGATCCCTGGTCGCCGACGGGCGAGACGATGCCCAGTACGAGGTCGTCGATCGCCGCCGGGTCGAGCCCGGGGTGCCGGGCACGTAGTTCATCGATCAGGCCGACGACGAGCGACACGGGCTTGATCGTGTGCAGCGACCCCTTGCTCTTGCCCAGGCCACGAGGTGTGCGGATCGCGTCGTAGATGAACGCTTCCGGTATCGACAGGGAGTTGGGCATCAGTGGCGCTTCCTTCCGGTCTGGACCCGTGCGGGCTTGGCGGCGACCCTAACCTAGTTAATATTCACTAGGCAAGAAGCGGACTGAGTGAGCGGCAGCCGGAAACACGAAAGGCGCAGTGGTCAAAACGGCGACACGGAGCGGCTGTCCAGTCGGCGTGATGGACCCCTGAGGCCGCGCAGCGGGTGGCGTCCCGCCGGGTGGTGCAGCGGATCATGGCGCCGGAATCCGCAGGTCATCGCCGCATCGGCGCGGCTCGGGGCCGTGCATGGCATTGACGGCAGGTCAGCTGCTGCGCGACCCGGGAGTCGGATTCCATGAAGTGGCCGACGCGCGGCTTGCCGGAACGCGTCGAGCAAGGTCGCTCACACCACGAAGCGGGACACAACCGCGCAGTGCGTCGGCACCGGCTGACGGAGACTGCTCCGAGGTGGTTCCAGCGGTAGGGGTTTCACCAAGTCGCGCCGGTGACGGGAAGAGAGGTGCGCGGTGACATTGCAGATCCGCGTCGACGGTACTGGCCCGGTCCGGCGGCTACGCCTCGTCCGGGCGGCCCGGCGCAAGGCGCAGACACCACTCATGTGGGCGTTGCCGGCCCGCCCTTCTCCAGGCGTGCTACGCAGGTGCGCCGTCGTGAGCTGAACCGGCTAGGTCGAGTACATGACACGCGCAACCCGGTACCGGGCCGACCGCAGCGCCGATCGAGGCGGCCGATGATGACCCCATGCGCATCTCGCACGAGGCGATCTACCAGGCCCTCCACAGCGCCCGCTGCCAGTGAGGCCAGGCAGGCAGGCTCCTCGCCGGATGGACGCGGCCGGGTGGGCGGGGGCGAAGCGCTGGGCGGGATCCGCGGCGTACCGCCCCGCATGCAGCGCACCGCCATCCAGGCCCCCGACCTGCCGGTGGCCTTCGACGAGTAGATACGGTTGTGAGAGTTGGCTTGCGTGACGACGCGGTGGTGGTGCAAGCCTGGACAGCGGGCGTTCGGACCAGGTCCTGCCCCCGGCCCGCTCCCGGTCCTGCTGACGGCCCACCGCAAGCGGCCCCGCCGCTCGGGAAACACCACTGACCCTCAGGCTTCGTGTGTGAGCGCGGCCATGGCCAGGCTGCGAATCTCCGCCGCGATGCGGGGTCGTTCGTGGAATTGGCCGAGTCGGGCGAGGTCGCCGATCATGATCATTGCGGCGTGGGCGCGGACGCGAGCGCTGCGCTGGTCGAGGTCGGGGTGCTCTGCCTGGAGAGCCGTGCTCCACTCGGACACCCGCGCCCGCAGCGCCGCCTTGATGCTGCGCTGGGAGTCCTCGGGAAGGTTCATCGTCTCCCACACGTAGATCCCGACGAGCATGCGGTTGTGGAGGCAGAAGTCGGTGTAGGTCCCGATCAGGTCGGTCAGGGACCGGGCCCTGTCCCCGGTGGGCTGCCTCGCGTGCTCCTCGGCCATCCGCTCCGTCACGCGAGCGAATGCCGTGACCAGAATATCGGCTTTGGTAGGGAAATGATGGTAGATGCTGGGACCTGCGATCCCGATCGCTGCGCCGATGTCGTCCAGACTGACGGCGGCGTAGCCGTGGTGGAAGAACAGGTCGATCGCGGTGCCGAGAAGCTCCGTGCGCCGGTCTTCCGGCGACTCGGTTCCCGTCGGCGAGGCTCTGTCGGCCGGACCCTTCTTCGGCAAGGAGGCCAGGAGTACCGCCATCGCGGAGTTCGCGAGCTGGGGAACCACCACTGAGCGCGGCGCCGATCGCGGCAACGAGTGGCTCGCGAGCGTGGAGGTCGCGGCGGTGACCAGGAAAAGGGCGTCGTCGGAGGACAACTCGGGCCGACGTGCCCGCAGTGGACGGACGAACCCGTCGATGACCCGTTCGGACTGCGCACGGACATCCGCGCGGAGCGTGGGGTCGAGGAAGCGCGCCTCGCGCTGGAGGAGGGGCCACAGATATCGCCGGTCCTGCATCATCTCGGCGATCGCGGTCACGATGTCCTCGAGCGAGTCGTTCGCCGTGTCGGCCAGCACCGTCTCAGTCTTGTCGAGCCCGCTGCCGATCGCCTCGGCGAGCAGGGTCTGCTTGTTGCGGAAGTGGCGGTAGACCGCCGGTGCGGTGACCCCGGCGTCGGCTGCCACGTCGGCCAGCGACACGTGGTGGTAGCCGAGCTCGTGAAACCGTCGCGCGGCGAGCTCCGCCAACTGCGCTCGGCGCTCGCCCGCGGTGAGCCGCGCCGCCGGCGGGGCCTTGTGGGATGCCGTCACTGCTTTGTCTCCCCTTCCCGTGGAGACAGTGTGCCAGCCCGGACCAGGCCTCGGTGACGCACTCGCGTCCCGCCCACAGGGCCCCGGCACAGGCCGCTTCCTGCGTCCACGGCATCTGGGTTCTCAGGTGCTGTCGACATCATCGAGGCGGTTTTGCGACGTGAATTCCGCGCCGCTGTGCACACCGCACGTCGGCGGTACGCACGGGCGAGCACGTCACGTCGGCAGCGGTCCACGCCCGGCGGACGAGGACGAGGACGAGTACGGCGGGAGGGGGCGAGACTTCCGAGGGCCGGCCGTGCTCCAGGATGGCGGCGAACGCCTCGATATTGGCCGCTGCCGCTGCCGCTGCCGCTGCGAGTTCGGCGAGGTCACCTTCGTGCAGTTCCGGCAGGACCGCCGTGACAGCCTGCAGCTCTGTGCCCCGACGAGGTCGTCACGGGTGGTGCGAAGCTGTCGCCCCTATGCCTTGAAAATGGCCTGTTGCGTCTTGCTCATGTGTTCGCTGCGCGCAGCCCGGGATGCGCGAAACCAGAGGTCTCGGCCACTCGCACCGCGACACCGATATCTCACCCGGCGGCAAACCTCAACGCCAGATCGCGCCGCGTTCACTGGCGAACACGCGCCTCGTACGCATCCCGCGCTGCGCGGTCGGGCCGGTCGAGGACCTGTGCGGCGCCGATCTTGCGACTCAGCGCGTCCGCCCAGTCCTTCGGCAGCAGCGACATGAACAGGTACAGGGGCCGACCGGTCGCCGGCACCCACGCCTCGAACCGTGGCTTCCCGATCAGCTTCACTATGGTGGTCGCGATCTCCTCGGCTTGCACCGTGCGCTGGCCGCGCACCGTCGACAGGCCCGCGCCGAGTTCGGTGTTCACGATCATCGGAACCACACAGGACACGGCAACACCGCTGTCCCGCAGCTCGGCTCGGGTCGCCTCGGTGAAGCCGATGAGACCGTGCTTCGTCGCACTGTAGGTTGCGGCACCCGCGAGAGCGACCCGCCCCACCCCCGAAGACACATTGATGATGTGCCCTGCCCCGCGCTCGGCCATGCGCGGGGCGATCAGTTTCGTCCCGATGATCGGCCCGTGCAGGTTGACATCGACGATCTTGCGGGTGACCTCGTCGTCTTCCTCGACGAGGCGGCCGAGCGGCATGATCCCGGCGTTGTTGACGAGCACGTCGAGGGGACCGAGCGCTGCCTCGACGTCGTCGAGGAAGGCCTGAAAGCTGTTGCGGTCACTGACGTCGAGATGAACCGCGAATGCCTGAACGCCGAGTTCCTCGGCAGCCTTCTTCGCCTCGTTCACATCGAGGTCACCGATCGCGACCGAGGCGCCTCGTGCGGCGAGGGCCCTGGCCGTCGCCAGTCCGATACCGCGGGCACCGCCGGTGATGGCGACCGTCTTGCCTGCCAGGGATCGCGTGGGTTGCTTGCGGGACATGTCGGCCTCCGTTGGCGAGAGATGTTCGAGGACGTCGGGGGTCAGGCGACCAGCAGGTCGTCGCGACCGTCGCGCTGCAGTAGTTCCACGTACCTCGGGAAAAGTGACTTCGCCGTCGGCAGCAGCTTGAGCAGGGAACCGATGCGACCCTCGACCTTGACCTGGCCCTTGGCCATGGCGAACGTGAGATTGACCTTGCCCTGCCAGAAGCGGTTGGCCAGGTCCGAAGTCAGGATCATGGTCGCGTCCGGCGCGCCCTCGCCGTCATCCAGGATCCGCCCGGTGCCGAGGTCGATCGTCAACCGTGCCTCGGGATCCGTCGTCCGCACCGCGAAGACGAGCCCTGTTCCCGTCAGCTTCGGCGCCAGCTTCTCGTCGGCCAGTGCGGCTTCGAAGATGCCGCCGACGTAGCGGCGAAGGTCTTCGGGCGCGGTGAATCCGGGCATGCCCGCTCTCCTTTGAACGGTCGGATGTGACCTTGCCCACGCAATGTAACATACGTTATCTTATGTTCAGGGTGTTGGTGACGTTCAAAGGAGAACCGATGTACCTGACCCAGGCGCTGCACCGATCGGTCCACAACAATCCCGCGGGTGAGGCCGCGATTGCGGGAGATCGCATCCGGACCTTCGACAGCCTCCACGAGCGTGTGGCCAGGTTCGCCGGTGCGCTGAAGGCTGTCGGAGTCGAGGCAGGGGACCGCGTAGCCATCCTGTCGCTGAACTCCGACCGCTACATCGAGTACCTCTTCGCGGTCCCGTGGGCGGGTGGCGTCCTGAACCCGGTGAACATCCGTTGGAGCCCGGCGGAGATCGCGTACTCACTGGACGACTCGGGTTCCGCGGTTCTCCTGGTCGACGACATGTTCGCCAAGATGCTGCCGGCGCTTCGCGGTCGGTCCACGGCTCTGCGCACGGTGATCCACTGCGGAGACGGGCCGACACCGGACGGCGCACTGTCCTACGAGGAGCTTCTGGCCGCCGCCGAACCCGTGGCCGACGCGCGCCGATCCGGAGACGACCTGGCCGGTGTCTTCTACACCGGCGGCACCACCGGCCGGCCCAAGGGCGTGATGCTGAGCCACAGCAACCTGGTCTCCGCGGGTCTGGGAGGGCTGGTCTCCGGAACGTTGTTCCGGCACGGAGAGCAGCCGCGTGTGCTGCACGCCGCGCCGATGTTCCACCTGGCCGATTTCATGTTGCTGGTGATGACCAACATCTTCGGCGGCACCAACGTGACCATGCCCGCGTTCGACCCGCAGCAGACGATCGCGGCGATCGAGAAGTACCGGATCACCGAGACGCTCCTGGTGCCGACCATGATCCAGATGCTGGTGAGCCAGCCGGGCATCGCCGATGCCGACCTCGGCAGCCTGCGCACCGTCCTCTACGGCGCTTCCCCGATGCCCGACGCTCTGCTGGTCCGAGCGAAGCAGGCGTTGCCTCATACCGATTTCGTCCAGGCGTACGGGATGACCGAGAGCTCCGGACTGGGCACCATCCTGTCCGCCGCCGACCACGGCGATCCGGTCCGGCGGCGCTCCGGCGGCCGCCCGTCGGTCTCCTCGGAAATCGTGATCGTCGGTCCCGACGGCGCCGAGCTGCCCGCGGGCGAGGTCGGCGAGATCACCGTCCGGGGCAGCCAGGTCATGCGGGGCTACTGGAACAAGCCGGAGGAGACCACCGCCGTGCTCCGTGACGGCTGGTTGCACACCGGCGACGCGGGTTACATGGACGACGAGGGTTATGTGTTCATCGTCGACCGGCTCAAGGACATGATCATCAGCGGCGGCGAGAACGTCTACTCGGCCGAGGTCGAGAACGCCGTCAGCCGGCACCCGGCCGTGGCGGTCTGCGCGGTGATCGGCATCCCTGACGAGCGGTGGGGTGAGCGGGTGCACGCTGTCGTGGTCCGCAAGCCGGGCGCGACCGTCACGGCCGACGAGATTCGGGCGACCGCGCACGAGCTCATCGCCGGGTACAAGTGCCCACGTTCGGTCGAGTTCGCGGACTCACTGCCCGTGTCGGGCGCCGGGAAGATCCTCAAGCGCGAACTCCGGGACCGAGCCGTGGTCGCCGTTCCCGGCTCCTGAGGTACGTAACGGGCGCGCGGGCCTGGGAGGATCTCCCGGCACCGCGCGCCCCTGGTTCGGGTGTCGAAGTGGGCCGAGGCCCAGCTTCTGACGGAGCGGGACCTCAGCCGATCTTGCAGGGCATCGACTTCACGCCGTGAACGAAATTGCTGACGAGGTAGCTCGGTTCGCCGACCTCGAGGTTCGGAACCCGGTGCAGGAGCTCGCCGAAGACGGCCCGCAACTGGGCCTTGGCGAGCATGTTCCCCATGCAGAAGTGTGGGCCGCCACCGCCGAACCCGACGTGCTTGTTGGGCGTCCGGGCGACGTCGAACGTGCGGGGATCGCTGAAGACGCGGTCGTCCCGGTTCCCGGACGGGTAGAACATCGTCACCTTCTCGCCCTCCGCTATCGGGACACCCCTCAGTTCCGTGTCGTGCACAGTCGTGCGCCGGAATGTGAGAACGGGGCTCGCCCAGCGCACGAACTCGTCGACGGCGGTGTTGATCCGGCCTGGGAAGTCCTCGAGCAGGTAGGCCTTCTGGCCGGGGTAGTCGCACAAGGCCTTCGCGGTGTGACTGATCGTGTTCCGCGTGGTGTCGTTCCCGGCGACGGCGAGCAGATTGATGAAGGCGCTGATCTCCTCGTCGGTGAGCCGCTCACCGTCGACCTCGGCCTGCACCAGCGAGGTGACCAGATCATCCTGTGGAGACTTGCGGCGCTCTGCGACCATCTCGAGCGCCACCTGGGTGATCGTCATGATCGACTCTACGACTACCTCGATCGGTTCCCGTCCGGCACGGACCTCGTCGTCGTTGAACGACACCATCCTGTCGGCCGCCTCCGCGATCGCTTCCCGCTGGTCGGAAGGGACGCCCATCATCTGGCAGATCGTCCACATGGGCAGCCGCATCGACACCTGCTGCACGAAGTCGCAGTCGCCGGTCTCGATCAGCTCGTCGGTGATCTGCTCGGCCTGGTTCTTGATCTGCTGTTCGATTTTCGCGACACGTTTGGGGGTGAAGGCCGCACTGACCAGTCGCCGCAGCTTGGTGTGGCGTGGGGCATCCATCGCCAGGAACGACTGCGTGGCTTCCAGCATCTCTTCCGGAACGGTCTCGAACATGACACCCAGACCCGAGCGGAATGTCTCAGGCATGCCGCTGACCTTGACGATGTCCTCATGACGCACCACCGCCCAGAACCCGTCGGCCTCCTCGGGCTCGAGGAGGCCGCCTTCGGCCGGAGGGTGCCAGGTCACGGGCGCCTCGTCGCGAAGTTTCCGGAAGGACTCCTCCCGTTCAGCCGCTGTCTTCGTCCAGAACCCAACGGACGAGACGTCGATGTCACTTGTGTACTGATCCTTGCCGGCCACGATGCCTCCTGCTCAGACCTGCTGGTTTGCTTATTGACGGGACCGTGCGAACGAGAGGGCGTCGTGCCAGCCGCACCGCCTTGCGATGAGCGCGCGGTATTTCATGATTTCCCGCGGCTGGTTCATGGCGAGCACGCCGGCCAACCGGTCACCCTCGCGGTAGAGGGCGACAATCCGGTGTTCGTCGACCGACCCCGCGACCACCTCGACCTCGGCGGCGGAGGGAACGCCGACGAACTGGATGCGGCGGCCGTACCAGTCCGACCAGAAGTACGGCACCGTGGAATACGGCTTGGCCGCCGCTGGGTCGAGCGCGTTGCGCATGGCCGTCGCGGCCTGCTCGGCGGCGCTGGTCCAGTGCTCCAGGCGCATCGGCCGGTCGAAGAGCGGGTTGTGCCAGCGCGCGACATCTCCCGCGGCGTAGATCCCCGGCCGAGAGGAGGCCAGGTGGGCATCGCACACCACGCCGTCGTCGACCTCGATCCCGGAGCCTTTCAGCCACTCGACGGCCGGTGAAGCGCCGATCCCGACAACGACCAGGTCCGCGGGCAGGACGGTCCCGTCACTGAGACGGACTCGTTCGACAGCACCGTCGCCCTCGATCGCCTTGACCCCGACGCCGCAGCGCAGGACGGTGCCGTTCGCCTCGTGCAGGGAAGCGCACGCCGCTCCCATTTCCTCCCCGACAGCGCGGACGAGTGGCGTGGGCAGGGCCTCGACGATGGTGACGGGCAGGCCACGCTTGCGCGCCCCGGAAGCCACTTCGGACCCGATGAAGCCGGCGCCCACGACGACCGTCCGCGCGCCGGCATCGAGCGCCGCCCGGATCGCGACCGCGTCGTCGAGGGTGCGCAACGTGTGCACCCCGGCGAGTCCGTCGGTACCGGGCAGGCTGCGAGCCCGCGCGCCGGTGGCGACGACCAACCAGGTGTACGGCATTTCCGCGCCGCCCGCCTCGATCACACGTCGGGCGGGGTCGACGGCGGTGGCGGGCGACCCGAAGCGCAGCTGCACACCCAATTCGTCTCGCAGGTAGGACTCGGTGCGGAAGAGCGGAGGCTCGACCGTCACGTTGTCGAGAAAGGCCTTCGACAGGGGCGGACGGTCGTACGGCAGGTGTTCCTCGGCCCCGACCAGGGTGATCATCCCCGGGAAACCCGCTCTGCGCGCGGCCTCCACCGCGCGAAGGCCTGCCAGAGAACCGCCCACCACGACCAGCCGGTGGCCGGCGTTCGCGCGGCCCATGATCAGCCGGCCTCCAGGCTCAAAGCCTCGGTCGGACAGCCGTCGATCGCAGCCCGCACCGACTCCAGCAGCTCGGGAGTCGCCCGCTCGCGCAGGAGGAGGAGATGTCCGTCTTCGTCGACCTCGAACACGTCAGGTGCGAAGGACTCGCAGATACCCAGCCCGGTGCACTTGACGCGATCGACATTGATCTTCATGGTCACCCTCCTCGAGGACAAGCTTCCGCCGTCTGTAACATAAGTTATCTTATGTTAACGGGCGAGGGCAAGAACTCGGGCACTTGGACTCATAGACGTAACATGAGCGATGTTAGGCTTGGGTCGTGGTGGCCGACCGGATTCCGATGATCCCCGGGCTCGATGGCGGCCGTCGGGCGGGTGCCATCGATGACCGCGACGAGAACTGACGAGGACCGATGCCCACCGCAGTGACCCGCGAGGACTATTTCGAGACCGCGCTGGAGCTCCTGCGCGAACATGGTGTCGCCGGTGTACGCATCAGCGCATTGTGCAAGGCGCTGGGCATCACCACGGGTTCGTTCTACAACTACTTCGGCAGTCTCGACGGCTTCATCGAGCAACTCATGGAGTATGTCGAGGACAGCGTCACCGACCATGTCATCGAACTGTCGAGCGCGCCGGACGACTCCATCGAGCGCCTCGACATGATGAAGCGGCTCGTGTTGAACGTGCGACACGAAGCCGAGGCGGCCATCCGGGCATGGGGCAGTAGCAACCCCACGATCGCGTCGGCCCAGAAGCGCATCGACAAGAAGCGTTATGACGCGCTGCTCACGGTCATCACGGACGTGGTACCCGACCACAAGGCTGCCGAGCTCCTCGCGATCATGGGTGTCACACTCCTCGTCGGCATGCAGCAGTGGCGTGCCCCGGTCTCCGCCGAAGAGTTTTCCCGCGTCTTGGACGAGTACCGCTCGGCCATCCTGGCCCACGCCCCCGGGTTCAACGGCCGTGCGGGGAGCTAGAAGCCGGCGACTTCAGCGCCCCGAATCCGTCGCGCACGCCGTTGGCTGTCATTTCCTCGAGGAGGACCCTCGCGAGCCGACCAGCCAACTGCAGGCAGGCCCGCAGGCGCGGCGACGATCAGAACACTCTCCGTAGTATCCGCTCCCTGACGGCGGAGTACGGCGGGTAGACGACTGACGGGTCGGGACGGGCCGGTTTACGCAGAACCGCCTTGCGGTGGCTGAATGTCTGGAAACCCCACTCACCGTGATAGGCGCCCATGCCGCTGGCACCGACACCGCCGAAAGGCAGCCTGTTCACCAGCACCTGGAACATCAGGTGGTTGATCACGGTGGCACCGTTGCTGATCTCGGCCAGCACGCGCCGTCGCGCACTTCTCGAGTTGGTGAACAGATAGACGGCAAGCGGCTTGGGGCGCTCGCGGACGAACTCGATCGCCGAGTCGAGCGATTCGACGGTGACGACGGGCAGGATCGGGCCGAAGATCTCCTCGCACATGACGCCGGAGTCGAGGTCGGGATCGATGATCACGGTGGGCTGTGCCCGCAAGGACTGCAGGTCGACGTCGCCGCCGGTGACCGTGTTGCCGCCGGCCTCGGCGGCCAGGCGTGCCAGGCGTTCCGCCTGGCGTTGATGGACCAGGGGCAGCCCCTGCCCGTCATCGGTGCGGAATGCGGCCAGGGCGTGCAGGAGGTGCCTGATCAGCTCGTCGCGCACCGGTTTCTCGACGAGCACGTAGTCCGGCGCCACGCAGGTCTGCCCGGAGTTCATCAGTTTGGCCCAGGCGATGCGGCGGCCGGCGACTTCGAGGTCTGCGTCTCGGGTGACGATGACCGGGCTCTTGCCACCGAGCTCGAGTGTGACGGGAGTGAGGTGCCGCGCGGCACCTGCCAACACGGCCTTGCCGATTTCCGGACCGCCGGTGAAGAACGCGTGATCGAGCCCCTGGTCGAGTAGCTCCTGTGTCTCATCGGCGGCGCCTTCGACCACCGCGACGGCGTCGCGATCGAGGTACTGGGGGACCAGGCGGGCGAGAAGAGCGGACACGGCGGGCGTGTGTTCGGAAGGTTTGATGACCACGCAGTTGCCCGCGGTGAGGGCGGCGACGACGGGTGCCAGGGTGAGGAACACGGGGTAGTTCCACGGGCCGATGACGAGAACCGTGCCCAGCGGCTCGTACTGGTACCAGGCACGTCCCGGCTGTGCACTCAGCGGCAGGCCGACCCTCCGGTTGCGCATCCACGACCGCAGATGCTTCCGCGCGAAGCGTGACTCCGCCGCGACCGGAGCGAGATCGGCCATCCACGCGTCGGTGGCGTTCCGACCGAGATCCTGCGCGAGGGCACCGGCAAGATCCTGCTCTCGTTCTGCCAGCAGGCGTTCGAGGGCTCGAAGCTGCTGAATACGCCACTGCTTGGGCTTCGTGCGGCCGCTGCGAAATGTTGCCCGGAGTCGCGCGACCGTTCCGGGAATCGACTCGGTGGCCCCCAAAGGGCTGGAATCGCGAATCGCAACTTCGGTGTCGGGTGTGCTCATGGTGGCTCCGTAAGTTGTCAGGTGGCCCGGGATGGCCGGATGCGGCTGATGGTGTCCTGCCCTTGGTGGCTCCGAAGGAGTGGCTGTCCGGCACTCCGGGGGAGCCTGGCTGCTGATTGACATGCGCGTTCCGGTCGCTGTTTCCAGAGGCGACGGCAGCGTGTTCCTCGGTCCTTGGACAGATCCTTCGGCTCGAGGAGATGTGAGTGAGCGAGCACCGAACCCGTGTCTGGGCGGGGATCGACGCGGGCGACGCCCACCGCTGGGCTGTCCGCACTGTCAACCGCATGTCCGGCGCCTGCAGCGTCGGCAGGGTCGCGGCCACCGCGGTAGCCGCCGCGGGAGCCCAGCGCACCACTCTGTCCGGCGAGCAGGTCACCGCGGCCGGGATAGTGGCCGAGCCGGCTCGCCAGATCCTGACCCTGGACCAGCGGTTGACCACGATCGAGGACCAGATCCGCGACACCTGCCACGGCCATCCGTAAGCCGAGATAATCAAACTGTCGTCCGACATCGCCCCGATCCTGGGCACGGAGCTGGTCGTCGAGGCAGGCGACGCGACTACCTGAACCGATGCCGGCCATTCGGCTTGGGCGGCCGGACTGGAGTCGGTGGCGCGTGATTCCGGCAGCCGCACGGGCAGCCTCCACCGCCCCGAGGGTTACAGCCGCCGCCCGCGCCGGGTGTTCTACCTGTCCGCGCAGACCGACATCATTCGCCAAGGCCTCAACCGCGACTTCTGAACCAAAAGGCGCGGCCAAGGACTCAAACACGTTCGAGCCGTCATCGCACTCGCCCGCCGCCGGGTCGACATCCGCTGAACACTGCTCCGCGACAGCCGGGTCTCCACCACCATCTCGCCAGCCACACCCGCGGTTTGGCAGCGTCATCGAGACTCCTCTGAGGAAGACGGCAGTGTTAGTAACATATAATTTGTTATGTAGGGCGGGAATGGCCTGTCTCGTTTGGATCACGTTAGGTCGGTGTCACGCGATGACGTCGATCCGGATGACGGCTGTCCAGGTAGGCGTACGCGCGGTGGAGGCTCCGGATGTCGCGGCCGGTTGGGCGAGGGGCCGGTCTACGGCGTACTGTAACATACAGTATCTTATGTTGCCTGCTCGATTCGAGCGAACGGTTCCCAGATGCGCGGTGGCCGGTGGCTGTCCGCAGGTGGCCGCGAGGTGTGGAGGGGCACCTACGGCAGCTTCTGCGGTTGCAGCCCCTGATTACTCACGGCAACACGATGGTGGTGCCTCGGGAGCACGCTCCACGGCCGGCCTGCGCATTGACACGGCCCTCGAGCAGCCCCGACCAGGCGTGGGAACGCCGTTCCTGCGGCGCGGGCGCGAAGGGACAGCGCGAGTACGACTGGGCGGCCGTGCAGTTGCGACCGGTCACCGAGTACGACCACCAGGACGGTGTGCTGATCCGGCGACGGTGGGCACTGGCGCGGCGCAGCCTGAGCCGCCCGCACGAGATCGCCTATTACCTCGGCTACGCGCCGCTGGATGTCGGCGCGGACGAGCTGGTGCGCGTGGCCGGCACCCGATGGGCGATCGAGGAGTGCTTCCAGGCAGCGAGACGAGTGCGGCCTGGACCAGTACGAGGTCCGCCGCTACGTCGGCTGGTACCGGCACATCACCCTGGCCATGCTCGCCCCCGCCTTCCTCGCCGCGATGAGCGCGCAAGCAGTCGAAAGGGAGGACCCATCAATGAGGATGCCGAGGCCATCGCGCTCACTGTGGCAGAAGTGCGGCGACTCCTGGCAGCTCACGCACCCCGAGATCCCCGTGCCCGCACCCACGTGTTGAGCTGGTCGCACTGGCGCCTACGACGCCAAGCGGTGGAGCGCTGCTGCCACTACCGCCGTCGTGAGCACTCCTTCGAGGGGCGGGCGGGCAGTACCCGTCCGTGACGGCATCCTGCCCGCTACACTCCCACCGCTCGACATTTCCCCAGGTCAAACCACGAAGTACTGCTGGAGTACCAGGGCCTGTCTGAAGTCGTGATCAACGGTTGAGATGCCACCTGGCACGATGCGTTCATGAATGTCGATGAATCATGGGAATCCGTGCCAACTGTCAACGTGCGGCTGTGGCGCGCCGATGCCATCGTGCTGTTCGACTGGCTGATGAGCACCGACCTGAACGCCGTACCGATCACGCACCCGGCTCAGAAGCAGGCGCTCGCGGACCTGCTGTCGCGGTTCGAGTGGGCATGCGATGTAGACATCACGAATTCCACCGCGCCAGAGATCGCCGCAGCCCAGGAAGAGGTGGCCAAGGACATGGGCTGGTAGACGTCTGGGATGGCGCGTAGAGAACTCACGGACAATGAGTGGGAGTTGATCGGCCCGTTCCCGCCGATAGGCAGGTCCGGCCCGTATCCGGAGCATCTGCGGGAGCAGTTCGAGGGCGTGATCTGGAAGTTCCGCTCGGGTGTGTGGACGTTCACGTATTTCCCCGGGGCTGAGTTCACGTAGTTCCCCAGGTACCCGCCTGTTTCAGGTCCAGGCTGTGTAGCGCCTGGCTCACAGGCCGAGGGGCACCGGCCTGTCGGGAAGTCCGCTGGAGATGAGTGTTGCCAGCAGCCTGGCGAGGTCGCGGGGGGAGAACAGGTCGGTGTCGTGGCAGCCGGCGATGTCCTGTAGCCGCCACCACTCCAGCCTGGAGATGTTCTCGGCGGCGAGTTCATCGTCGGATAACGCGCCGCGAGGGTTAAAGAATGCGGTGCGTATGAGGAAGTAGTCGTTGATCACACCGCCGTAACCGTTCGCGTGTCCGGGGTCGATCACCTCTTGGTGCCACACGTGGGGCGGGTCTGCGTCCAGGGTGAGGCCCACCTCCTCGTGCAGTTCCCGACGCAGGGCCGTAAGGAGAGTTTCACCGGTTTCGACGCCTCCGCCGGGGGCTGCCCAGACGACGATCGTGCCGTCTGGCTTCGGGATGGCGAACCGACACAGCAGGATGCGGTCGTCTTGGTCGAGGATGATCGCGCGGACTGAGTGACGCAGGTTCACCGGGGACATCCGGGAACGATATCGGGCGTCGTGAGAGGAGGTCCCGGTGGACCACCGCATGGTGTGACGTGGCATGAACTATCTGGTCGGGGGCTTGCCATGCTTGTCGGTGGGGTTCTTGGGGCGCTTGTTCGGGCGGTAGCTGGGGCCATTCATGATGACTTGATGGCTGGTGTTGATGAGCCGGTCCAGGAGTGACTCGGCGACGACGGGGTTCGGGAAGAGGGGATACCAGTCGCTGGGAGCCCGGTTGCTGGTGATGATCAGGGACCTGCCCTGCCGTTCGCTGACCAGCTCGTAGAGGTCGTCGGCGTGGGCTGCGGTCAGCTGACGCATGGCGAAGTCGTCGAGGATGAGCACGTCGGGCCGTACCAGTTCGCGGACGCGCTTGTCCCAGGTGCGGTCCGCGTGGCCGTCGGCGAGTTCGGCGAGGATCCGGCTGGTCGTGGCGAAGCGGACGTGGGCGCCCTGCCGGACAGCAAGGTGGCCCAGCGCCTGGGCGATATGCGTCTTGCCCACCCCGACTGGACCGAACAAAATTACGGACTCGCCTGCATGCAGCCAGCGCAGGGAGCCGAGGTCGCGGATCTGGGCGGCGGGCAGTTTCGAGGAAGCGGTGAAGTCGAACTCCTCCAGGGTGATCTGCTGCTCGAACTTCGCCCGCTGGAGCCTGCGTTGGAAGGCGACGGTCTCACGGCGGGTGATCTCGTCCTGGCAGAGGACCTGGAGGAAGTCAAGGTGGCCGAGCTCGCCGCCGTGGGCTGGGGCGAGGCGGGCGTCGAGGGTCTCCAGCATCCCCGACTGCCTCAGGGACTTGAGCGACTCGCGCAGGGCGGTGTCCATCACGCTCATCGTGCCGCCACCTCGTCTCCGCCGTGGACCTGGTCGTCGCGGCTGTCCTCCGGGGTGTCCGGGGGTGCGACGGAGCGGAACAGGCCACTGCGGGCCGTGGAGGAAGGCCGCGGCTCCCGCGTCTCCGCTGGTCTCGGGCTCGGGATCGGTCTCGGTGTCGGTGTCGGGATGCCCTTGATGGTGCGGTAGGACGGATCGCCGACCGTGATTGCTCTCGCGCAGGCGGCCTCCAGCCGCGTGTCGCCGTACTTCTTGCGCAGTCCGAGAACCCCCTGGGCGGCGCGGAGCCCGTAGAGAGCGTTGACCTCCAGGAGCTGGTCGACGACTTCGCGGCAGGCGTCACCGATCTCGGACGCCTGGGTGCGGCACCAGATGGGCGTCTTCATCTGGAAGGCGATCTTCTCCGGCGGGTAGTCGCTCTTGTCGGTGCGTTTTCCCTGTTCAAGGGCGGCGTGGGTCTTGACCAGGTCGCCGTCGAGGAAGACTTGCACCATCGTGGCGGTGGAGCGGACGTCGACCTTGCGGCCTATCAGTTTCCAGGGCACGGAGTAGAGGGTGCGGCCGACCTTGATGTGGATGTCCGGGCCGACGGTGGCCGTCGACCAGCGGGCGAGGGTGAACGGGGTGGGAGGCAGCGGCAGCAGGGCGGCGGCCTCGACCGCGCCGAACACAGCCATCGGGGCGGCCCCGCCCAGCGGCCGGCACTGGCGGCGCCCGGCGACCTGCTGGGCCCAGGTGATCGCCTCGGTCTGCATGTGATCGATCGAGAGGAACTCCCGCCCGCGCCAGAACGAGTCGCGGACATAGGGCATGGGCCGCTCCACCCTGGGCTTGTCTTTCGGCTTCAAGGCTCTTGCCGGGTCCACCAACGCGCCGTAGTGGGTGGCGAGTTCGGCATACGCCTTGTTGATTTTGGGGTCGTAGAGGTCGGGCTTGTCGACGCCGGTCTTCAGGTTGTCCGGCACGAGGCGGCGCGGGACGCCGTCGAAGTAGCGGAAGGCCGCGACGTGCGCTTCGGTCCAAGCGTGCTGGTCCAGGTGCAGGACCGGACGGACGAACATGTGCCGGGAGCAGGGCAGCACCATCACGAACGCCCAGACCCGGTGCCGTTTGCCGGTGCGGGGGTTGATCCACTGGCCCAGGAAGCCGTAGTCGATCTGGGCCTCCTCACCTGGCTCGACCTCGTCGCGCAGTACGGTGACCTGCGAGCGGCTCACCTCGTCGGGCAGCGTGGCGTGCACCCAGCGGCGGAACGAGGAGACCGACACCTTCAGTTTGTGCTCGTCCCGCAGCCGCTGGTGGATCGTGGAAACCGTCATCGTCCCCAGCAACTCCTTGATGTAGTCGCGGTGTTGGTCGATGTCGGACCAGGTGACCTGCCGCAGCCTCCGGTCGACGAGACCGGGGAACCACCCCTCGATCAGCCCGGCCCAGTCGGCCTCGCTCATCGGGGGGGCCGCCCGGGGTGATCCCGGACGCTTCCGCCGGCGCCAGATACTTCCTGACCGTCTTGCGGTCCACCCCCAAAGACGAGGCAAGCGCGCTCTTCGAGCGGCCCGCGTACCAGTGGACGTAGACCTCGGTGATGTCGACCACGACGAACGTTCTCCTTGCCATCCGGGCTGCCCATCGGCCTGCCGAACCACGGGCCGAGGAACACGGACAGCTCCGCGACGACCAGGTCCCTCGGTCCCGGACTCCGCGCTACCCATGGCCAACAAGGAGGAACCATCATAGAGAATGGCATGACACCCAAACCCCCCAGATGGTAAAAATCTCCATCGATGCATCGATGCCGGATCAGCGGGCGGGTTTCTCCCAGGTCAGCGAGTACCGGCGCAGCACATGCCGTCGGTAGCGCACGCCGGGCAGCAGCCGCCGGGCAGCAGCCCGCACCTGCCCATAGCTCATCTGCGGGTCGGCGACCGGCATGCCCTGCGGGCCCCGCGCGCGGCGCAGCACCTTCGTGATCCGCACGATCGGGGCAGCCGCGATCAACGCCGCCCACTCCGTCACGCTCACCTCGCGGGCCAGACCGACCACCACCAGCGTGCCGCCAGGCCGCAGCAGCTCACCCATGCGGACGAGGGCCGCCTCGAAGTCCATGTGATGGATCGTGGTCACCGAGCAGACGAAGTCGTACTGCGCACCGGAAAGTTCCGCAGTAAGGAAGTCTCCCTCGTAAAAGGTGAGTTGCGGGTGTCCGGCAGCCAACTCGCGTGTGCAGGCGATCATGTCCGGCGACTTGTCGATCCCGGTGACGTGTTTCGCCCGCCCGGCAAGCTTCCGTGCCAGCAGCCCGTCCCCGCAGCCAACATCCAGGGCATCGCCGCACCCCTCGGGAACAGACCGGAGGATGCCCGGGTGCCGGGCAACGTTGGTGTTCCAGTACGGCTCTGCGGCGGGCTGGCGCATCGGATCAGCCGGACCAGTGGTTGTGTCCCGATAGGGGCCTTGCCTCACAAGGCACCGTCACAGTTCTGACCGCCCACCGGCCCGACGTCGGCCACAGCCCCGTGCCGATCGAGGAGCCGCGTGACCATCACCAGCATGCCCCAGCCGACTCTGCCCACACAGCCGGAAGATCCGCCGACTGAGGACGTGATCCTGGGGGTGGACACCCACAAGGACGTGCATGTCGCCGCCGTCATCACGGTGCTCGGGACGATGCTGGCCCACCAAGAGTTCCCGGC
>NZ_JBSFCF010000063.1:0-37988 GCF_053593335.1 Streptomyces sp. NPDC002324
CCCTTTCAGGGGCGCGGGGAACTGCGCGAGAAGCCCCACCGGACCGGCGGACGGGGATCGACGGGCACCACCCCGAGGACGGCGGCCGGGACGAGAAGCGCCGGGGCCTGCCCCCCGTTCAGCCGTGCGGCAGCACCACCGCCCGCCCGTCGATGTCCCCGGCGTGCAGGCGCTCGTAGGCCATCGGTGCCTCCTCCAGCGCGAAGGTCTCCACATGGGAGGAGACGACGCCCTGCCGTGCCAGCTCCACGACCTCCATCAGCTCCGCGCGGCTGCCCCAGTAGGGGAACGAGGCGGACACCTCGAACGGCAGTCCGCCGCCGAAGCCGACCGCCAGCGTGCCGCCGCCGAGTCCGACGATCGTCACATCGCCCTCGACCGCGACGGACGCGGCGGCGACCGCCAGGGTCGGCGGCGCCCCCACGAAGTCCAGGACCACCTCCGCCCCCGTGCCACCGGTGAGTTCCCGGATCCGCCCGGCCGCCGCGTCGTCGGAGAGCAGCGCCTCGTGGGCGCCGACCGTCTTCGCCAGCGCCCGCTTCTCCTCGCTCAGGTCCAGGGCGACCACCCGGGCCGGCGTCAGCGCGCGCAGCAACTGCACGGCGAGATGGCCGAGTCCGCCGACACCGATGACGACCGCGGTGCTGCCCGGCACCAGCTTGGGCAGGGACTTCACGATCGCGTGATACGGTGTCAGCCCGGCGTCGGTGAGCGGCGCCGCCTGCACGGGGTCGAGACCCTTGAGCGGAACCAGATGGCGGGGCGACCGCACCACCATGTACTCGGCCAGGGCGCCGGGGGAGCCGAGTCCGGGCGGCAGAATGCCGAGCCCGGCCGCGTGCGGGCAGCAGTTCTCCTTGCCCACGGCGCACTTGGGGCAGCGCCCGCAGCCCCACGGGCCGTACACCGCCACCGCGTCGCCCTCCGCCGGCCCCTCGACCCCGCTGCCGACGGCCGCGACGGTACCGACCCCCTCGTGCCCGAGGATCATGGGCAGCGGGTACGGGAACTGCTCCTCGGGCCAGCCCATGACCGCCAGGTCGGAGTGGCACAGCCCCGCCGCCGTCACCTTCAGCAGCACCTCACCCGGGCCGGGTTCGGGCACGGGAACGTCCACGACCTCGGGGGGCTGCCCCACCTTGAGGTACTGCAGAGCCTTCATGATCGGTCCTCCTGACGGGGAGCGGACCCGGCCGCGGGTGTCGCGGGAGCCTCGGAGCCGTCGGGTGAGGGGTTCCCCCTGCGGCGGCGCAGGACAGCGGGCAGGGCGATCCGGCCACCCGTCAGGACCAGTGCGACGATGAGGACCGAACCGGTGAACAGACTCGCGGCCCACGGCGCGCTCGTGGCGAGCCCGAGGCCGGTGACGCCGGTGCCGAGCAGCAGGACCGCGAGGACCGTGCCCCAGGCGTTGAAGCGGCCGGCGCGCAGCTGGGTCGCTCCGACGAAGGCCGCGGCGTAGGCCGACAGCAGATACGGGGTGCCCGCGGTCGGTGATCCCGATCCGACCGAGGACGCGAAGACGATTCCGGCGAACCCGGAGAGCAGCGCGGACGACACCAGGGTCAGAAAGCGCAGCCGGTCGGTGCGCACCCCTTGCAGCCGCGCCGCGTCGGTGTTGAAGCCCGTCGCGTACAACCGGCGCCCGGTGGCGGTGTGTTCCAGCAGGAACCAGATGGCCGTCGCGGCGAGCAACAGGTACAGCACCGGCAGGGTGATGCCGCCCGCGTCGAGCTGCGCGATGCTCGCGAACGGCTCGGCCAGCAGCCGCACACCGGTGATGGAGCTGTCGTCGGTGACCATGGTGATCACCGCCTGGATCAGCGCGCCGGTCGCCAGGGTCGCGATGAAGGAGTCGACCCGCAAGCCCACCACCACGATCCCGTTGACGACCCCGATCAGCAGAGCGGCGGTCATCGCCAGGGCGATCGCGGCGGCGGGTCCGAGATCGGTGGAGACCAGGAAGTAGGCGGTCAGCACGCTGGTCAGCGACATGGTGAAGGCGACGGAGAGGTCGAAGACCCGGGCGGCCAGCGGGGGTACGACGCTGAGCGCGACCAGCCCGGCCACGGCGTTGCCGTTGAGTATCTGCTTGACCGTGATGGTGGTCGGGAACGTCTCCGGTGCCCAGACGGAGAAGACCACGGCGATGACCAGCCACACGTACACGGCGCCGATGTTCCGGAACGACAGGAACGACGACAGGGAAGCGGGCAGCGCGGCCTTGGCCGAGGCCGCCCGCCGGCCTCGTGCGGCCGGCACGGGTACCACCGTCCGGGTCGGGGTGGATGTCATGTCACTCGGTTCCTTCCATGGCGTGCACCAGCGCGGGCTCGGTGATGTCGCGGCCGACGAGTTCCCGTGCGATCCGGCCGTCGCGCACCACCAGGACGCGGGTGCACAGGGCGAGCAGGTCCTGTGTGTCGGACGAGGAGACGATGACGCCCATGCCCTCGCCCGCCTGGCGCTCTATCAGGTCGTACAGCTGCAGCCGGGTGGCGATGTCGACGCCCGCCGTGGGTTCGCACAGGGCCAGTACCGGCGGGCGCTGGGCCAGGCAGCGGGCCATGACGACCTTCTGCTGGTTGCCGCCGCTCAGGGTGGTGACGCGGGCTCCGCGGCCCGCCGTGCGCACCCCGACCCGCTCGATCCAGTCCTCGGCGAGGGCGGACTCGCGGCGCCGGTGCAGCCGTCCGCCCCGGGCCCGCAGCCGGTGCAGCAGGGGGAGGGTGAGGTTCTCGCCGACCGAGAAGTCGCCGATCACCCCCTCACCCGCCCGGTCGGCCGGGACCAGGGGGAGACCCAGCCGGGCGGCGTGGCGTGCGTCCGTCCAGCCCTCGTCGCGATCCGGCAGCCGCAGCCTGCCGCTCACCCGCCCGGCGTGGGCGCCGCACACCGCGTACGGCACGAGCTCGTGGCCGGAGCCGACCAGCCCGGTGATGCCGAGGCGCTCACCCCGGGCCAGGTCGAAGCCGATGCCGCGCAGAGGGCCGGCCCGCAGGTCGCGGACCTGCAGTACGGCTTCCTCGGCCCCGTCCGCGCCGGGGCGGGGAGCCGGACGGTGGTCGGTCCCGGTCTCCTCGCCCGCCATCAGCTCGGCCAGCGAGCGCGGGGTGAGTTCGTCGACCCGCCGGGTGGCGATCCGGCGTCCGCCGCGGATCACGGTGACCCGGTCGGCGAGCGCGAAGATCTCGTCCATCCGGTGCGAGACGTACAGCACGCCGGCGCCGGCGTCGCGTACCTCCCGCACGATGTCGAAGAGGCGCGCGACCTCACCGGGCGGCAGCACGGCGGTGGGTTCGTCGAGGACCAGGACACCGGTGCGGCCCTCCCAGCCCTGCAGCGCGGCGGCGATGGCCACCACCGCGCGCTGGACGGGGGTCGCGGTCGTCAGGGGCCGGCGTACGTCGATGCCGAGACCGAACCGTTCGACCAGCGCGGTGGTGCGCCTCTCCATCTCCGGCCAGCGGATGTTGCCGAGGGCCGTGCGGGCGAAGCCGCGGCTGAGCGCCAGGTTGTCGACGGCGCTCAACTCGCCCACCAGGCCCAGCTCCTGGTGGACGAAGCGGAGCCGGTCGTGCCGGGAGGAGGTGACCTGGCCGAGGTCGAAGGGCTCGCCGTCGAGTTCGGCGACGGCCCCCGGTTCCGCGTGGTGGTATCCGGCGAGGACCTTGATGAGGGTGGACTTGCCGGAGCCGTTGGGGCCGATCAGGGCGTGGATCTCGCCGGGCGCGACCTCCAGGTCGACGTCCCGGAGCGCCTGCGTCGCGCCGAACCTCTTCGACAGCCGGGCCACTCGCAGCACCGGCCGGGTCAACTCAGCCCCCACAGCGCCTTGAACTGCGCCTGGTAGTCCTCGACGATCGGGAAGTCGCCGTCGGCCGAGGGCAGGTTGTCCTTGGTGACCAGCATGTTCGGCAGCTCCGCCCGCTGGTCCACGTCCATGGACCGGCCGGTGAAGTGCCGGGCCAGCGCGTCCGCCTGGAGCCAGGCGGTCTCGTGCGAGTTCAGCGCCATCGCGCCGTCGCTGAGGCCGCTCTGGATGTACTGGTAGTTCTGCGCGTCACCGACGTTGACCACGAGATGCTTGCCGGTGAGGCCCGCGGTCTTCAGCGCGGCCGGGACGCCCACGTTGAGCAGGCCGAGTGAGAAGACGACGTGGGTCACCTTCGGGTGCGAGCGCAGGTACGACACCACCCGGTCGGGCATGTCCTTGCCGACCGCGGTGATCGGCACGTCGACCTGGTCCAGCGCACAACCCTCGCACCACTCCTCGTACTTGGCCGCGAAGGAGTCCTTGACGGGCTTGAGGATCGTGTAGGCCGGCAGATCGAAGTACACGGTGTTCGCCTTGGCGCCGCTGTCCGACACCACCCATGAGGCGAGCATCTCGCCCTGGACGGCGACATCCTTGGGGCCGTTCTTCAGCAGGGAGATGCCGTCGCCCGCCACGTCGTCGGCGTTCGACTGGATGACCGGGATGCCGGCCGCCTTCAGCCGCGCCAGTTGCTTGGCGTAGACGGCGCGCGGGAAACCGGAGGCGACGACCGCGTCGGGCTTGTCGCGCAGGGCCTGCTCGTAGGCGGCCTGGACCGACTCGGGGGTGCCCTGGGTGGCGATCTGCTTCACCTTCCAGCCCAGTTCGCCGGCGGCCTCGGTGAAGAAGTCCGCGAGGTCCTTGCAGGACTGGACGCCGCACAGGATGAAGTCGATCTTCTTTCCCTTGGGGATCTTCTTGCCGACGGGCTCGGTGACCGGGATCGAGGCCGGGCGTTCGGAGTAGGTCTTCAGTGCCGCGCGGGCCGCCGTCAGGCCGGGCGAGTCGGGGGCCGCGGCCTGGGAGGTGCCGGCGGCCGGGGTGGAGTCCGAACCGCACGCCGTCAGGGTGAGCAGGGCGGTGGCGGGCACGAGCGCGGTGAGGGCGCGGCGGACCGCGCGACCGGGTGTGGAACTCATCGTCGAGTACTCCGGGTCTGAGGGAAGAACGGACTGCGTCGATCGCCGGCGTGGGGTTCGGCGCGGGCCGTCGGGGTGCCCCCGCGGCGCTGGCCCGGAACCGGAGGACACCGGTCCGGGGCGAGAAACTTATGAGGCACTACAGCCTCAAGTGCGTCGGAGTGTGACATGCCGGGGCGGGCTTGGGGAGGGGGCAGTCGCAAAAAATTCCAGGCACGACGGGTGTGTTCGCGGTGACCTCGTGCGATGTGGGCTTGTCCGTCGTCGGGAGTGTTGCTCCGCGCCATCACAGGTAACTACACTCACTCTCAAGTTTCTGCCGGAGGAGAGATGATGGACGAAACGTCGGAGTCGGGCGCCGCGCGGTGCCCCGGGCCCAGCGTCCAGGACTACCTCGACCAGGACAGCCGGCCCGTTCCCGCCGCCCTGAGGTTCGAGAGGAACGACCACCTCGGCAGCGAGGACATCGACGCCGCCCGCTTCACCTCACGCGCGTGGGCCGAACGCGAGATGGAACGGGTGTGGCGGCGCGTCTGGCAGTTCGCCTGCCTGGAGAGCGAGATCCCCGAGGTCGGCGACCACGAGGTCTACGAGATCGGCGACGACTCGCTCATCGTCGTGCGCACGGCCCCCGACGAGATCCGGGCCTTCGTCAACGTGTGCCTGCACCGCGGCCGCAAACTGCGCACCGCCGGCGGCAACGTGGGCGAGTTCCGCTGCCCGTTCCACGGCTTCACCTGGAACCTGGACGGCACCATGCGGACCCCGCCGTGCGCCTGGGACTTCCCGCACGTCGGCCAGGAGAAGTTCACGCTCCCCGAGGCCCGGGTGGCCACCTGGCGCGGCTTCGTCTTCATCAACATGGACCCTTGTGCGGAGTCCTTCGACAGCTACCGCGGCACCTTCGACGAGTACTACATCTGGCCGCTGGAGGACCGGTACAAGTCGCTGCACATCGCCAAGGTGCTGCCCTGCAACTGGAAGGTCGCTCAGGACGCTTTCATCGAGTCCTTCCACGTGATCGCCACCCATCCGCAGATGCTGCCGTGGCTCGCCGACGCCAACTCGCAGTACGACGTCATGGCGGACCAGCCCCACTGGAGCCGCATGATCAACATCCAGGGCGCCCCCAGTCCGCACGTGGCGGACTGGGTCACGGAAGAGGACGTGCTGGAGACCTTCTACGACTCGCGGGCGTTCTACTCGGCGGCACAGGGCCGTGATCTGGTGCGGGGAGAGGGGGACGAGCTGCCCGCGATCCCGCCCGGCGGCACCGCCCGCCAGGTCCTCGCCCAGCGGATGCGCGAACAGCTGGCGTCCACCGCGCGCCAGGACTTCTCGGCAACCCCCGACACCGAACTGCTGGACGCCATCAACTACCTGCTGTTCCCCAACTTCAACCCCTGGGGCGGCGCCAAGTCCAACATCGTCTACCGGTTCCGGCCCCACGGGCTCGACCCCGACGCGTGCACCGCCGAGATCATCTTCATGTCGGCCCCGAAGCAGCCCGGCGAGATGCCGCCTCCGGCGAAGATCCGCTGGGTCCCGGAGGACATGCTCTTCGCCGACATCCCCGAACTCGGCGTGCTCGGACCCGTCTTCGACCAGGACTGCGAGAACCTGCCCTACGTCCAGCAGGGTCTGAAGGCGATGCGCAAGCCGGGCATCACCCTGGCCAACTACCAGGAGAGCCGCATCCGCCACTTCAACCGCACGCTCGACCACTGGATGGAGAAGTGAGCCACCGCGTGGCGGTCCGGCCCGCCGGTGTCGAGATCGAGGTCCGCGACGGCGAGGACCTGTTCAGCGCCGCCGGACGGCTCGGCTACCGCTGGCCGACCCTCTGCGGCGGCCGGGGCACCTGCCGCACCTGCTTCGTCCGGATCGAGGAGGGCGCCGAGAACTGCTCCCCGGTGGACCCGCTGGAACGCGAGGGCATCGAGGCCCTGCGCCGGCCGGTGGACGGCCTGACCCGGCTCGCCTGCCGGCTCCGGGTCGAGGGCCCGGTGACCGTGACCAAGCGCGGCGTACGCCGCCCAGTGCAGGAGTGAGACCCATGGCCAAGCAAGTGATCCACCCGCTGACCGGGCATGTGTACCGGCTCACCGAGGACGGCCTGGTCGAGGTGACCGACCCGAAGACCGGCGCGCGGGGCGTCTTCGACTTCCAGGCCCGCTGGCAGTCGGGCGAACTGCGCCACGCCGACCTGCAGATGGCCGGCTGGGTGGGCCGGCTCGCCCGGCGGCGCGGCACCCCGCGGCCGGGGGAGTGAGCCGGTGACGCCCCGGACCACCCGGGTGGTCTGCCTGGTGCGCCGGCCCGACGGGGAACCGGTGCCCGGCGACTTCGCCGTCGAGGAGCGCGCCCTGCCGACGGTCGGCGCGGAGCACGTGCTCGTCCGCAACCTGTACATGAGCGTCGACCCGTCCATGCGCGGGCGGCTGGAGAGCACCGAGAAGCACTACACGCACAACTTCACCCCCGGCTCGCCGCTCGACGGCCGTGCCCTCGGGGTCGTGGAGGAGAGCCGCTGTCCCTCGGTGCCCGTCGGTGCCTTCGTCCGGCACCAGCTGGGCTGGCGGGAGTGGGCCGTGCTGGACGGCGCGGACACCGACGGCGCGGAGCGCATCGACCCGCGCCTCGCCCCGCTGCCCACCTGGCTGGGGCTGCTCGGCCAGACCGGCTTCACCGCGTACGTCGGCCTGACCCGGATCGCCGCACTCCGCCCAGGCGACACCGTCCTCGTGTCGGCGGCGGCCGGGGCGGTGGGCACCGCGGCCGGCCAGTTCGCGCGGCTGCTGGGCGCGGAGCGGGTCGTCGGGACCGCCGGAGGACCGGACAAATGCGCCCTGCTGGTCGAGGAGTTCGGCTACGACGCCGCCGCGGACCACCGCGCCGAGCCGGTCCGCGAGGCACTGGCCCGGCTGGCGCCCGACGGCGTCGACGTCTACTTCGACAATGTCGGCGGCGAGCAACTGGCCGCCGCGCTGCACGCGTTGCGTCCCGGGGGACGGGTCGCGCTGTGCGGCATGATGTCGCAGTTCGGCGGCGAGCGACGGCCCGTGGACATCAACCAGCTGATCCAGGCGGTCCTCAAGCGGCTGACGCTGCGTGGCTTCATCGTCCGCGACCACGACGACCTGCGGCCGGAGTTCGAGCAGCGGGTCGCGCAGTGGCTGGCCGACGGCCGGGTCACCGCCCGCGAGACGGTCGTGGACGGTCTGGAGAACGCCGCCGACGCGCTGCTGTCGCTGCTGGACGGCGGCAACGTCGGCAAGATGCTGGTGCGACTGGGCTAGGACCCCATGTCGTGGTCAGCATGCCCTAGTCGGCATGCCCTGGTCAGCGCATCGGGTGTGACGCGGCCACCGTATGGGCCTGGAGGAAGACCCCGACCCGCGTCAGCCCGTCCACGGCCGCCCGGAAGTCCTTGATGTGCGCGGTGGTGAAGTGTGCGTCGAGGGCCTCCTGGGAGGCCCACCGCTCGTACACCCGGATCCGCTGTGCGTCGCCCGGGTCCGCGGTCATCGCGTAGTCCAGACAGCCCGGCTCCTCGGCACGGGTCCGGTCCCCGAGCACGACCAGGTGTGCCAGCATCCTGTCGCGGTCACCGGGCTCGTAGTCCATCCAGCCGGCGACGATGACTTCCCCTGTCATGGAGTGTTCCCTTCGTGGTCATGGCCGTGGGCCCGCCGCCCCGTCAGGCGGAGCGGCGGGCCCACGTGCTTGTCAGACGCCGAGCGGCGCCGGGACACCGTCCACGGTGACGGTGCCCCGGCCCCCGTCGACCGTGATCATCATGCCGTCCCGCAGTCTGCGCGTGCCGCCCTCGACGGAGATGACGGCCGGGATGCCCAGCTCCCGGCATACCACGACAGCATGGCTGTTGAGCGCGCCCACGTCCACGACGGCCGCTCCGGCGACCAGGAACAGCGGCGTCCAGGCCGCGTCGGTGATCGGCGCGACCAGCACCTCGCCCGGCTCCAGCGCCTCGCACGAGGCGGGGTCGGTGACCACCCGGACCCGGCCGGTGTAGGTGCCGTGGCTGCCGCCCACGCCGCTGAGCACGTCACCCTCGACCGCCGACTCGGTGTGTTCCTCGGCGCGGCGCGGCCAGGTGTCGAGCGCGGTCCGGGCGTCGTCGGCGATGAAGAACGGCGGCTCCAGCTCGTGCAGCGCGGCGTACTCCCCCAGCCGTTGCGTGATGACCGGTCCGAACGGCTCCGGGTCGGCGACGTAGTCGTCGAGTTCGGTGTCCAGCAGCATCATCACGTCCTCCGGCCTGGCGAAGCGCCCCGCCTCGACACCGCGGCGCCCCAGCTCCCGTACCGCCATCCGGATCTCGTTGACGACGGTCACACAGTTGGCCTTGGTGCGTTCGCGGGCCGGGATCCACACCTTCGAGGCGTGCATACCGGCGTCGAACATCGGCCGCGTGTCCTCGGGCAGCGCCTCCCGGATCTCCCGCGCGGTCCGCTCGCGGTTCTCGCTGAGCCGGGCGCGCCGGGCGGCGGGGGAGGCGTCGTCGGCGCTGTGCCGGATCCGGTCGACCAGGGCCAGGGCCTGGACGGGCGCCGCCTCCCAGGACAGCGCGTGGATGTCCCACTCGTTGGGGCCCCGGTCGCCGGACGCGGCCAGGAACTCCTCGAACGCGTCACGGAACGCCTTCACGTCCCCGATCGCCCCGTCGAGCGAACGCTCCACGGCGGCCGGGCCCTCGTCGAACAGCGCGGTCAGCTCCGTGGACGCCGCGACCTGACGGGACAGCGTCCACAGCCCGTCCGAGGGGGAGGCCGAGTCGACGTCGCCGAGACCGCCGATGAGGTCCAGCATGGCGCCGGGGCGGCCCACGCTCTCGCACAGCGGGCCGAGGATGGCGGGTCCGACGGACGCGGGCAGCGACGACTCGACGTGCCGCCGGAAGGTCGTCTCCACCTCGTCCAGCAACGACCGCGCGTGCGCGAGAAGTCGGTCGTCCGCGAGCCCGGACAGGTCAGGACGGTCGCGGCGCAGGCGGCGCAGCCGCTCCTGATCGGCGTCGGCCTCGGGGAAGCCGCTCTGGCCGAGCATCCGCTGGAGCGTGCCGCCGGCCTTGGCGGTCAGTTCCGGGTCCTGGTCGTCGGGGTGCGCCGTGTAGACGGGGGTGTCGGAGCGCCGGCCGACGAAGGCGGCGTCGATCTGGTCCGCCGTCTGTCCCATACGGATGCCGAACAGCCGCATGTGCGACAGGTTGAGGTAGAAGTAGCCGCCGAACATCCCGGCGAACGGTGGCCAGGGCCCGGTCACCTCTTCCTCGTGGTAGATCCCGAAGCCGACGAAGCCCTTGCGCCAGCCGTGCAGACCGCGCCCCCAGACCAGGGTCCAGCCGAGCGGGCTGGCCGGTTCCGGAAGGGTCTCGCCCGCGTTGGCCCGGGTGTAGTGGGGCAGCCGCGCACTGCGCTGCCCGTCCGTGATCCAGCTCTTCATGACCGAAGGTCTCCCGCCGTCCGTCCCGGTGCCTACCACTGTGCCGTTCCGCCGTCCACGCTGATCAGCGTGCCCGTGATACCGGCGCCGGCGTCACCGGCGAGGAGGCAGGCGACGGCCGCGATCTGTTCCACGGTGGTGATCCGCTTGGTCGCGGCGTGCTCCGCGAAGCGGTTCAGCCACTCCTCGTACGTGATGCCCTCGGCCTCGGCCGCGGCCGGTCCCGCGGCCCGCATCAGGTCGGTGTCGACGGCGCCGGGGCAGATGGCGTTGCAGGTGATGCCCTGGGTGCCGTACTCGAAGGCGGTCGCCTTGGTCAGGCCGTGGATCGCGTGCTTGTTGGTGATGTAGTGGCTGATCGCGGGCTTGTTGGCCTGCTTGCCCTCGACGGAGGAGATGTTGATGATCCGTCCCCAGCCGCCCGCCAGCATGGCGGGCAGGGCGCGTCGGGTGCCGTAGAAGTAGGCGTTGAGGTTCAGTTTGAGGGCGTCGTGCCAGGCCTCGTCGGTGAGCTGGTGGACCGGGGCGAAGCCCGAGGTGCCGCCGGCGTTGTTGACCCAGATGTCGAGCCGTCCGAAGCGCTCGACGGCGAAGTCGGCGAGGTTCTCGATGTCCTCCTGGCTGTTGGCGTCGCAGGGGTGGAAGACGGCCCGGTCCCCGGCGTCCAGTTCCTCCAGTGCCTGCTTGCCCTTGAGTTCGCTGCGGCCGCTGACGACGACCGTGGCGCCTTCGGCGAGGAATGCTTCGGCGATGGCGCGGCCGATGCTGCGCGTGCTGCCCGTGATCACTGCGACACGTCCGTCGAGGCTGCCCGTGGCCACCATGGTGTTCTCCCGCGAGTGTTGGTTCGTCACCTGGTGGCGCCTGAGGCTCTGTCCAGGGACTGGTGGATGGTGCGGTGGAAGTGCTGGAGTCCGGGCTCGTTGCGTCCGAAGACGAAGTCGGTCCCGTCGAGGGCGGCGAGGCCCTTCTGGACTCCGTAGGTGGTCGCGTAGTCCTCGTCGCGGACCACCTCGTGGAACCACGCGCCGAACCGGTCGGCGGCCTGGCGCTCCTCCTCGGTGACCGCCGGTTCCCGCAGCAGGATGATCTGCTGGGTCACCGACTCGGTGGCCGTCCGGGGGAGCACCAGGGAGACGGCGATCTTCTGCCGCCAGCCGCCGGCGATCGCCAGGCCGGGGAAGAGCCAGTAGATGGGGCCCACGCAGTCGCCCGGGTCACGCCGGTCCGGGGGCTGCTCGACCGCCTGCGCGATCGGGCGCAGGGCGGGGGCGATGCGCTGGTGGGGGCCCCAGGTGTCGTGGGCCATCATGTTGGAGAGGTTCGTCTCGAACACCGTCTTCGGGTGCAGCGAGGCGAAGTGGTAGGTCTCCAGGTATCCGTCGAGGGTGACCTTCCAGTTGGGGCTGGTCAGTTCGCCGGTGGAGTAGTGGTGGCACTCCGCCAGCCGCAGCCCTTCCAGCAGGGGCTGGAGGTCGCCCAGCCAGGCGTCCAGGTCGGGTTCGGCGGCCGGGTCCAGTGAGACGAAGACGATGCCGGCCCGCTCCCCGGCGGGCAGCGTGACGAGGCCGCGCCCCCCGCGCGGGACCTCGCCGAAGGTCTTTTCGGCGTACACACCGCGCAGTTCACCGCTGAGGTCGTAGGACCAGGAGTGGTACGGGCAGGTCAGCCGTCGGGAGACGCCGCAGCCGGGTTCGAGGAGCCTGGCGCCCCGGTGCCGGCAGGCGTTGATCATGGCGTGCACGGCGCCCTGGCGGTCCCGGGTGATCAGCACCGGGACGCCGAGGACGTCGATCGCCTTGTAGGTGTGGGGGCCGGGCAGCTCGCAGGACATGGCGAGCGGCAGCGGGACGGCGCGGTGGACGGCGTCCGTCTCCCGGCGCCAGCGGTCGGCGTCGAGGTAGTGGGCGACGGGTTCCGTCCACTGGCCGTCCGCCTGGTGCGTCGTGCCGTCCCGGTAGTGCGCCATCACGCGTTCGACGAGCTCGGCGGCCTCCCGCCGCATCGCCACGGACGCGGCGTCGGTGGACCGGTCCCGGCTGATCCACGAGGAGTATTCGGGAGTCGAGGGGGCCGAGGGGGCCGAGGGCGGCTCGCTCCCGGCGTCCGTCTCCCGCATCTCCGGCGAACTGGTCTGGACCACGATGTCCTCACAATCCTCCCAGCCGCGAGCCGGTGACCGGCTTCGGAATGCGACAGCTGGGTTGTGTCCGAAACGACAACAGGACTTAGTGTGGTCTGTCAATAGAAAGTGGCGAAGTGGCCACTCGGTGTCCCGTGGAGGTGGGTGCGGTGGTCATGACCCTGCCGTTCGAGGTGGGCGTGGTGGTGCGGGACTTGGAGGCGATGGAGCGCTTCTACGGCGACGTGCTCGGGTGCCGCGCCGTGCGCCGCTCGCGCGTGGCGGAGTCCGTCGGCGGCCCGGCGGGCCTCGGCGGTGAGCTGCTCGTGGTCTGGCTCCAGGTGCCCTCCGGGGGGTGCGTGAAATTGCTCCTCCCCTCGTCACCCCCGTCACTCCCGGCGCCGGAGGCGTCGTCGGCCGGGGTGCTCGCACCGGCCGGACGGCCGGGGCTGTCGTACCTGACCTTCCACCTCGACGACATGGACCCGGCGATCGGGGCGCTGACGGCCGCGGGTGCCCGGCCCCTGTCGGACCCGGTGGTCGTCCTGACGCGGGGCCGGCGGGTCAGCTTCTGGTCGGATCCGGAGGGCAATGCCGTGGAGCTGGTGGACGCGCGGGGACGGGAGTCCGGGTCCGGGGCGTAGTAATTAGAGACGCTGTTCAGTAAGGTGCCTCCATGCTGGTTACTGTAGACCGGCACAAGTAAGTCCGATTGCTTGGCAACTTCCCTCGGGCGAAGGGGCGGACGATGGCTCAACGAGCGTCGACGGCGTCGAAGAAGTCCGCGCAGGTCACCGCGCGGGTCATCAAGGATCTCCACGAACGCATGGTGCGCATCCGGCTGTTCGAGACCGAGGCGGGCAAGCTCATGGAGGCCGGCAAACTGCCCGGCTTCCTGCATCTCTATGTCGGCCAGGAAGCCGTGGCCGCCGGAGTGATGGCCGCCCTGCGCGACGACGACCAGATCACCTCCACCCACCGCGGACACGGGCACGCCGTGGCCAAGGGTGTGGGCCTGCGGGAGATGTACGCCGAGCTGTACGGCCGGGTCACCGGCGCCTGCCTCGGCCGCGGCGGAAGCATGCACATCAACGACGTCACCCGCGGCATGCTCGGCGCCAACGGCATCGTCGGAGCGGGGGTCCCGATCGCGGTGGGCGCCGCCTTCGCCGCCCGGTACAAGGGCGAGGACAGCGTCGCCGTGACCTTCTTCGGCGACGGTGCCACGAACATCGGCGCCTTCCACGAGGGCGCCAACATGGCCGCCATCCTCGACCTGCCCGTCGTCTTCGTCTGCGAGAACAACGGCTACGCCGAGTTCACGCCCCAGTCGAGGCACATGCTGCTCACCGACGTGGCCGAGCGGGCAGCCGCCTACGGCATGCCCAGCGTCATCGTCGACGGCATGGACGCCGTCGCCGTCCACCGGGCCGCCGGCGAGGCCGTCGAGCGGGCCCGCTCCGGCGGCGGCCCCATGATGATCGAGGCCAAGACCTACCGCTTCTACGACCACCAGGGCGTCAAGGGACTGCGGCACCCCTACCGCTCGGACGAGGAGGTCGCCGAGTGGAGGGCCCGCGACCCCATCGACCTGCTCGAAGCCCGCGCCCTCGCCGACGGCACCGCCACCCGCGCGGATCTGGACGACACCTGGCAGCGCACCCGCGACGAGATCGCCGAGGCCATCGCGTACGCCGAGACGAGCCCCCTGCCCGACACCGCCGACCTGCTGGCCAACGTCTACTCGGGATGACCGCCATGACCACCCGCACCGAAGCACAGGCAGCCGCCCCCGGCGGCACGGCCCGCAAACTCACCTACGTCAAGGCCTTCAACGAAGGGCTCGCGCAGGCCATGCGCGAGGACGAGAACGTCTTCGTCGCCGGCGAGGACGTGGCCGGATACGGCGGAGTCTTCCGCATGTTCGACAACCTGCTCGACGAGTTCGGCCCCCGCCGCATGATCGACACCCCGATCTCCGAGGCCGCCCTGGTCGGCCTCGGGGTGGGAGCCGCCGCCCGTGGACTGCGGCCCGTCGTCGACCTGATGTTCATGGACTTCATCGGCGTCTGCCTCGACCAGATCGTCAACCAGGCCGCCAAGATGAAGTACATGTTCGGCGGCTCGGTGTCGGTGCCGCTGACCATCACCACCGCCTCCGGAGCGGGCCTGGGCGCCGCCGCGCAGCACAGCCAGAGCCTGGAGGCCTGGCTCGCCCATGTGCCCGGCCTGAAAGTGGTGATGCCGTGCGACGCGTACACCGCCAAGGGGCTCACCGTCGCCGCGATCCGGGACGACAACCCGGTCGTCGTGATGCTCAACAAGGTCCTGCTCGGCAGCACCGGCGAGGTGCCCGAGGAGATCTACGGCATCCCGCTGGGCCGTGCTCACACCGCCCGGCCCGGTGCCGACGTGACCGTGATCGCCCTGGGCCGCATGGTGGGCGAGGCCCTCGCGGCGGCCGACGAACTCGCCGCCGAGGGTGTGGAGATCGAGGTGATCGACCCCCGTACCGTGCAGCCCCTGGACACCGAGACCATGTTCGCCTCCGTCCGCCGCACCAACCGGGCCCTCGTGGTGCACGAGGCCGTCACCTTCGGCGGGCTCGGCGCGGAGATCGCCGCCCAGATCCAGGACGCGGCCTTCGACCACCTCGACGCGCCGGTCCTCAGGATCGGAGCCCCCTTCTCCCCGGTGCCGTTCTCCCCGGTCCTGGAGAAGGCCTACGTTCCCGATCGCGTCCGGATCGCCCAGGGGTGCCGGCGCCTCCTCGAAAGGTCGTGACCGACGTGGCGGTCGAGGTTCTGCTGCCGAAGATCGGCCTGACCATGCAGGAAGGCACGATCGACGCATGGCTCGTGCCCACCGGCGCGGCCGTCGCGGAGGGCGACGCGCTGCTGCGGCTGGCCACCGACAAGGTCGACGTGGACGTCGAGGCCGAGGCCGGCGGCCGGCTCCACCCGGTGGTCCCGGCCGGCACCACCCTCCCCGCCGGGGCGCTCATCGGCTGGCTGCTGGCCGAGGGCGAACAGCCGCCGGACCCGACCGGTACGCCGATGCCGGCCGGGTCCGGTTCCACCGCCGCCGCGCCGGCGGCCGCCCCGGACGCGGCGGCGGCCGTGTCCGCGCTCGGCGACACCCCCGCCCCGGGCGGCCGGCTCCTCGCCTCGCCGAACGCCCGGCGGGTGGCGTCCGGGGCCGGCGTCGACCTCACCGCCGTACGCGGTACGGGACCCGGCGGACGGATCGTCTCCGAGGACGTGGAGAAGTTCCTCACCGAAGCCGTCGAAGCCGTCGAAGCCGTCGAAACCGCCGAAGCCGTCGAAGCCGCCGCCCCGGTGTCTGCCCCGGACCCGGCGTCCGCCCCTGCCCCCGTCCTCCCCGTCTCGCCGCTGGTCCGCCGCCTGGCGAAGGAGCGCGGCATCGACCTCGCGGACGTCAACGGCACCGGACCCGGCGGCCGGATCCGCAGGTCCGACCTCGACCCCGTCATGCCGGCGCTCACACCGGCGCCCGCACCGGTGTCCGTCCGCAGGAACACCGCGTCGCCCCGGCCCGGAGACGTCCTCCCCCTCACCGGGATGCGCGGCACCATCGCCCGCCGGATGCACGCCAGCCTCCAGGAGATGGCGCAGCTGACGCACGGGTACGAGGTGCGGATGGACGCCGTGGTGACCCTGCGGGACCGGCTCAAGGAGGAATGGGCCGACGGCGAACTGCCCGTGCCCAGCCTCAACGACTTCCTGCTGAAGGCCGCGGCGCTGGCCCTGCGCGAGCACCCCCTGCTCAACGCCACCGTGCGTGAGGACGGCGTCCATCTGCTGGACGGCATCCACCTCGGCTTCGCCGTGGCCGTGCCGGGCGGCCTGCTGGTCCCGGTGATCGAGGACGCGGCGGCGCTGCCGCTGCCGGAGATCGCCCGCCGGTCGAAGGAGCTGGCGCGGGCCGCCCGCGACGGGCGGATCTCCCCGGACCGACTGGAGGGCGCCACCTTCACCGTCACCTCGCTGGGCGGCTACGGCGTGGACTTCTTCACCCCGGTGATCAACCCCGGAAATGTCGCCATCCTCGGGGTGGGCGCGCTCCGGGACGGCGTCGAGTGGCGGGACGACCGGCCGCTGCGGACCCGGGTGCTGACCCTGAGCCTCACGTTCGACCACCGCGCCGTCGACGGAGCACCCGCGGCCGAGTATCTGCGTACGGTCGGCGAGCTGCTGCGCAAACCTCTGCGTCTGCTGGTGTGACCGTGACCGACGGCCGGACAGCCCGGCGGCGACCGGCAACCCCGGTCGCCGCCGGGCTATTCGGCCGCGGCCGGGTCCGCGATCCGCTCCGCGAGGTCGCCGACCTCGCGGACGAACGAGCGGTGCCCGAGCGAGCGGTACACGTCGTCACCCCGGACCTGCGAGATCGCCGCCGTCTCCAGCAGCGCCAGCAGGCCCAGGCCGATCACCGCCGCCTCCGGCTCGGAGGCCGACGTACGGGCCTTGTGGATCAGCCGTACCAGTTCGGCCAGCAGGTCCGCGCGGCTCTGCTGGCGCAGCGCCTCCGCCTCCTGGCTCATGCCGGCCGACGACACGAAGAAGACGGTGGCGGCGGACCGCTGCTCACCCAGCCACGCCAGCAGCGTGGTGACGGTCGGCCCGATGTCCGTGCCGGGCTCGTGGGCCTCGGTGAGTGCCTTCAGCTGCTCGCGCAGCGCGGCGGCGAACACCCGCATCCCCTCCGCCAGGACCTGGTCCTTGGAGGAGAAGTGGTAGTACACCGCCGCCGAGGTCATCTCCGCACGGGCGGCGATGTCGGCCACCGTCACCTCGTCCGGCGACTGGGTCGCGAACAGCTCCGTGGCTGCCTCGATCACCCATTGCTTGCGCGACGGACGGTGAGCGGCGCGGGTCCCGGATGTCGTCATGATGTCAAGTATGCCGGGACCTCGATGCTCAGGAGGTCCATGTGCGGCAACAATTCCACCGCCGGCCGGTTGGAGTTACTGGATAACATGGTCAGTACAGAGGATCCATGGACGCGGGTCCACGGCAGTCGCCAGGGGAGCACGATGGCCACCACGAAGAACGGCAAGCAGCCCGCCCACCGCCCCTCGCGACGGCAGCACATCATCACCGCCGCGGTCCGGGTGTTCGGCCGCAACGGCTTCGCGGAGACCAGCATCCAGGACATCGCGGCCGAGGCCCAGGTGGTGCCCACGGCCGTCTACTACCACTTCGACGGCAAGGAGGAGCTGCTCGAACTCGCGATGCGCCGCGTCTTCGACCAGCTGAACGCGGTCGTGGAGGCCGCCCGGCCGGAGTCCGAGCCCGGCGACGCGGAGGGTCTGCTGCGCGTCATCGACGCCGTATGGGACTGGGTGGAGCGCAACCCGGACGAGGCCCGCCTCTACCAGGTCCAGTTCGCCTCCGCGAGCGGCAGCGTCAAGGCCCTGCGCGACGAGTTCGAGCAGCGTCACATCCAGCGGGGCTACGACTACCTGCCCGAGGGCACCACCCGCAGCCCCCGGGCCGCCAAGGCCCGGCACGCCACGCAGGCGCTCGCGGTCCGCACCCTGATCAGCACGACCATGCTCGTCACGGCACTGCGGGCGGAGGGGGGCCCGTTGTCGCAGATGTCCTCCCGGGCCGTGCTGGAGGCCGTCAGGGCGCTGGCGCTGCGGATCGTCGCCGAGGAGAAACCGGCCCCGGCCCGCTCCTGAGGCGTCCCACGGGGGCGGCGCCTCCCAACACGGCCGCCCGCCCTCACACCGTGAGGACCGAGCAGGCGCTGATACCGGGCGCCCCGTACACATGCGTGAAACCCACCCGGGGAGCACCCGGTACCTGGATGCCCGGTGCCCGGCCCTGCAACTGCCGTACGACCTCGTGGAACTGCCGCAGCCCGGAGGCGCCGACCGGCTCCCCGCCGGCCAGACAGCCGCCGTCGGTGTTGACCGGTATCCGGCCGGTGGGGTCGGTGTCCCCGCGGGCCAGCAGCTCCTCCTGTTCGCCGTGCCCGCACAGTCCGGTCTCCGCCAGGTGGATCAGCTCTGAGCCGCTGTCGGTGTCCTGCAACTGGGCGACCTTCACGTCCGCGGGCCGCACACCGGCGGTGCGGAAGGCGGCCTCGGCGGCATCGACGCTGGGGCTGCGGTGCGGCCCCGGCGGCAGCCAGGGCGAGAACACCTCGAACGAGCCGAACCGCCGGGTGCGCAACGCCAGCGCCGCCAGTCTGACGGGGCGCTCGCACAGGTCGAAGGCGCGGTCGCCGAGCGCCAGCACGAGCGCCGCCGCGCCCTGGCCCGGTGAGCAGAACATGTACTGGGTGAGCGGGGGGCTGACCTCGGCGGAGTCCAGGATCTCCCGCTCCGTGAGCGGCTTGCGCCGCCAGGCCAGGGGGTGGTGCGAGCCGTTGCGGAAGGCCCGCGCGGCGATCGCCGCCAGCGCCCGCTCCGGGATGCCGTGCTCATGCAGGTACCGCCGCGTCTTCAGGGCGAAGAACTGGGTGGTCAGCATCATGCCGGTCTCGGCGTACCAGTCGCCCAGGCCGTAGCGGGCCGCGGAGACGTGGAAGGCACCCCGTTCGTGCTTGTCGAACCCCACCGCGAGGCCGACGGACGCCTCGCCCGCGCGCAGCGCGTTGGCCACCGCGAGCACGGTGGAGGCGCCGGTGGCGCAGCCGTTCTGGACGTTGACGAACGGCACTCCGGTCAGGCCCAGGCGGCCCACCAGGGTGTCGGGCTTGCCGGAGACGTCGGAGCCGCCGGCCGCGTGACCGATGTCCTCCCAGGCGACCCCGGCGTCGGCCAGCGCCTCGCGGACCGCCCGCTCGGCCATGTCCATCCCGGTGACGCTCTCGTCGCGGCCGAAGGGATGCATCCCGCATCCGACCACGTAGACGTCGTCGGTCCGGCTCATCGCTCCCCTTCCCTGTCCGGCCGGAACGCGAAGGTCAGGACCTCGGTTCCGTCGTCGTCGTGGTAGGCGGGCACCATGGTGAGCCGCACCGGCAGCCCGATCCGGATCTCCGCGCGCGGAACCGCCAGCCGCGCCTCGACCAGCACCTCACCGAGGTCGACATAGCCGACGTGGTACGGCCGGTGGGCGCCGGCCGGCGGCCGGTAGGGCGGCTTGGGCGGGAACGCCTGGAGCGTCCACGACCACACCCGACCGCTCACCGGCAGCACATGACCGGCCATGGGCCCGTCCGAACACCTGGGGCACGAGTCCTGACGGGGGAAGACGACCGTGTGGCACCCCGGGCAGCGGGCGCCCACGAGGCGCGGTGGGGCCCCGTCGGCCCCGTCGTCGAACAGCGAGTCGTCGATGAGTCGGGTGGTCATACCGGTTCCGCCTTTCACGTCACCAGCTCAGCAGCCCGGCCAGCCGTTCCCGGTGGTGCGCGGCGCCGCCCAGCAGGACGGCGTCGGACTGGGCCCGCCGGAAGTACAGATGGGCGTCGTGCTCCCAGGTGAAGCCCATCCCGCCGTGCAGGTGCACGCACTCGGCGGCGACGGACACGAAGGCCTCGCACGCCCACGCCTGGGCCACCGCCGCCGCCTCGGCCAGTGCCTCGGGCGAGTGGGCCACCCGGATGGCGCGCGTCACCGCCGAGCGGGCGCCCTCGACCTGGAGCAGCATGTCGGCGCAGGTGTGCTTGACCGCCTGGAACCCGCCGATCGCCCTGCCGAACTGGGTACGGTCCCGCACATGGGCGACCGTCATGTCCAACGCCGCCTGGGCGCCGCCGAGTTGCTCGGCCGCCAGGGCGACGAGGGCCACGTCCAGGGCCCGGGAGACGACCTGCGCCCCCTCGCCCTTGGCGGTCAGGGCCCGGACCCGGGCGCCCGTGAAGGTGACCACGGCCTGGCCCCGGCTGAGGTCCAGGGTGGGCACCCGGCGGACCGCGACCCCCGGCCCGCCCGGGTCGACGAGGAAGAGGTCCACGCCGTCGGCACCGGCAGCGGCGACCACCAGCGCCCGGGCGTCGGCGCCGTCGAGCACGAACGGCGCGGTGCCGTCGAGGACCGGGGCCCCGCCCTGCCAGGAGACGGCGACCGGCACGGCCCCGGGCCGCCACGTCCCGTCGGGCGCCGCCACCGCCAGGGCGTGCACCGCGCCCTCGGCCAGCTCGGCGAGCGCCCTGTCGGCCGTACCGCAGCCGGCGAGCACCTGCCCGGCCAGCACGGTGGAGGACAGCAGCGGCACCGGTGCCAGTGTTCGGCCCAGCTCCTCGCAGACCACGGCGATCTCGGCGAGACCTCCGATGCCGCCGGCCGCCTCGGGCAGCCCGAGGGCGGCGAGGCCGACCTGCCGGCCGAGGGTGTCCCACAACGCGGCGTCGATGCCGGGGGAGTGCTCCGGCAGCCGCCGCACCGCCGCGGTCCCCCCGGCGTCCGCGCACACCGACCGTACGGTCTCGCGCAGGTCGTCCAGCTCGGCGTCCGACAGGGCCGTGCCGCCCGTCATGGTGCTCGTCATCGTGCGCTCCCGCTCCCGCTCCCGCTGTCGCTCTCGTCGTGGCGCTCGCGCCGGGCACTGTGCGCGGCCGCCATCCGGGCCACCGGCACGCGGTGCGCGGAACAGGAGACGTAGTCGAGGCCGAGGCCGTCGCAGAACGCGATCGACTCCGGATCCCCGCCGTGCTCCCCGCACACGCCCAGCTTGATGTCGGGCCGCACGCTCCGGGCCCGCTCGACGGCCAGGGCGATCAGGGCGCCCACCCCGTGCGGGTCCAGCCGTGCGAAGGGGTTGGCGTGCAGAAGGCCGCGCTCCTGATAGGTGGCGAGCACCTGGCGCTCGACGTCGTCGCGGGAGAAGCCGTAGGTCAACTGGGTGAGGTCGTTGGTGCCGAAGGAGAAGAACTCGGCGTGCTCGGCGAGTTCCCCGGCCAGCAGCGCGGCCCGCGGGGTCTCGATCATCGTCCCGAGCCGGTACGGCACCTCCACTCCGGTGCGCGCGGCGACGGCCTCGGCGGCCCGGCGCACGTACGTGGCCGCGGCGGCCAGCTCCTCCGGCAGGCTGACGAGCGGGATCATCACCTCCAGCTCGGGCCGGACCCCGGTGGCGGCGACGTCCGCCCAGGCGGCGAAGAGCGCCTCGGCCTGCGCGGGGTAGAGCCTCTCGTGCAGCAGCGCCAGCCGCACCCCGCGCAGCCCGAGCATCGGGTTCGCCTCGCGCAGCGCCGCGGCCCGCTGCTCCTCGGCCGCGTCCAGGGCGTGGCCGGGCGCGGGCAGGAACTCGTGCAGCGGGGCGTCCAACAGGCGCACGGTCACCGGGCGGTCGCCGACGGCGGCCAGCAGCGCCCGGAAGTCCTCGTGCTGTGCCTGTTCCAGCGCCACCAGCGCTTCGTCGCGCGCGGCCGGGTCGGCGGCGAGGATCACCCGGCGGATCAGCGGCAGCCGGTCGCCGAGGAACTGGTGCTCCGTACGGCACAGTCCGACCCCCTCCGCGCCCAGGGCGACGGCGGTGCCGACCTCGGCGGCGGTGTCGGCGTTGGCCCGTACGCCCAGTCGGCGCATGCCGTCCGCCCACGTGAGCAGGGTGGACAGTTCGGGCGGGGGGCCGGCGACGCTGACGCTCAGCGTTCCCGCGTAGACGGCGCCGGTACGGCCGTCCAGCGACACGGGGTCGCCCTCGCGCAGCACCCGGTCGCCGATACTCACCGTCCCGGCGGCCCGGTCCACGCGCAGCCCCTCCGCGCCGCACACCGCGGGCTTGCCGGCGCCCCGTGCCACCACGGCGGCGTGCGAGGCGATGCCGCCGGTGCCGGTGAGTACGGCGGCGGAGGCCAGCATGCCGGGGACGTCCGCCGGGGTCGTCTCGTGGGCCACGAGCACGACCGGGGTGCCGTCCGCGGACCGTTCGAGGGCGCGTTCACTGGACAGCACGACCACACCGGTCGCCGCGCCGGGCGAGGCGGGCAGCCCCTTCACCAGCAGGTCCTCGTCACCGGTCAGCCGGAACTGAGGGTGCAGCAGCTCCTGCACCTGTGCGGGGCCGATCCGCAGGACGGCCTCCTCGGGGCCGAGCGCGCCGTCGCGGGCCAGGTCGGCCGCCAGGCACACCGAGGCCCGCAGCGGCGGCCGCTGCTGGGCGGAGGCGGCGAGCAGGGAGATCTCGTCGTCGCGCACCTCGAAGTCGACGGAGACGGGCGCGTGCAGATGACGTTCGAGGGTGAGCAGCGAGTGCTCCAGCAGGGCCCTGCCGCCCGCGAGGCGGTCGAGCGGTTCCCCGGTGTGCGGTGGTGGGGCGCTGCGCCGCACGCCCCGGAAGAACGAGCCGTGAGGGGAGAGCCGACCGGTCTCGGGATGGCGGCTGACCGCCGTGCCGTGGCCCGAGCGGTCCGCCGGGCCGATGCGCAGTGCCTGTACGTGCAGGGCGATCCCCAGATCCGCGGGGAGCCGCTGCGCCTTGCGGGACCTTCTGGCCCGGGGCGCGTCCCACCGGGCGAGAAGGGCACGGGCGGCCAGGGCGAGCTGCCGGGCCGGGTCGTCGGGGAAGGGCTGGGTTCCGTGCCGAGCGACCAGGGCGAGCAGCGCGGCGACCCGCGCCCGCGGCTCGGGTGTGTCGAGGAGGGCGTCGTCGAGCACCGCGCCGGGTACGTCGAGGGCGTGCTCGGCGATCATCCGCACGGTCGCCGCCCAGACCTCGAACAGGGCGTCCCCGCGCCCGATGACGGCGCCCAGGGCGTCGGCGCCCGTGGCGGTGACACCGATACAGGCGAGGTCGGGCGGCAGTCCGGCGATCTCGGTCGGGGCGCTCGCCGACAGGCGCAGCAGCAAGGGGCGGGTGGTGTCGCCGATCCGTCGTCCCGCGAGCTGTTCGACCAGGCCGACGGCGGCTTCGGCGGTTCCGGTTTCGCACAGGGAGGCGGCGGCCCCCGCCGGCACGGTGAGGCCCGGGACGACCGGTAGCCCGAGGGCCACCAGCCGGTCCATCGCCGCGCCGTGGGCGCCCAGCTCCGCGGCGTCGAGCCCCCGGCTGCGCCCCTGCCCGTAGGGCACCAGGACCCGGCCGGGGGCCTCGGGAGACGGGGTGGGCGGTGTCTCGGTGTCAGCCGGGACGAGTGGGGCCTCGGGCCGCGCGAAGGGCCCCGGCCCGCGGTCGGTGACGCTCAACCCCGGCTCCTCGTGACCAGTTCCTCTTCCCGGGCCTCGTCCTCGGCCCGGCTGATGCCCAGCACGAGCAGCAGCTCCTGGTGCAGCCGCATCCACACGGTGTGGTACGAGTCGCACAACGGCGAGGCCAGCCACTTCACCGCGCCGTCGTCGAAGTGGTCGAGGGCCTCCTCCAGGTCGGTCAGATACCGCCCGCTGCCCGCGAGAACCCGCTCCAGCCTGCGCAGCACGGGCTGGATGGCCTCGTGCACGTCCTCCAGCGACTCGCGCACCCCGGCGTCGTAGACGCTGTCGGAGTGGTCGTTGACGGTGCCGTCGGGGCGGCACTGCCAGGCCGTGCACACCTCGCGGATCTTCCGGTTGACCGGCAGGAACGCCTCGTACGCCGTGGTGATCTGCTGCTCCTCGGCCGAGCCCGGCCCGATGCGCAGGATCTGTGCGGCGACGGCCTTGGCGCGCTCGGTCGGCAGCACGAGCGGGCCCTTCACCATCGCCAGCCCGGCGTCGACCAGGGGGCGGTGTTCCGACTCGGGCCTGCCACGCCACATGCCCCGCAGGACGAGGTCCACGACGGCTTCGGTGAGCGTCTCGTCGGAAGCGTCCGGAAGGTCCACGGCAGCAGATTGCATCGCCACACCTTTTCCCCGGTTCTGTGGTGACCGGTTCCTCGGTTCTGTGTTGCCCGGAGGTTACGCTCCGGCGGGCCTGTTAGTGAAGAGGGATTCAAGAAACACTTTCCGTGTCCCGAGGGCGGGCCCGGCCGTCGCCCGTCCGTGCGCGGTCCCGCGCGCGGTCCCGGTCGGCGAGGAACGAGGCCATGCGCACCTGTGCCTCCGGCCGGCCCGCCAGGGCCGCGATCTGCCGCGCCTCCTCGGCGAGATGGGCGGCCAGGGAGTCCTCGTCCCGGCCGCGCAGCAGGGCCTTCGCGGCGCGCAGCGCGTCGGTGGCGCCGGCGGCCAGGCCGGCGGCGGTGCGGTGGGCGGCGGTGTCCAGCTCCCCGTCCTCGACGCACCGGGAGACCAGGCCCCATCGTTCGGCATCGTCCCCGGTCAGGACCCGGTTGGTGAGGATCAGGTCGGCCGCCGGCCGGGGGCCGACCAGCCGGGGCAGGAACCAGGAGGCCCCGCAGTCCGGCGTGAGCCCCACGTCCGTGTACGCCAGCCGGAACCGCGCCGACCGGGCCGCGAGGACGATGTCCCCCACCAGGGCGAGCCCGACCCCGCCGCCCGCGGCGGCGCCGCGCACGGCGGTCACCACCGGCACCGGCAGTGCGTGCAGGGCCTGTATCGCGGCGTGGGCGGCCGTCGCCACGGCGTGCACATAGGCGCTCGTCCCCTCGCCGAGGCCGGCGAAGGCGCGCAGGTCACCGCCGACACAGAACGTGCCGCCCGTCGCCCGCAGCAGGACCGCGCCGCCCGGGTCCGCCGCCAGCCGGGCCGTGGTGTCCCGCAGCGCCTCGGCCGTCGCCAGGTCCAGGGCGTTGCCCCGCCCGGGATCGTCCAGCCGCACCTCGACCACCCCGTCGGGGTGGCGGACGACGCGGACCGGCTCGGGACTCGTGGAGTTGCTCATGGACGTGTCTCCTGTCGTCTTCCCGTCGCCGGGTTCTCTCGGCAAGATACTGAAGACGCTATACAGTTTCTAGACGCGACGGGACCCGGTGCCCGTACGCCCTTCGGCGGGAGGTCCCGTGCCCATCCAGTTCGACGTCGATCCGACGGTCGCCCAACTTGCCGCGTCCACGTCCGCGTTCGTCCGCGACGTGGTGATCCCGGCCGAGCGCGCGTGCGGCGGGTCCGTCCACGACGCCCCCGAGGACCTGCGGCAAACCCTCCAGAAGGGCGCCCGTGAGGCGGGCGTGTTCGCTCCGCACGTGCCGGTGCGGTGGGGCGGACACGGACTCGACCTGCGCGGGCAGGCGGCGGTGTTCGAAGCCGCGGGTTACTCGCTCCTCGGGCCGCTGGCGCTGAACTGCGCGGCGCCCGACGAGGGCAACACACATCTGCTGGAGAAGGTGGCCACCGAGGAGCAGCAGGAGCGCTATCTGCGCCCGCTCGCCGCCGGCGAGGTCCGCTCCTGCTTCGCCATGACCGAACCGGCCCCCGGAGCCGGGGCCGATCCCCGCTCCCTGCGGACCACCGCGACCCGTGTTCCCGGCGGCTGGCGCATCGACGGGCGCAAGTGGTTCATCAGCGGGGCCCACGGCGCCGCCTTCACCATCGTCATGGCCCGCACCTCCGGGATCCCCGGCGACCCGGGCGGCGCCACCATGTTCCTGGTCGACGCGGGCACGGACGGCATGACCATCGCCCGGGACATCGAGACCCTGGACGAAGGACTCTTCGCCGGGCACAGCGAGATCGTCTTCGACGGCTGCGTGGTGAGGGAGGACCAGGTGCTCGGCGCGGTCGGCGAGGGCTTCGCGGGTGCCCAGGTCAGGCTCGGGCCCGCCCGGATGACGCACTGCATGCGCTGGCTGGGCGCCGCGCGGCGCGCCCAGGACGTCGCACTGGAACGGGCGGGCAGCCGCACGGCGTTCGGCTCCGTCCTCGGCGACCTCGGCATGGTGCAGCAGATGCTGGCCGACTCCGAGATCGACATCGAGGCGAGCCGCGCCCTGATCCTGCGCACCGCCTGGGAGCTGGACACCGGCTCGGCCGCCGCCGCCCAACTCACCTCGATCTCCAAGACCTTCGTGGCGGAGGCCGTGAACCGGGTGGTCGACCGGGCGGTGCAGATCTGCGGAGCCCTCGGCATCTCGGCCGCCGACGCCCCGCTGGCCCGACTGCTCAGGGAGGTGCGGCCGTTCCGGATCTACGACGGCCCGTCGGAGACCCACCGCTTCGCCATCGCACGCCGCGCCGTGCGGCCCTACCGGCAGCCGACCGCGGACGCCACCGGCTGATGGCGTCGACGAGGGGCCCGCTGACCCGTGGGGGGCGCCGGACACCGGCGTCGGGGGCCAGCCGAGGGGGCGGTCACCCGGGATCGCACCGGCACCCGGGGCCGCCCTGACCGCGCACCCGTACCCCGGGGTTGGACGGCGAGCGAGGGGCGATGGTCAGTCGCTGCCGCCCCGGACAGCAGTCGGCGCCGCGCGTCGGACCTCCTCGCGCCGGGTCCGATCGACGTCGACGACCCGCCCGGGTGCGGGTCTTCATCCCGGCACGCGCGGGTACCCGCAGGTGATCGACGGCGAACAGCCCCGGCAGCGGCGGCGACCGCCGGGTCCGTCGCGACGGGTCCACCCGCCCCGTTCATCCGGTGGCCGTCCGCCGAAGCCGATCACGCACGGGAGCCGACATGAAGCCGAACGACGCCGCCCCGGGCCCCGCCACCCCCGTGGCCCTGGTCACCGGATCCGATTCGGGGATCGGCCGCGCGACCGCGGTGCGGCTGGCCGAGTCCGGGATGGACATCGGCGTCACCTGGCACACGGACGAGGAAGGTGCGCGGCGGACGGCGGACGAGATACGCCGGACCGGGCGCCGCGCCGAGATCGAGCACCTGGACCTCACCCGGCTTCCGGAGGCCGCCGACGTAGTCGACCGGCTGGCCGAGCGGCTGGGCAGGGTCGACGTGCTGGTCAACAATTCGGGGACCGGCACCATGACGCCCTTCCTGGACCTGGAACTCGACACCGTGCGTGAGGTCGTCGACATCGATCTCGTGGGCCCGTTCCTGTGCTCCCAGCGCGCCGCCCGTCACATGATCGCGCAGGGGGACGGCGGCAGGATCGTCAACGTGACCAGCGTGCACGAGCATCAGCCGAGGGTGGGAGCGGCGCCGTACTGCGCGGCCAAGGGCGGGCTCGGGCTGCTCACGCAGGTGATGGCGCTGGAGCTGGCCGAGCACGGGATCACCGTCAACTCCGTCGCTCCCGGAGAGATCGCCACGCCGATGACGGGCCAGGAGGACACCGACGTGACCTCCGTACAGCGCCCCGGTGTGCCGCTGGGCCGCCCGGGCGACGCCCGCGAGGTCGCGGCCGTGATCGCCTTCCTCGCGGGGGAGGACGCCTCGTACGTCACCGGGGCCTCCTGGGCGGTGGACGGCGGGATGCTGCGGATGGGCCCGCAGGCCGGCAGTCATCTCCCGGACGACGGCTGGCGGCGCCCTTGAGCGGGGCGCGCCGAGCCCGCGGTCGCGCACGGGCGCGTCACACGATCAGGGTCACGGCCATCCCGATGAGCCCGATCGCCACCAGAGCCGCCACGACCATGATCAGGACGATGGGCATGGCGCCCCATCCTTTGCCGCGCAGCTCGGGCGGCTCCGGGTGGGAGATGCCGTAGGTGCCCCCCTCGCCGGGAGGGGTCTCACCGGGTGACACACCGCCGCCCTGCTGGACCCCCGGGGCGCGTCGCGGGTTGGGATCAGGAGTGGTCATGGCACACGCTTCTTCCGTGGAGTGGAGGGTGCGTACCGGCTCTCGACCGGCCGGGTACCCAGGGGCGCGGGAACCCACACGACCACCGGCCGCCGCGCGGCGGCGCCGCCGTCAGAACCACCCCCGCAGGAGCCGCGGTGCGACCCGGACCAGGTCCGCACCGACCAGTCCGATCGCGACCCCGGCGGCCACATCGGCCGGGTAGTGCGCCCCGCTCTGGGAGATGCGCGAGCGTCACGCCCGCGCCGAGCGGGCTGCCTCGACCCAGCAGGGGCAGGCCGTGGAAGCACTGGCCCTGGTCACCGGCCTGTACCTGGCCGCGTCGCCCTGGATCGCGGGCTTCAATGATTTCAACACCCTGGCCATCAACAATCTGATCACCGGTATCGCGTACGCGTTCCTGCTCAGCGGCTTCGGCCACGCCTACGAGCGCACCCACGCCAGGGCGTGGGCGGCCGCGCTGCTGGGCGCCTGGACCGTCTTCGCTCCCTGGGTGGTGGCGGGAGAGGTGGACACCACACGCACCATTGTCAACAACATCATCGTCGGCGTCATCGCACTGCTGCTCGCACTGGCCGCGAGCGCCGCCGCCGGCAAGACCGACAGGACCGGCCGCGGCCTTACGGCCCGGACAGACCGCTGACACAGCGGGCGGCCCTGACGAGTGCGTTCACCTGGATCGTCCATGTCTGCTCTCCTGGGACCGGCAGTCTGAGGCGTCACACAGCCGCCAGCGGTGCAGAGCGGCCTCCAGTTCCTGATGGACCCGCACCGACATCGGCTTGCCCAGAGCCCAGCCGGTGACCTCGTCGGCGACGGTGTGAAGCTTGACGTTGGAGTTTTGCGACACCTCGCGCAGCACGTCCCACCCGTCGGCGGCGGGCACCCGGTGCACCGCGATCAACACACCGATCGCCTGATCGATCACCGCGTGTGAGTCGACCGCTTGGCGTAGCTGGGCGTTCTCCTCTTCCAGCCGCGCGGTCTTCGCCCGGAGCGCCTGATCATCAGGGGTGGACGGTTCGTGTGGTGCATGCATGGCGATCCTCGGAATCCGGAGGCGGGGGCGTTCGCACATCTGCCCCGCCCGAACTGCACCACGACCTCTACACCTGCATCCTTGCAGCCGATGCCGACGGCCTCCCTTCGCCGCCGCGGCGGCGAAGGGGCCGAAGGGGCTGCTGTCCCAACCCATGCCCGGGTGGCCACCCACGCCTCTCTCACACTCGCCCGTTGCAGGTGGACGAACCGTGCACGCAGCGCCTCTCCGATACTTCCTGGTGCTGGAAGGGCACGGCTCGTTCACGCGGCCGGGGTGAGTTCGGCGCGGCCGAACAGCAGGGCGTAGCCGGCGGGCAGCTGGTGGAGGATGCGGGTGAGGAGGTCGGGGTCTGCGTGGGCGGCGACGGCGGAGAAGACGGACCCGGTGTCCCAGCGGGTGGTGGCCAGGGAGGCGCCGGAGCGGGCGGCGAGATCCTTGACGAAGGCCCAGCCGGTCCGCGGCTGGGGGTCGGGGATCTGCGCGGTCAGGACACGTGCGGCCTCCCGGGGCAGACAGGCGGCGAGATCGACGCGTTCGTCGCCGGTGAGCTGGCGCCCCAGTCCGGCAAGGACCAGGCGGACGGCTACATCGGCTCGCTCACGGGTGGGGTAGGCGCCTTCGTAGCGGACCTTCTCCAGCATCTGCTCGTACGCCGTCGAGTACGAGTGCCGGTGCTCAAGCGGTTCGCGCACGTCGGTGATCACTGCGGTGCATGCCTTTCATGGAAGCTGGGGTGCCGGCGTGCGGCACCGAGGTTTGGGTCAGGTGGGCTGGGGGCGGCCGAAGAGGAGGTCGTAGCCGAGGGGGAGCTGCAGCAGGATCTGCCCCAGCAGGTCCTCACCGGCCGTGTCGGCGACCGTGGACAGCACGGCGCTGACGTCCCCCGCAGCGGTCTGTTCGGTGGTGCTCTCGATCCAGACTGCGGTCGCCCGGACGAACCGCTCCGGCGGCAGCGGTTCGGCGCTCCGCAGCGGGTCGAGCAGAATCAGGGCGGTGGTCGAGGAACGCTTCGCGTCGCAGAGTCGTACCGGCCGCCGCCCCTCCTTGTTTCTCGGCCTGCCCACGGGGTGCGGAGGGCGGGGTGAGGGGGACCGGGGGCCCGTCCTCCGCACCTCGTCCGGCCGGTGTCAGCCGGAGATCTCCTTGTGGCCTGATCCGACGCCGACGGAGATCTTGCGGGGCTTGGCGCGCTCGGCGATCGGGATGCGCAGGGTGAGCACGCCCGCGTCGTAGTCGGCCTGGATGTGCTCGGTGTCGAGGGTGTCGGCGAGCACGATCTGGCGGGAGAACACGCCCAGCGGCCGCTCGGACAGCTCCATCTGCACGTCGTCGGCCTTCGCCGCCGGCCGCCGCTCGGCCTTGACGGTGAGCATGTTCCGCTCGACGTCGATGTCGATCGCGTCCACGGGGATGCCGGGCAGGTCGAAGGCCACCACGTACTCGTCGCCCTCGCGGTAGGCGTCCATCGGCATGGCCGACGGCTTCGACCAGGTCCCCGGGCCCATCAGCTGCTGCGCCAGCCGGTCCAGCTCACGGAAGGGGTCAGTGCGCATCAACATCGTGAAAACACCTCCAGCAGGTTCAGGCAGTTGCTGCCAATGCGCCTCACTGACACCGTTGTAACATGTCATCCAATGGATGACAAACCTGATGTCGTCGACACGATGACTACCTGAAGGAGGTGCCCGTGACCCCTGCCGACCAGCCGTCCCCGGCCAGCGCCGAGACCCACCGTCCGGCGTCGTTTCTCGCCGCGGCGGCGGCCCTTCACGCCATCGACGACGCCCTGCGCGCCGCCCGGTACGAGGCCCCGAACGTTCCCGACACCGGGCCGGACCCGGAGCAGGCACTGGCCTCCCTGATGCTGCTGCGGCAGCTCCGCGAGCAGCTCGCCGGATGGGAGACCGGCCTGATCGAAAGAGCCCGCGACGCGGGAGCCAGCTGGGCCGACCTCGCTCACCCCCTCGGCGTCGCCAGCCGCCAGGCTGCCGAGCGACGCTACCTGCGTGGCCGCCCCGGCCCGGCCGGCACCACCGGCGAGCAGCGCGTGACGGCCACCCGCCAGGCCCGGGCCGCCGAACGGAGCACCGCCGCCCGGGCCCGCCGCAACGCCGCCGACCTGCGCCGCCTCGCCGGCCAGATCACCGCCCTCACCGACCTTCCCCCCTGCGCCCGTCGCCCTGTCGGCGAGCTTCACGCGGCCCTCGCCCACGACGACCCCGCCGACCTCATCGCCCCCCTGACCGCCACCCGACCCCACCTGGCCGCCGCCCATCCCGACCTCGCCGCCCGGCTCGACACCCTCACCACCCCGTAGTACGAGTCCACGATCCAGCCGCCCGCCGACGACGCCGGGCCTGTCGCTCTTCTGGATGCGATCCGGCCGCGCCTGCCGCCGCCGACCGTGCGCCTTCCGCCTCGGGCACCGGGCCTGGCCCCCGCAGCGGCGAGGACGAGGTGGGAGTCATCCGCTCCCGGGACAGCTCCGGGCGAGGATCAGCAATACGACCCGTACCGCTTGACGGGCGCGATGGCGGTGCACTGATAGAACAGCACCTTGTCCGCAATCGGCACCGCTGAACGCCGGATCGTCGGCAGCCTGCCGCTGAAGCTGCCCATGGTGCGGCCCGAGGCCGGTTCCTGCTGGAGGTGCCAGGGTTCCCATTCCGGCACAGGTACCGGCCCCGGGCCTGACCGGGCGCGTACCCCCAGAGAAGACCGGCGATACAACCAGTCGGGTGTACAGGACGTGAGAGACACCCGGACATGGCGGTGGGGGCGCACCGGTGATCGGTGCGCCCCCACTCCCATCTGGCGTGATACCGACGGGGATTACCAGCGATACCAGCGGCCTCGCGTCCCGCTCGGTCCGGTGGAGCGGGCGAGGAAACCGACCAGCCAGATCACCAGCACGATCACGGCGATCCACCACAGGGCCTTCAGGGCAAACCCGGCGCCGAAGAGGATCAGGGCGAGCAGCAGAACGAGTAGCAGGGGAACCATAGTTATCGACCTCCGTCCCGCCGTGTGCCCCGGCCTGTTCTCCGCACACGCCGAGAACTTATTTGTTTCTTATCCGCCGCTCGGGGCATCGGACCGGACGGCCCGCAGCCAGCCCGGCCTCATACGGCGATGCGGGCTCCATCACGTCCAGGGCCACGGTGCCGTGTATCGGCTGGGCGCCAGGCATCAGGCTGTCCGCACCATCGGAAAGCGGTCGTGCCGGATTTCCTCCTGCTGCCCCCCATTCACCCGAACGGTTGTCCGCCGTAGCATCCGGGCAGGCTGTCGGCGCACACCGTGTCGGGAACCAAGCGCAAACCAGCGAGCACAGTCGAGGAGACGGTGACAGAGACCCACGGAGCAGCCCGGCCAGGCCGGCTGTCGATCGACCACACCACTATCGGCGACATCCACCTGCTCACCCTGCGCGGCGAAATCGACCACAGCAACCGCGACCAGCTCAGGCAGACCCTGCTCCCCGACGGGGATACGAGCACACGGACGGTGCTCGACCTCAGCGGCGTGACTTTCCTCGACTCCAGCGGCATCAACACCCTCCTCGCCGCCCACCAGAGCATGAGCGACGCTCAGGGATGGCTGCGCATTGCCGGCGCCCGGGATCCGGTGCTGCGGGTCCTTCGCCTCGTCGGCCTGGACCAGCTCATCCCCTGCCACCCCACCGTCGAGCAGGCCACGGCCGCCTGACCCCGCCTCACGACTTCGCCGGTCCGCTCGGGGGCGAAGCTCCGCCACGCGGACATGGTCGATCACCGTGGTCGACTTCACCTGCACAGCCCGCCACCCGATGGCGCTCGCCGTACGGCTGCGCGACGGAACGCGTACCACTGTCCAGCGGCTCAGCACAGCGCTCTCCTCCGTGGTAGCCCCGCGCCTGTGATCCCTGAGGGTCGGCCACGACCTGGTTTGGCGGCCACGCAGACGTTGATGCCGTAGGAGTCCCTGAGGGGCACGCCGCCACGGTCCGCGGCGGTACCGCGCCGTCGAAGGACAGCCGGAGCTCGGTGAGTTCGGTCGTGACGGTGTGGGGGCTCGGGGTCCCGACAGGATGGACGGGGGAGCCTGCCCGATACTCGTGAACACTCCTACGGCCCTCTGCGTATCCGAGCTCACGGGCATGCGAGGCGGAGTCCGGGGTATGCGCAGGCGGGTGAACGGGGGAAAAGGGTGGATCTGGTGGAATCAGTTCCCGATGGTGAGGACAGCGTGATGTCTGGCGCCCCTCCGATACAGGAGACCATCGCCCTGGACGGCGACGGGTCCTGTATCGCCGAGGCACGCCACCACGCGGCGGCCTTTCTCACCCGTGTGCAGGCCGAGCACGGGCTGCCGGTGTCCGCTCGTGCGATGGACCTGACCCAGCTGGTGGTCAGCGAACTGGTCACCAATGCCCGCAAATACGCCCCCGGACCGGTGCTGATGGAACTGCGCATCGCGGGGGATCTGGTGGAAATCATGGTGTGGGACAGCGATCCGGTCCTGCCGGTGGCCCGGGCCGCTGATGCGGGGCGGGTCGGCCAGCACGGTCTGGAGATCGTCATGGCCGTCGCCCAGGGTTTCGAAGTCCAGCGGGAGCCGGTCGGCAAACGCGTCACCGCCCGCATCGCCCTGCCCGACGACCCGGGCGGGGACATCACCGGGCGCCGCCCCCAGTAGCGGCTGGCGCTTCCTGCCGACCCGCCTGCCGACCTGCCGACCTGCCGCCTGCGGGAAGCGGCCGGCTACAAAGGGGGCCGACGTCGGTGGGGGAGAGATCCGGATGGCGGCGACGCTGCAGCCATGCAAGGTGGCGCACCGGCAGGGTTGCGGCGTCGACGCTGACGTCCACGACCGGTTCGGGTTCGGGTTCGGGTTCGGGTTCGGCCAGCGTGATCTCCAGCGTTCCCCGGCTGCCCCACCCGGCCGACCAGCCTGTCCATGGATGGCCGCGCACGACCGGTGGAGCAGGCCGACGAGCGTGTTGCTGGCCGCCTGGGTGTCGGCCCTCACCTTCCGGTGACGAGTGTGAGGGTTCTTGGCCCAATGGTGACGTTGACGGTGCGATGCCGGGGCACATGAACCCGGCACCGTCCGTGCGGGTGCCCGGCAGGAGGAGCCAGTGGCCGGTCATGAGGTCTATGCCGCCAGCGCATTGTCGGTGGTGGCCGCGATACTGCTCGCGCGATGGTGCCTGGCGGGCCGAAGCGGCAGGCCGCGCACTGCTGCCGTATCCCGCCATGTCTCGCGCTGGATGGCGCTGAGGAAAGTGTGGCGCACGGGATCCACCGCAGTCCAAGCCGAGCAACGCCTGCCGACAAACGCGTCACGCGCTCAGCGGGCGGTGCAGGAGGCCGAAGACCTCGTGCACGGCTACTGGCGCCGGCTCAGTCCCCTCTATCTGCCCAAGCGCGATCACCCTCAGCACTGAGCCGGTCGGGCAGCACCTGGCCGGTATGGGGATCGGTGAGTTGGTCAGTTGCTGAGAGCTTCGCGGAGAGCTTCGTGGCAGTCGATGACGGCGTCGACGCCGACGATCTGCAGGAGGCGCATCACGGCATCGGTCGGTGCGGCCAGGCGTATCCAGCCGCCGGCCTCGGTGAGGCTGCGGTGGGCGGCGATGAAGATGTTGATGCCGGTGGAGTCCATGAAGGTGACCCGGCTCAGATCGACCACAATGCGGGGGCGGGCAGTTCCGGTGGCGTCCAGGGCCTGGCGGAGCGGCTGGCCGGTGTCGCGGTCGATCTCTCCCGCCAAGGTCAGCACCCGGATGCCGTCGGTGGCTGCGGAAACCACCGACAACTGGCCTGGCTGCACAGCTGGTTCGGTGTCCGCCATCTCTCCCTCAGCCATGCCGGTGATACTGGCACACCAGGACCTTCACCTGCATTGCTGCCCGGTACAGAGCGGGTAATGCGCTCGCAACCAGGGCGCAAAAACAGCTCTCGTCAGCATCCCTCCGTTCCAGCGCGTCACTACGCGTGAGTCCCCCGGCAGTAGCTTCCGGAGGACACCCGCGTAGGGCTTGCTTCCCAACCCCACCGGGGGGCGAGTCACCAACTGCTTCCAGGACATTCCCGCGCTGACGATGAGCCTCGGGAGCGCGTAGATCAGCTCGATGCGGGCACATGCGGTGCGGCGCGACGGGTGGCGCCGAGGTGAGTGACGCGGCGGCACGGCATCGATGAACGTGCCGCCGCGCGGCTTTCCGGCCCTCGAGCCCTCGAGCCCGAACCCGCGCCACGTTGCGTCTGAGTGGCCCCCGGTTCCTCCGGTCCCCCCGGTTCCTCCGGTCCCCCCGGTCCCCCCGGTCCCCCCGGTCCCCCCGGTCCCGGCCCCTCGCCCCGACCTTTCCTTGGCCAAGGACTGCAAGGACTGCCATGAGTGGGGAACCGTCGTCACCTCCGCGGGCCACACGCTTTGCCCGGCCTGCAGGCACCCCGCCGGCGAGGCATGCTCGCTCCCACTTACGGACCAGGCGTCTCTGCCGCCTGGATACACTGCCCGATCGGGAGGAGCTTTTCCCCTGCCTGTCGGCAGGCGGCTTGATGTGAAGGAGTCCGAGCGTGGATGCCCCACATGCGGTGGGCGGGCCCGCCACGGAGCCCGGGAGGGCCGAGTTGGAGGTGAGCCCGTTGCCCGGTCGTTCCGGGATACGTGCCCGCGGTGAGATCAGCTCCCTCACTCGCCCGGCGTGGGAGCAGGCCCTGTCCGAGCTGGCCCGGCGCCACGCTGGCGTGTCGTACGTGGAACTGTCGGATGTGGCGTTCGTCGACGTGGCCGGGGTGAGTGCGCTGGCGGTCACCGCCATGAACCTGCCCGACGGGAGGGTTGTGGTGGAGAATCCCCCGCCGCAGTTGCCGCGGGTTCTGGAGATGTTCTGGCCGGGCCTGGAGCGGATCGAGGTGGCTCTGTGATGAGCACGGTGACCACCCACGAGGCGTTCGTGCACCCTGCCCTGTTCTACCGCACCGAGCAGGAGTACACCCAGCAGACGGTGGCCTTCCTGCGCGAGGGCCTGACCAACGGCGAGCCGATGGCCGTGGCGGTGCCCGGCCCCAACCTGGAGCTGATCAAGGCAGGTCTGGGCGGGGACGCCGAGGGCATCCTGTTCCTGGACATGACCGAGGCCGGCCGCAATCCGGGGCGGATCATCCCCAAGGTGCTGCGCGGATTCGCCGACGCCCACCCGAACGGGCGTGTGCGGATCATCGGCGAGCCGATCTGGGCCGGGCGCAGCGCGGTGGAGTACCCGGCGTGCGCGCAGCACGAGGCGCTGATCAATGCCGCGTTCGAGGGCCGGGCGGTGACGATCCTGTGCCCCTACGACGAGGTGCGGCTGGACCCACAGGTGATCGCCGATGCGAAGATCACCCACCCGACCGTCATCAGCGGGGAGGGACGTGAGTCGGTCAGCGACGTCTACGACTGGCAGGCGGTCGTCGACCGGTACAACCAGGCGCTTGCGCCTGCACCCGACGCCGCGGCCTTCTCCTACGCCGGTGAGGACCTTCCGGCGGTCCGCAAGTTCGCTCTCGCTGAAGCGACGCGGCTGGGCCTGGCCGGGGAGCGGCTGATGGATGTGGAGCTGGCTGTCGCGGAGCTGACGACCAACAGCGTGGTCCACGGCGGAGGCCGCGGGACACTCGCCATCTGGGCCGAGCAGGGGCAGCTGGTGTGTGAGGTCCGCGATGCGGGCCGGCTGACCGATCCGCTGGCCGGCCGCCGCCCGCCGGAGCGCGGCCAGCTGGGCGGCCGGGGCCTGATGCTGGTCCACTACGTGGCCGACCTGGTGCGTATGCACACCGGCGACGACGGCACGACCGTGCGCTTCTACCTCGGCCTGTAACCGCAGAAGTGGGCGGCCCTCCTGTCCGGGTGGCCGCCCGCCCCGCTTCCGCTTTCACGCCGCAACGATCTTACGATTCCAGGCGGCGCCGCCTGATCGGCAGCTGACCGTGCCCCAGGCAACGCAAGTGCACCATCAACCTTGCCGTGACCAGGCTGCTGAGCCGACGCCGAACCCGCCCGGGTCTCTACCCCACCGCAGCCCGTCCACAGCCAGGCGACTCACTCGTAGCAGGCCGGATTTAGGAACCCGCGTTGCGGGGCGCACAATGCCGACGCAGGCCACGTTCGGCACATAACCAGCCCTCTACCACCAGTGACCGGCTGAGATCTTGGCCGCTGCCCTCTTCGGCGCCAAAACCCCGACGTTTGCCGAGTGTCCCGATACCGGTGACCTACAATTAATTGTCTGCGGAAGATAATTCTTTGGAAGATGAGTGATGGCTGACACTGACCTGAAGCTGCTGTACCGGGAACTGGTCTCGCTGGAGATCGAGTTGTGGGACGGCATCGAGGGGCGGTTGCGGGCCGAGTACGACTTGGCGCTGACCTCGTTCGAGGTGCTGCACCTGCTACTGCGGCAGCCCGGGCGGCGGATCCAGGACATCGCGGAGGAGTTCTCGATCACGGTGGGCGGCACGAGCAAGGTCGTCGACCGGCTGGAGGCGGCGGGCCTGTGTGGGCGGAGGGCCAATCCGAACGACCGCCGTTCCTCGATCGTCGAGCTCACCCCTGAGGGGCGGAAGCTGGTGGACGGGGCGCTGAAGGTCTTCGAGGAGGAGCTGGAACTGCGGATCGGGTCGGTGATTCCTGAGGAGTCGGTACGCGAGGTGACCGCGGTCCTCAGTACGCTGCGGGCGGCCGGACGCGCTCTGGACGCGGAGCGCAAGGCCGCGGGTCAGACGCCGGCGTCGGCCGCGCGGGCGTCGAAACAGCCCGGCCGGTCAGCCTCGTGAGCCAGAGCGCCTCAGGTATGACGGCGGGCGGCTGGTGCGGGGCGGGTGACCATGGCCGGACCCTGGACGAGATCCCCGTCGACGAGATGATCCTCCCGCTCGTC
>NZ_JBSFCF010000064.1:0-34823 GCF_053593335.1 Streptomyces sp. NPDC002324
GAGAAGAAGGACCAGGCCGCCAACCGGAAGAAGAAGGGCCGCCAGGGCGGCCGCCCCACGTGCCACGACAGTGATCTTTACAAGGAGCGGAACACGGTCGAGCGGCGCTCGTCCATCTGCGGGCCAAGGCCGTGGAGGCCAAGCGCCGGGACCGGCTGCTGCCCACACCCGAGGCGCTCGCCATGAAGGCCGCCGGTGCGGTGCTGTCCTCCCCGAGGCGGCTGGCGGCGGTCCAACGGCTCGCCGCCCTCGGCGCCCGGCTGGTGGCCCGCGACGGCCGGATCGGAGTCCTGCCCGGCCCGTTCGCCCGCTGGTCCGCCACCCGTGACACCCCGGCGCCGGCCCGCGAGCCCCTGCGCGCCTGGTGGCGACGGACGAGCAAGGAAGACCGTACGACGACGGGCCGTACGACGACGGAAGGGAAGGGCCGATGAACGGCCGCGACACAGTACTGCGCGACATCCGGAGCGCGCTGGCCGACGTACCGGGTGCCGAGGCCCCCGACGATGCCCCGGTACCGCACGATCCGCGTTCCCACCGAGCGGGGCCGGACGTCGTCGAGCTGTTCATCGAACGCGCCACCGACTACCGCGCCACGGTCGTCCGCGTTCCGCCGTCCGATGCCGCGTCCGCCGTGGGCCGCGCGCTGACACGCACCGGAGCGAGGTCCCTTGTGGTGCCCCCGAGGCTCCCTGAGGACCTGGTACCCGAAGGGCCCTGGTCCCGGCTGGAGGACATCCCACCGCTGACGGTCCGACAGCTCGACTCGGCGGACGCCGTGCTCACCACCGTCGCCGCGGCGATCGCCCTCACCGGCACGGTCGTCCTCGACAGCGGACCCGGACAGGGTCGCCGCGCGCTGACCCTGTTGCCGGACCAGCATGTCTGCGTGGTCAGGGCGAGCCTGATCGCCGCCGATGTACCCGAGGCGTTGAGCCTGCTCCACCCGCACCGGCCGCTCACCCTGATCTCCGGCCCCTCGGCCACCAGCGACATCGAGCTGGATCGCGTGGAGGGCGTGCACGGACCGCGAACACTCGACATCGTCGTGATCACCGACGAGTAGGACCCGGCCACGGGGCTGTTCCTTGGACGGCGTGTCCGGCATCGCCACCGGCGGCGGACGGTTTCCTCGCCAGCTCGACACAACCTTGTGAGGTGGATGCACTTAGGGGCGATCGTGGCTCGGTGGCGGTGTGTGGCCATGCCAGTCTCGTACGGTGGGCGAAAAGTGAATGCACTTTGACCTGCGTCAGGGTCGGAAGGTGTAGTGGTGACCCGCCTCAACGCCTACACTCCCCGCTCCGGACGCAACTCTCATCGTGCTTCCTCCGGTTTCACAGCCACGCGGGCAGCTTCGGTACGGATCCTCGGGCACCGCGGAGCGGGCCGGGCGCGGGGCGCCCGGTCGCGTAGGCCGCCAGGCTGGGCAGGTCTCCACAGACCACGGACGGGCTCGTGGTGCCGGGCGCGCCCAGAACCCAGGTCCGGCCGCTGCTTCCGGCCTGCAGCTTGACGGGCGGGAAGTCTCTACGGGCGTGGAAGGTGCCGGCCACGTCGTCGACGAGTGCCGCACACACCGCGCGGGGGACAGCGGCGAAGGAGGTCCCCGCGGCGAGGTCGACAGCGTGTACCCAGACCTCGCGCAGGCGCATCCAAGGCACCTCGGAGACAGGTACTCGGCGTCCCCGTGCCGTCCGTACGACCTCGTCCCAGGCATCGTCCGGCAGGGTGTCGAACGCCCGGGCGAGCCGCTCGTGGGCCGCGCGCAGGTCCGCGCGCAGGTCCACGACCGGCTGGGCGGCGCTCGCCTGGATCTCCCTGGCCCGCTGCTCGGCGTCGGTGTACATGGGAGTCACCACTCCGGTACGCGCCCACGCCAGCAGATTGCCGATCGCGTCGGCGTTGCGGGCCACATGGGCGACGACGTCGGCGCGGTTCCAGCCCGGCAGTTGTGAGGGCTGTGCGAAGTCCGGGTCGGTCAGCCCCTGGACCACGGCCTCGAAGGCGGCCGTGCCGTCGGTCACCCACGCGAGCATGGTGTCCGGGCGTCCGCTCACCGGGTCTCCCGGCGGCAGGTGTTGCGGCACTCGCCGAGCCCGTCGATCCGGGTGACCAGGACCGAGCCGTCCTGGAGGTAGCGGGCGGGCTTACGGGCGTGCCCCACTCCGCCGGGAGTGCCGGTGGCGATCACATCGCCGGGGACGAGGGTGAAGATCTCCGACAGGTAGGCGACGAGTGTGGCCGGGTCGAAGACGAGGTCGCCGGTGTCCGCCTTCTGAACGGTGTCGCCGTCCACCTCGCAGCTCAGAGCCAGGCCCTGGGCCGCGACGGCGGGATCGTCGGCCGTCACCAGCCAGGGGCCGATCGGCGTGGTGGCCTCGAAGGTCTTGCCCTGGTGCCACTGCGGTGTGCGGTACTGCCAGTCCCGGGCGGTGACGTCGTTGAGCACCGTGTACCCGGCGATCGCGGCGCGTGCCCGCTCCGCGTCGGCGTGCCGGATCTCCGTCCCGATGACGACGGCGAGTTCGGCCTCCCAGTCCATCTGCGCGGAGGAGGCCGGCAGCACCACGTCGTCGTACGCCCCGACCAGCGCTCGCGCGTACTTGGAGAACAGCGTGGGGTACCGGGGCAGCTCGCGGCCCATCTCCTGGATGTGATTGCGGTAGTTGAGGCCGACACACACGACCTTCTCGGGGGCGAGGACCACCGGTGCGTAGTCCACGGCGTCCAGGCCGTACCGCTCACCGTCGGCCGCGTCGGCGACGGCACGCCAGTCGGGGCGGCTCAGGAAGGCCGCGAGGTCGCTCTCGCCCAGGTCCACCGCTGTGTCGTCGTCGATGCGGACGGCGCGGGTGGTGTTGTCGAGCCGGATGGTGGCGAGCTTCACTTCTGGTCTCCTCGAAGAGTGCGGGCGAGGCCGAGCGCCTCGTAGACGGGTTCGTCGCTGAAACGGAACAGGTCGACGTCGCTTCGGGCGGTGAGGGTGAGCGGACACCACGACGGCACGACGAACAGGTCGCCCCTGGTGACCTCGAAGACCTTGTCCCCGATGGTGGCGACAGCCTCGCCGGTGAACACCTGCCAGACCGCGGAGCCGGTCGACCGCACCGTGGTGGTACGGGTTTCCGCACGCAGCCGGCGCATCTCGGTGCGGATGGTGACCAGGGCGTCCTTGCCGGTGGTCGGGTTGGAGAAGCGGACGCCCGCGTGACCCGGCTCGATCACACCGGGCACGCCTTCCGTCTCCAACTCCAGCTGGGCGCTGAGCGCGGCGTCGGTGTGCTTCCAACGGTAGGCGGCGAGAGGGGAGTTGGGGCGGTCCGGTCGGCTGATCGGGCGCAGGCCCGGATGGCCCCACAGCCGTTCGCCGCGCGAGCGCTCCGGAGTCTCGCGCGTGGACGGTTCATCGGGACCGAACTCGAAGAAACCGGCGTCCAGCTGTGACACGAGTGGGATGTCGAGCCCGTCGATCCAGGTCATGGGCTCGTCGGTGACATTCTGATGTTCGTGGAAGGCCCAGCTGGGCGTCAGGAGCAGATCACCGCGCCGCATGGCCACCGCGTCGCCGTCCACGTTCGTCCACACGCCCTCGCCGTCGACCACGAAGCGGAAGGCGCCCTGGCTGTGCCGGTGCGAGGGTGCCACCTCGCGCGGACCCAGGTACTGGACAGCCGTCCACAGGGTCGGGGTGGCATACGGCAGACCTGGCAGACCTGGGTTCGACAGGGCCATCGCCCGGCGCTCCCCGCCGCGGCCCACCGGTACGAGCCGCCCGGAGCGTTCGGCGATCGGCAGTAGGTCCGACCATCGCCACAGGTGCGGGACCGCGGCGGGCTGCGGGGTCGTCGGCATGAGGTCGTCGCGCTGAGTCCAGAGCGGAATGAGCCCCGCGCTCTCGAAATCTGCATACAGCTCGTCGAGCATTTTCTGCTCCACGTGCTCATCGGCGGTTCGGGTCATGGGCTATCTCCAGGTGAGACGCCGGGAAGGTGAATGGCGCCCGCGTAAAGTGTGTGCAGTTCTGTCCTCGGGGGCGACAGTACGCGCTTGTCTCACTCAGGGGAATCATTGCGAGCTAGGATTCCTCTATGCAGAATCCTTCCTATCCGGTCAGCGCGGCCGGCAACGCCCTGCGCACGGTCCAGCTGCTGCACGAGCAGGAAGAGTTGCGGGTGATGGACGTCGCCGACCGGCTCGGCGTCGCGCGCTCGACGGCCCACCGGACCCTGGCCATGCTCGTCTTTCACGGGTTCGCCGAGCAGGACCGTCACAGGATCTATCGGCCCGGTCCTGCGCTGAGGGTCATCCGGGGACGTCAGGTGGCGCATCCGGACCTGGTCACAGTCGCTCATCCGCACCTTCAACGGCTGGCCGACGCGGTGCGGGAGACCACCCACCTGATGGTCCTGGAAGGAAACGGCACCCGGTTCCTGGACGGTGTCGAAGGCCCGCAGGCCCTGCGCGTCGGCTACCGCACGGGAACGCTCCTGCCCGCGCATGTCACGTCCGGCGGCAAGGCTCTGCTCGCCGAACTGCCCCCCGACCGACTCACGGGCCTCTACCCCCGCGGGATTGCGCGTGACGAGTCGCACGACGACGAGGGCCTGCGTCACCTGATCGACGACCTGGCGACTGTGCGCCGCCTGGGATACGCCCGCAACCTCCAGGAAAGCGAGCGCGGTGTGCACGCGGTGGGCACCTGCGTCCGCGACCGCGCGGGCAACGCCATCGCCGCCATCGCCGTGGCGGCTCCGTCGCTGCGTACGCCCCGGACCAGGCTCACCGAACTGGTCGAGCCGCTGCTGTCCGCGGCGGAGGAGATCGGACAGGCCCTGTGAAGTCGACGATGCCCGCCCGGGCAGGCCCTGTGAAGTCGGCGACGCCCGCCCGGACAAGGGGCGCCGACCTGTTCGTCCGCACCGGGCCGAAGCGGTCGTGGGACCGGCGCGAGTCGTGGAGGCCGTTCGGTGAAGGCCGCCCGGTGGGGGGCGTTCGACGGAGGTCGCCCGGTGGATGCCGTCGACCCGTACGCCCCAGGTTCGCCGCCCGGCGGCGTTGATCCAGCCGGCCCGCCCCCCTGGCCGACCTCGATCATCGCGTGTTACCAAGAGCCATGCCTGCCACCCCCGCGCACCCCGAACGCCCCGGACGTCCGGCCGGACCCCGGCCCCACGACACCTACGACGCGGTGATCGTCGGCGGCGGCCACAACGGCCTGGTCGCCGCCGCCTACCTGGCCCGCGCCGGGCGTTCCGTGCTGGTGCTGGAACGGCTGGACCACACCGGCGGAGCCGCCGTGTCCACCCGGCCCTTCGCCGGGGTCGACGCCCGGCTGTCGCGGTACTCCTACCTGGTCAGCCTGCTGCCCCGGAAGATCGTGCGGGACCTGGACCTCGACTTCCGCGTCCGCGGCCGCACGATCTCGTCGTACACCCCCGTCGAACGCGACGGTCACCCCACCGGCCTGCTCGTCGGCGGCGGAGAGCGCCGCACCCGCGAGGCGTTCGCGCGGCTGACGGGTTCGGGCCGCGAGTACGAGGCGTGGCAGCGGTTCTACGCGATGACGGGCCGCGTCGCCGAACGGGTGTTCCCGACGCTCACCGAACCGCTGCCCACCCGGGAGGACCTGCGCGACCGCGTCGACGACGAGGAGGCGTGGCGGGTCCTCTTCGAGGAGCCGATCGGCGCGGCAGTCGAAGCGAGGTTCGCCGACGACCTCGTCCGCGGGGTCGTCCTCACCGACGCGCTCATCGGCACCTTCGCGGACGCCCACGACCCCTCCCTCCGCCAGAACCGGTGCTTCCTCTACCACGTGATCGGCGGTGGTACGGGAGCCTGGGACGTGCCGGTCGGCGGCATGGGCGCGCTCACGGACGCGCTGGCCACGGCCGCGCGCGCGGCGGGTGCCGTGATCGCCACCGGTCACGAGGCGCGCCGGATCGCGACGGACGGACGGTCCGCCGAGATCACCTACCGGACGGCCGACACGGAGGGCACCGTCGCCGCGCGGCACGTCCTGGTGAACGCCTCGCCCCAGGAACTGGCCGCGCTGACCGGCGACGCACCACCCACCCCCGCCGAGGGCGCCCAGCTCAAGGTGAACATGCTGCTCACGCGGCTTCCGAGGCTCCGCGACCAGTCCGTCGACCCGCGCGAGGCGTTCTCCGGGACCTTCCACATCGCCGAGGGATACGACCAACTGGCCGTCGCCCACGCCCAGGCCGCCTCCGGCGTGCTCCCCGAGGCCCCGCCCTCCGAGATCTACTGCCACTCCCTCACCGATCCGACCATCCTCGGCCCGGACCTGGTCGACCAGGGCTACCAGACGCTCACCCTGTTCGGCCTGCACACGCCCGCGCGGCTGTTCGAGGCCGACAACGACGCCGTACGCGAGGACCTCCTCAAGGCCACCCTCGCCCAGCTCGACGCCCACCTCGCCGAGCCTCTCGCCGACTGTCTGGCCACCGACGCCGACGGCCGCCCGTGCATCGAGGCCAGGACCCCCCTCGACCTGGAACGTGACCTCGGCCTCCCCGGCGGCAACATCTTCCACCGCGACCTCGCCTGGCCCCACACGCAGGAAGGCACCGGCCGCTGGGGTGTGGAGACCCGCCACGCCAACGTCCTGCTGTGCGGCGCGGGTGCCGTACGCGGTGGCGGGGTGAGCGGGGTCCCCGGCCACAACGCGGCCATGGCGGTCCTGGAGGAGTCCGGGGCGGACGGCCCACGCCTGCCGTAGACGGCACGTCCGGGCATGGTCCGGTCACAGGGTCGGCGCCCGTTCGCCCCGCTGGTCGGCGGCGGCCGGCACGTCCGGGCATGGTCCGGTCACAGGGTCGCAGCCCGTTCGCCCCGGTGGTCGGCGGCGGCCGTCCAGCCCACCACCGTGATCCGCCCCGCGTCCGCCGACCGCGACTCGTCGAACAGGGTGCTGCCCCCCGCCGCGACCCGCAGCCCGTCGACGTACACCCCACGGCCGACATACTGCCGGTCGGTCGTGTACCGCCAGCGCACGGTGAGCCGGGCGGCCCCCGGCAACTCCGCGGTGACCCGGTGCCACACCCGGCCCGACCAGCCGGTGACCGACCCGGACGGATGGTTCAGCGGCGGGTCCGCGTCCCGGACGGTCGTGAAGGCCACCGGCAGCCAGGTGTCACCGCCGTCGGCGGAGGTCTCCAGGAAGAGGGCGTCGGCCCGGGGTTCGGTGTCCCACCACAGGGCGCACCGCAGGCGGGGCCGCCCGGAGGCCGTGGGAGAGGCGGAGGCCGTGGCGGTGCCTTTCCCGGCTCCGGTGGTGTCGAGCGGCGGGAGCGCGAGGGTCGCCGTGGTGGCGGACGCCATTCCGGAGAACCAGGAGGCACGGCCCCGGGCGGGGCGTACGGGAACGGCGCGGGCGAGGTTGTTCGCGGCGGCGACCCGGGGCGCGGAGCCGGACCGCCAGCCGCGCACCGGGTGGACGGAGTTGCCGAGGACCACGAGGAAGGAGTCGGTGGTCGGGTCCAGGACGAGGGAGGTGCCGGTGAAGCCGGTGTGTCCCGCTGTGCGCGGGGTGGCCATCGCGCCCATGTACCAGTGCTGGTAGAGCTCGAAGCCCAGCCCGTGTTCGTCGCCGGGGAACTCCGTGTTGAAGTCGGTGAACATCAGCTCCACCGACCGGGGTTCGAGGATGCGGGCCCTGCCGTACACACCGCCGTTGAGCAGGGTGCGGCCCAGGACGGCCAGGTCCCAGGCACTGGAGAAGACACCGGCATGGCCCGCGACCCCGCCGAGACCGAAGGCGTTCTCGTCGTGCACCTCGCCCCACACCAGCCCCCGTTCCAGGCCCGACCAGGGGAGGCGGGCGTCCTCGGTCGCCGCGATGCCGGGTTTCCAGGAGGCCGGCGGATTGAAGCGAGTGCGGTGCATCCCGAGTGGAGCGGTGATCTCGTTCCGGAGCAGCTGATCCAGACCGAGACCGGTGATCTCCTCCAGGACGAGCTGCAGCGAGATCAGATTCAGGTCCGAGTACAGATATGTCGTGCCCGGCGGGTTCAGCGGCGCCTCGTTCCAGAGGAGCCGGAGCTTCCCCTCGTGCGTCGGCTCCTTGTAGAGCGGGAGCCAGGGCCGGAAACCCGAGGTGTGGGTGAGCAGTTGCCGCAGGGTGATGTCCTGTTTGCCCGCCGCGCCGAACTCCGGCAGGTACGTGGCGACCCTGCCTTCCAGCTCCAGCACGCCCCGCTCGATCTGCTGCACCGCGAGGATCGACGTGAACAGCTTCGACACGGAGGCCAGATCGAAGACGGTGTCCCGCGTCATCGGAATCCGCTCGTCCGCGGGGAACTCCACCCCCGTGTCCGTCTTCTCGTCGTACGCCGAGTACCGCACCGCCATGCCGATCGCCCGGTGCAGGGCGACGGTTCCGCCCCGCCCGGCGAGCAGGACGGCGCCCGCGTACCAAGGGTGCTTGGGCGAGGGCCCGAGGAACGTCTCGGCATCGGTGACGAGCCGATCCAGGTGTTCGGGGAGGAGCCCGGCCCGCTCGGGAGAACCGTGGCGCAGCGTCGGACGACGACCTCCGGAGGCGGAGGCGGAGGCGACCGCCCCGGCGGGAAAGGGCAGCGCGGCGAGCCCCCCACCCACCGCCAACACCCGCCGACCGAGCTGCCGCCGACTCATCCCGGACCCCGAGCCCCCCACAGCTTCACTCATGAAACCCAGTCAAGCACCCACCCCCCAAGGGCGCGAGGAGCAGCGCGCCCGGCCCCCACGGAACAGGCACCCGTCGGCCACCCACGGATCAGCGAGCCGCCCCCGCACACGACACCAACAAAATCTGACGGTGCATCAGAAAAACCCTTCCCTCGTCCGGGGGACTACGGCATCCTGCGCACCATGCAGACGGAGCTGAGCAACACACTCGGAGTCCAGTACGCCGTCTTCGGCTTCACGCCGTTCCCCGCGGTCGCGGCGGCCATCAGCCGGGCAGGCGGCTTCGGGGTGCTGGGCGCGGTCCGCTACACGGCCCCCGACGATCTCAAGCGCGACCTCGACTGGATCGAGGCCCATGTGGACGGCATGCCGTACGGACTGGACGTCGTCATGCCGGCCAGGAAGGTCGAGGGGGTGACGGAGGCCGACGTCGAGGCCATGATCCCCGACTCGCACCGGCAGTTCGTCCAGGAGACCCTCGCCAAGTACGGCGTGCCCGAGCTGGCCGAGGGCGAGGCCTCCGGCTGGCGCATCACCGGCTGGATGGAGCAGGTCGCGCGCAGTCAGCTCGACGTCGCCTTCGACTACCCGATCAAGCTGCTGGCCAACGCCCTCGGCTCCCCGCCCGCCGACGTCATCGACCGCGCCCACGAACAGGACGTCCTGGTCGCCGCGCTCGCCGGCAGCGCCCGCCACGCCCGCAAGCACGCCGAGGCGGGCATCGACATCGTCGTGGCCCAGGGCTACGAGGCCGGCGGCCACACCGGCGAGATCGCCTCCATGGTCCTCACCCCCGAAGTGGTCGACGCCGTGGCCCCTTTGCCCGTCCTCGCCGCCGGCGGTATCGGCAGCGGACAGCAGGTGGCCGCAGCCCTCGCGCTCGGCGCCCAGGGGGTCTGGCTCGGTTCGCTGTGGCTGACCACCACCGAGGCCGAACTGCCCTCGCCCCGGCTGATCGAGAAGCTCCTCGCAGCCGGCTCCGGCGACACCGTCCGCTCCCGCGCCCTCACCGGCAAACCCGCGCGCCAGCTCCGTACCGAGTGGACCGACGCCTGGGACGACCCCACCGGACCCGGCACCCTCCCCATGCCCCTCCAGGGACTGCTCGTCGCCGAGGCGGTCTCCCGCATCCAGAAGTACGAGGTGGAGCCGCTGCTCGGTACGCCGGTCGGGCAGATCGTCGGCCGTATGAACAGCGAACGCAGCGTCCAGGCCGTCTTCGACGACCTCACCCGGGGGTTCGAGCTGGCCGTGGAGCGCATCAACCGGATCGCCGGAAGGAGCGAGGGACAGTGAGCCGAGCCCCCCAGGACCGACCCTCCCAGGACCGCCCTGCCCAGGACCCCTCCCAGGACCGCGTCCCCCAACCCCGGTCCGCGCAGGGCGGAGCCCCGAACGCCCAGCCCCCTCAGGGCTTCTGGGCGCAGGCCGCCGCCGACCCCGACCGTGCGGTGCTCATCGCCCCCGACGGGCAGGAGTGGACCGCCGGACGTCTGCACGCCGAGACCAACCGCCTGGTGCACGGACTGCGGGCGGCCGGGCTGGAGCGCGGTGACGCCTTCGCCGTCGTCCTGCCCAACGGTGTCGAGTTCTTCACCGCCTACCTCGCCGCCACCCAGGCCGGCTTCTACCTCGTCCCCGTCAACCACCATCTGATGGGCCCCGAGATCGCCTGGATCGTCTCCGACTCGGGCGCCAAGGTGCTCATCGCGCACGAGCGGTTCGCCGACGCGGCCCGGGGTGCCGCCGACGAGGCGAAGCTCCCCGCGAGCCACCGCTACACGGTCGGTACGGCCGAGGGCTTCCGCCCGTACGCCGAACTCCTGGACGGACAGCCCGAGTCGGCGCCCGAGGAGCGCACCCTCGGCTGGGTCATGAACTACACCTCCGGCACCACCGGCCGCCCACGCGGCATCCGCCGCCCGCTGCCCGGCAAGCTCCCCGAGGAGTCCTACCTCGGCGGCTTCCTCGGCATCTTCGGCATCAGGCCCTTCGACGACAACGTCCACCTGGTCTGCTCGCCGCTCTACCACACGGCCGTCCTGCAGTTCGCCGGAGCCTCCCTGCACATCGGGCACCGGCTGGTGCTGATGGACAAGTGGACGCCCGAGGAGATGCTCCGTGTCATCGACGCCCACCGCTGCACCCACACCCACATGGTGCCCACCCAGTTCCACCGCCTGCTCGCCCTCCCCGAGCAGGTGCGTGCCCGCTACGACGTGTCGTCCATGCGGCACGCCATCCACGGGGCCGCGCCCTGCCCGGACCATGTGAAGCGGGCCATGATCGAGTGGTGGGGCGAGTGTGTGGAGGAGTACTACGCGGCCAGCGAGGGCGGGGGCGCCTTCGCCACCGCCGAGGACTGGCTGAAGAAGCCCGGCACGGTCGGCAGGGCCTGGCCCATCAGCGAACTCGCCGTCTTCGACGACGACGGCAACCGGCTGCCGCCCGGTGAACTCGGCACCGTCTACATGAAGATGAGCACCGGCGGCTTCTCGTACCACAAGGACGAGGGCAAGACGCGCAAGAACCGCATCGGTGACTTCTTCACCGTGGGCGACCTCGGACTCATCGACGAGGACGGCTATCTCTTCCTCCGTGACCGCAAGATCGATCTCATCATCTCCGGCGGCGTCAACATCTACCCCGCCGAGATCGAGTCCGCCCTGCTCACCCACCCCGGCGTCGCCGACGCCGCCGCTTTCGGCATCCCGCACGACGACTGGGGCGAGGAGGTCAAGGCCGTGGTGGAGCCCGCCCCCGGATTCACACCGGGGCCGGGGCTCGCCGAGGAGATCCTCGCCCACTGCGCCCGTCGGCTCGCCGGGTACAAGCGCCCGAAGAGCGTCGACTTCACCAAGGCGATGCCCCGCGACCCCAACGGCAAGCTCTACAAACGGAGGTTGCGCGAGCCGTACTGGGAGGGGCGTCACAAGGCCGTCTGAGGACCGCTGCCGCCGCGCGCGGGCCGCACGGCTCGCGCGCGGCTCCTCACGTCGTGCACGCGGCCCTCATGGCTTGCGCGCGACCCCGCCCACCGCGATGACCTCGCCGGATCCGCCGGACACCGTGGGGTCCGGCCGCCAGTCGTTCAGCGGCACCACCCCCGGTGGCAGCAGCTCCAGACCCTCGAAGAAACCGGCGAGTTCGGCCGGGCCGCGCAGATGGTAGGGGGCCGCGCCGCTCTCGTTGTAGCCGCGGGTGGCCTCGGCGTTGGCCTCGTGGGTGTCCACGCTGTCGTTGAACGCGAGGTAGCTCCCGGGCGGCAGGGCGGCCATCAGGGCACCGATGACGGACCGCGCCTCGTCGTAGTCGGCTATGTGCCCGCTGACCTGCATCATCGTCAGCCCGACCGGCTGGGAGAGGTCCAGGGTCCTGGCCGCCTCCCGCAGGACGGTCCTCGGGTCGTGCAGATCGGCGTCGACGTAGTCGGTCGCCCCCTCGGGGGTGCTGGTGAGCAGCGCCCGCGCGTGGGTCAGGACCAGCGGGTCGTTGTCCACGTAGACGATGCGCGCGTCCGGCGCGACCCGCTGGGCGATCTCGTGCGTGTTGTCGGCGGTCGGCAGACCGGTGCCGATGTCCAGGAACTGCCGGATGCCCGCCTCGGCGGCGAGATGGGTGACCGCGCGCCCGAGGAAGGCCCGGGAGTCGCGGGCCAGGTCGGTGATGCCGGGGAACACTGCGCGGAAGGCGTCGCCCGCCGCGTGGTCGACGGGGTAGTTGTCCTTGCCGCCCAGCCAGTAGTTCCAGATACGGGCCGAGTGCGGCACCGTCGTGTCGATCCTGGCGGTCGAATCCGTCCACGGACGTAACGAGTCCTGAGCCACCGGGCGGCCTCCTCGGGGAAAGCGGTGATATGCCAACGGCAAGGTGCCGCCAGGAAAATGGTGCCGCCCCGGACGGGGCGGCACCACCTCTCTTCGCTCAATGGCTCACACGGACCACCTTCAGTTTCGGCGAGGACAGGATGTCCTTCTCGCAGAAGCGGGACGTCACCCACTTCTCCGCCGAGAACAGCCGCGTCTGGTCCAGGTAGTGGGGCGAGTTGGGGTTGGAGGACTGCGAGTACGTCAGCAGCGTGCGGGCCACCGGGCAGCGGCCGCCGTCCCAGCCGACCGCCTGAATGTGGCTGGAACCCGACGAGACCTCCGGGTAGACGCCCTCGGCGGGGTTCCACGGCGACTCGATCTTGTTCCACACGCCCAGCGCCTCCGTACCGCCCGACACCGGGATGCGCCGGCCGTTGCGTACGACGAACTGGTGGTCGCCGAGCTTCGCGTCCAGTGCCACGCCCGCCGCCCGCAGGTCGCGGACCGTGTCGGCGAGGGCCGTGGCGAAGCCGGGCGCGTCCGTGTTCAGCGTGTTCGGGGTGCCGACCGGGTCGGCCGCCGAGAAGGGCACCTTCCAGAACTGCGCGCGCGGCACCACCGCGTTCAGCCGTCGCCAGAACCGGTCGAAGAGCAGCGCGCCCCGGCTGTCGCTGTCGGCGGTCCGGTTCCAGGCACGCAGCACCCGGCACGCCTCGGAGACGTCGACCGTCTGGCCGTCACCCGTGGTCGCCGTGCCGCCCGGCAGCGCGGCACACGCCCGCGCCGCGTCCCGGGCGGCGAGGTCGGCCGCGGGCACCCGGTTCGCGAACTGCAGCCGCTGCAGGTCCCGTACGGTCAGGCCGCCCTCGTCCGCCATCGCCGCCACGTCCTCGATCGCGCCGCGCGTGCGCATCAAGCGCTGCGTGCCGAGGTTGCCGAAGACCCGCTCGTACCCGGTCAGCGGCTGGTCCGCGTTGGCCAGCCACGCGCTGTCGTTGGAGTTCTCCGCGTACGGCGCGTCCTTCAGCGTCGGCATCTTCGCGGGCCCGAAGATCCCCGGCTGCACGGCGTCGGCGTCGCTGCCGAGCGCGCAGTCGGCCCGGGAACCGTCCAGGATCGCGACGCCCGCCGAGGGATACGTGGCCCTGCCCAGAGGCGTCGAGCAGCGGGCCGCCAGGTCGTCGGTGATCCGGGGCAGCGTCTGCGACTGGGTGAACAGGGTGTGTCCGGCGGAGTCCGCGGCCACGGTGTTCACCCAGGGCAGGCCCTGGTGCCGGGCGAGGGACCTGAGGACGTCCGCCGTGCCGCCGGCCTTGGCGAAGCCCAGCGAGGTGTCGGCGAAGCGGATGTTCGCCGAGTTGGGGTCGTTCAGCGCGTACGCGGTGCCGGCCGTCCAGGGCAGCGGGAGGTCGGCGCCGAGCGAGGTGACGACCGGGCCGTAGCGGGTCCACCACTGGGTGCGGGTGACGGGGGAGCCGTCCTTGACGCCGACGGTCACGGTCCGCTTCGTCATCCGCTCCGCCGCGCCGTCCACCAGGTACGTGGTCGGGTCGGCCGGGTCCAGCGTCAGCTGATGGACGTTCATGGGGACGCCGGTCGCCACGGTGTGGCTCCACGCGACCTTCGCGTTGAAACCGATCTGGGTGATCGGCGAGCCGAGCAGAGACCCTCCCGAGACGTTCAGTTCCCCGGGGATGGTCTGCTGCGCCTGCCAGAACCGACGGCCGCCGGCCCACGGATAGTGCGGGTTGCCCAGCAGCAGCCCGCGGCCGTTCGCCGTGGTGTCACCGCGGAAGGCGACGGCGTTCGACCCCATGTCCGCGTCGGCGGCGTCGAACAGTTCGCGCGCGGCGCGCGCGGCGGCCGCGCGGTCCGGAGCGGTGGCCCTGTTCGTGGTGCCGGGGGCCGGCGGCCGCGCGGTGGTGATGGCGTCCACCAGGCGCCCCTCGCCGCCGAGCACGGCGAGGGCGTACGCGCGGGAGAAGACGTCGAGCGTGGAGACCGGCCGCACCCAGGCGGCGCCCTCGCAGGCGGGGTCGGTGATCCGGTTCTTCTTCAGCCACGCGTTGTAGCCGGCGGCCCAGCCCCGCATCAGGTCCTCGACCGCGCGGCTCGGCCCGAGCGGTTCGGGCCGGTCCAGCAGCCGCTGTACGGTGCCCGCGTCCCGGACGCCCTGGAAGTACAGGTCGCTGGTGAGGTTCTTGGAGGCGGAGGAGAGCGAGAAGTCGGGTGCCGCGTCGGGCCCGAAGTGGCGGGAGCGCTCCCCCCTCACCGTCACGAACCCGTCGGCGAGCACACACACCTGGTCGGCGGCCTGCGCCCAGCCGGTGCCGAAGCCGAGGTTCGCGTAGTCCTTCGCGACGATGTGCGGTACGCCGTACTCGGTGTAGCGGATCACGGCGGACAGGCCGCCGTGGGAGGTACGGCGCTCACCGGTTCGTGCGTCGTCGGCGGCGGTGGCCGAGGGAAGGACGGCGGAGGCGGTGAGGAGGGCGACGGCCGAAACCATCAACTGTCTGAGGCGGGTGCGCATACGGGCTCCCCATAGCGTTGAAGAAAAGGATGGTTGAGCATGTCGACACGTGTCTGCGTAGTCCATACGGGTGCGGGATCCTCCCTCAAGGTGACTTGTCGTCCGGCGGTCGGAGTTGAGTCACTTCTCGCCATGTGCGCCGGATTCCGGCCGCGAGGGTGGCGCGCTTGACCTCGCTCGCGGGACGGAACGAGGATCGGGCGTCGGAAACGTGGACGAAGGAGCGGGAAACATGACGGCAGGCCGCAGTGTGACGGTCGACGGGACGCTGCGCCGCAGCGCCCGGCGCGTTCCCGCCCGCGTCGCGATCCACTACGGCGAACGGTCGTGGACCTACGCCGAACTGGACGACGCGGTCTCCCGCGCGGCCCGCGCCCTGCGGGACACCGGACTGCGGCCCGGTGACCGGGTCGCCGCCTACGGCCACAACTCCGACGCCTATCTCATCGCCTTCCTGGCCGCCGCCCGTGCCGGCCTGGTGCACGTCCCCGTCAACCAGAACCTCACCGGCGACGACCTCGCCTACCTCCTCGACCAGTCCGGCAGCACCCTCGTCCTCACCGATCCCGACCTGGCCGGCCACCTCCCCGAGGGCACCCGCGCCCTGCCCCTGCGCGACGCGGACGACTCGCTCCTCGCACGACTCGCCGGCACCGAGCCGTACGACGGTGAGGAGCCCCGGGCCGAGGACCTCGTCCAGCTCCTGTACACCTCGGGCACGACCGCGCTCCCCAAGGGCGCGATGATGACGCACCGCGCGCTGGTCCACGAGTACCTCAGCGCGATCGCCGCCCTCGACCTCCAGGCGGGCGACCTGCCCGTGCACTCCCTGCCGCTGTACCACTCCGCCCAGATGCACGTCTTCCTGGTGCCGTACCTCGCGGTCGGCGCCACCAATACGATCCTCGACGCCCCCGACGGCGACCGGATCCTCGACCTTGTGGAGGAGGGCCGCGCCGACAGCTTCTTCGCCCCGCCCACGGTGTGGATCGCCCTCGCGGGCCGCCCCGACTTCGACACGCGTGACCTCGGCGGCCTGCGCAAGGCGTACTACGGGGCGTCGATCATGCCCGTGCCCGTCCTGGAACGGCTCCGGGAGCGGTTGCCCAAGCTGGCCTTCCATAACTGCTTCGGGCAGAGCGAGATCGGCCCGCTGGCGATGGTCCTCGGACCGCACGAGCACAAGGGGCGCATGGACTCCTGCGGGCGTCCCGTCATGTTCGTCGAGGCGAAGGTCGTCGACGAGGACGGCGAGGAGGTGCCCGACGGGACTCCCGGTGAGATCGTCTACCAGTCGCAGCAGCTCTGCGAGGGCTACTGGGAGAAGCCGGAGGAGACCGCCGAGGCGTTCCGCGACGGCTGGTTCCACTCCGGGGACCTCGCCGTGCGCGACGCCCACGGCTTCTTCACCGTCGTCGACCGTGTGAAGGACGTCATCAACTCCGGCGGCGTCCTCATCGCGTCGCGCCAGGTCGAGGACGCGCTCTACACCCACGAGGCGGTCGCCGAGGCCGCGGTGATCGGTCTGCCCGACGACCACTGGATCGAGGCCGTCACGGCGGTCGTCGTACGCCGGGGAGAGGTCACGGAGGGCGAACTCGTCGCCCACGCCCGTGAGAAGCTCCCCCACTTCAAGGCACCCAAGGCGATCCACTTCGTGGACGCGCTGCCGCGCAACGCGAGCGGGAAGATCCTCAAACGGGAGCTGCGGGACCGCTTCACGCGGACGTGAGTGCCCGGCGACGCCGTGAACCCCGTTGCGGCGCACACCCTCCGCCCCCGAAGATCGACACCATGCCGACCTTCACCGCACCCGACGGAACAGAACTCGCCTATCATCTGCGCGGCGAGGGCGACCCGTTGATCGTCCTCCCCGGCGGAGCGATGCGCGCCTCCGCCTACCTGGGCGACCTCGGCGGTCTGACGGCCCACCGGCGCCTGGTCCTGCTCGACCTGCGCGGCACGGGCGACTCGGCCGTCCCCGCCGATCCCGCGACCTACCGCTGCGACCGCCAGGTCGACGACGTGGAGGCACTCCGCGCCCACCTGGGCCTGGACCGCGTGGACCTGCTCGCCCACTCGGCCGGCGGCAACCTGGCCACGCTCTACGCGGCCCGCCACCCCGAGCGGGTCTCGCGTCTGGCGCTGATCACCGCCACCCCCTGGGCGGTGGGCCTGCCGGTGACCGTCGAGGACCGCCTCGCCGCCGCCCGCCTGCGCGAGGGCGAACCGTGGTTCGCCGATGCGTACCCGGCCTTCGAGGCAGCCTGGACCGGCCGCGGCCCCTTCGCCGACGCCATGATGCCGCTGTTCTACGGCCGCTGGGACGACACCGCCCGCGCCCACATGGCCGCCGGGGAACATCAGACCAACGACGAGGCGTCCACCCTCTACGGCTCCGAGGGCGCCTACGACCCGCCCGTCACCCGGGCCGCCCTCGCCGCACTGCGGGCGCCGGTCCTGGTGTACGCGGGCGAACTCGACACCGGCCCCACGCCCGAACTCGCCCACCGCGCGGCCGCCTTCTTCCCGGACGCGCGGTTCGCGGTCCAGCCGGGCGGCGGCCACTTCCCGTGGCTGGACGACCCGCGGTGGTTCGTACGGGAGGTGGCGGCCTTTCTCACCGGCCGCTGACGGGGCCCCGGGGGCGGCTCATCCGTCGGCCGCCACCGCCACCGACCGTGCCCAGCGGTAGTCCGCCTTGCCGCTGGGGGAGCGCTGGATCGTGTCGGTGAGGACCAGCTGGCGGGGGATCTTGTAGCCGGCGAGGCGGGCGCGGCAGTGGCTCTGGATGTCCTGGAGGGACGGCAGGTCCGCGCCCTCGCGCAGCTGGACGACGGCGGCGACGTGGCTGCCCCAGCGGGCGTCGGGCACCCCGGCCACCAGCGCGTCGTACACGTCGGGGTGGGCCTTCAGGGCCTGCTCGACCTCCTCCGGGTACACCTTCTCGCCACCGGTGTTGATGCACTGGGAGCCCCGGCCGAGGACCGTGACGACGCCCTCCTCGTCGACGGTCGCCATGTCACCGAGGAGCACCCAGCGCTCGCCGTCCCGCTCGAAGAAGGTCTCGGCGGTCTTCCTCGGGTCGTTGTAGTAGCCGAGGGGGACATGGCCGCGCTGGGCGACCCGGCCCGGCACGCCGACCGGCACGGGTTCGTACGTCGCCGGATCCACGACCTGTGTCCGGGAGTGGACCCGTATACGGAACCCGTCGCCGGCGCCCGAGTCCGCCGTCGCCGTGCCGTTGAAACCGGACTCCGACGAACCGAAGTTGTTCAGCAGCATCGCGTTCGGCACCAGGGCCTGGAACTGCTGCCGGACGGTCTCCGACATGATCGCCCCGGAGGACGACACGCTGAACAGGGACGAGCAGTCCGTGCCCCGCATCGGGCCGTCGAGCGCGTCGATGAGCGGGCGCAGCATGGCGTCGCCGACCAGCGACACACTGGTGACCTTCTCCTTCTCGATCGTCCGCAGGGCCTCCTCGGGCACGAACTTGCGGTGGATCACCACCCGCTGGCCGAAGTTGAACCCGATGAACGCGGTGAGCGTGGAGGTGCCGTGCATCAGTGGGGCCGTGGGGAAGAACGTGATCCCCTCGCCGCCGGCCGCGACGCGCTCGGCCAGCTCCTCCGGTGACTTCACCGGCTCCCCGGTGGGGGCGCCGCCGCCCAACCCCGAGAAGAACAGGTCCTCCTGACGCCACATCACACCCTTGGGCATGCCCGTGGTGCCGCCGGTGTAGATGATGAACTGGTCGTCGCCCGAGCGCGCCGGGAAGCCCCGCTCGGCGGACGCGGCAGCCACCGCCTCGGTGAAGTCGACCACGTCGAGCGCGGGCGCGTCCGGCCCGGGGGTCCCCACCCGCACCAGGTGCCGCAGCTTCTCCGTGCGCGGCAGCGTGGCCGCCACCCGCCCCGTGAACTCCGTGTCGAAGACCAGACCGGCCAGATCCGCGTCCCGGTAGAGGTAGACCAACTCCTCTTCCACATAGCGATAGTTGACGTTGACCGGCACGATCCGGGCCTTCAGGCACCCGAGCGCGGTCTGCAGGTACTCGATGCCGTTGTACAGGTGCAGCCCCACGTGCTCGCCGGGCCGTATCCCGCTGTCGAGCAGATGGTGTCCGACCCGGTTGGCCGCCGCGTCCAGCTCCGCGTAGGTGAGCCGGTGTTCCGCGCCCGTGCCGGGGATGTCGAGATACGCGAGCGCCGCCCGGCCCGGAACCACGTCGACCACCGACTCGAACAGGTCGGCAAGGTTGTACTCCACCGCGCTCCTCCTGACCTCGCTGCCCCTCGGTTGCCGGTCATCAGAGCAAAGGGCGGCACAACTGTGAAGAGTCCCCGCACAGAAATCTGACTGTCTGTCAGAAACCTCTTGAAGTGCCGCCCCGTCTCCTGCAACCTGTTCTCGTTTCCTGTGGAGGGAGAACCCCGATGGGCGGCACCGAACACCTCACCGTGCGGCGCGAAGGCGGCACACTGGTGCTCACGCTCAACAGGCCCGAAGCCAAGAACGCGCTCTCGCTGCCGATGCTCGTCGGCCTGTACGACGGCTGGGTCCAGGCCGACGAGGACGAGGAGATCCGCTCGATCGTCCTCACGGGAGCGGGCGGTGCCTTCTGTGCCGGGATGGACCTCAAGGCCCTCGCGGGCAAGGGGATGGAGGGACAGCGGTACCGGGACCGGCTCAAGGCCGACCCCGACCTGCACTGGAAGGCCATGCTCCGCCACCACCGGCCGCGCAAGCCGGTGATCGCCGCCGTCGAGGGGCACTGCGTCGCCGGCGGCACGGAGATCCTCCAGGGCACCGACATCCGGGTCGCGGGCGAGTCGGCGACGTTCGGCCTCTTCGAGGTCAGGCGCGGGCTCTTCCCGATCGGCGGCTCCACGGTCCGGCTTCAGCGGCAGATCCCGCGCACGCACGCGCTGGAGATGCTGCTCACCGGGCGGCCGTACAGCGCGCGCGAGGCCGCCGGCATCGGGCTGATCGGGCATGTCGTGCCCGACGGCACGGCCCTGGACAAGGCCCTGGAGATCGCCGAGCGGATCAACGCGTGCGGGCCGCTGGCCGTGGAGGCGGTGAAGGCGTCCGTGTACGAGACGGCCGAGATGACCGAGGCGGAGGGGCTGGCCGCCGAGCTGAAGCGGGGGTGGCCGGTCTTCGACACGGCCGACGCGAAGGAAGGGGCCCGTGCCTTCGCCGAGAAGCGGCCCCCTGTTTACAAGCGGGCGTAGGTGCTGTGCCCGGCGTGGTCGTTCTTCGGCTGCGGGTCGGCCGTGGCTGCCCGCGCAGTTCCCCGCGCCCCTGAAAAGCGGGACGTGTCCCTGCCCCTCTGCTGAAGGAGGCAACCTTCGATGTCGGCAATCCTCAAAGCGCCACTCACCGTGGAGTTCCCGTTCACCCGTTCCCTGGGCCCCGTACAGAGCGCCTTCCTCACCGGACTGCGTGAGCGCGTGCTCCTCGGTGTGCGCACCGGCGACGGCCGGGTGCTGGTCCCGCCCGTCGAGTACGACCCCGTCACCGCCGAGGAGATCCGTGACCTGGTCGAGGTCGCGCCGACCGGCACCGTGACCACCTGGGCCTGGAACCACGAGCCGCGCCGCGGCCAGCCCCTCGCCACCCCCTTCGCCTGGGTGCTGGTGCGGCTCGACGGCGCCGACACGGCCCTGCTCCACGTCCTCGACGCGCCCGGCCCCGACGCCGTACGCGCCGGCATGCGCGTCCGCGTCCGATGGGCAGGGGAACGGTCCGGCGCCATCACCGACATCGCCTGCTTCGAGCCGTACGACGGGCAGGCGGAGCAACCGGGCGGCCACGGCGGCGAGTTCGACGACGCGGTCACCGGGATCGTCGCCCCCGCCCGCCTCGACTACACCTACTCGCCCGGCCGCGCCCAGACCGGCTACATCAACGCCCTCGGCGGCCGCCGCACGGTCGGTGAACGCTGCCCCTCCTGCCGCAAGGTGTACGTGCCGCCGAGGGGCGCCTGTCCGACCTGCGGGGTGGCCACGGCCGAGCAGGTGGAGGTGGGCCCGGCCGGGACGGTCACCACGTTCTGCATCGTCAACATCAAGGCGAAGAACCTGGACATCGAAGTTCCCTATGTCTACGCCCACATCGCCCTCGACGGCGCCGGGCTCGCCCTGCACGGCCGGATCGCCGGCATCCCCTACGACCAGGTGCGCATGGGGCTGCGCGTCGAACCGGTGTGGACCGAGGGGGCCCGCTACCCCGACCACTACCGGCCCACCGGCGAACCCGACGCGGACTACGAGACGTTCAGGGAGACGCTATGACGCGCGAGACACCACGAGAGACGGGCGCACGTGACATCGCCGTCGTCGCCTTCGCCCAGACCGACCACCGGCGCACCAGCGACGACGTCTCCGAGGTGGAGATGCTCATGCCGGTGCTCCACCAGGTCATGGAGGCCACCGGACTGAAGACCGCCGACATCGGCTTCACCTGCTCCGGCTCCAGCGACTACCTCGCGGGCCGGGCCTTCTCCTTCACCCTGGCCCTCGACGGCGTGGGCGCCTGGCCGCCGATCTCCGAGTCGCACGTCGAGATGGACGGGGCGTGGGCGCTGTACGAGGCCTGGGTGAAACTGCGGACCGGCGACGCCGACACCGCGCTCGTCTACTCCTACGGCAAGTCCTCGCCCGGATCGGTGCGCGACGTCCTGACCCGGCAGCTCGACCCCTACTACGTGGCCCCGCTGTGGCCCGACTCCGTCGCCCTCGCCGCCCTCCAGGCCCAGGCGCTCATCGACGCGGGCACCACGGACGAGCCGGCACTGGCGGCCGTCGGCGCCCGCAGCCGCGCCGACGCCACCGCCAACTCCCACGCCCAGCTGCGGGGTTCGGTCCCGCAGGGGGAGTATCTCGTACGGCCGCTGCGCACCGGGGACTGTCCGCCCATCGGCGACGGCGCCGCCGCCGTGATCCTGGCGGCGGGGGACCGGGCCCGTGATCTGTGCGAGCGGCCCGCCTGGATCCGGGGCATCGACCACCGCATCGAGGCGCACGGCATCGGCGTACGCGATCTCACCGACTCGCCGTCCACCCGGCTCGCCGCCGAGCGCGCCGGAGCGTTCGAACGCCCGGTGGACACCGCCGAGCTGCACGCGCCGTTCAGCTCGCAGGAGGTGATCCTGCGCGAGGTGCTGGGGCTCGACGACAGGGTGCGCGTCAATCCGTCGGGCGGGGCGCTGGCCGCCAACCCGGTCATGGCCGCCGGGCTCATCAGGATCGGCGAGGCCGCCGCCCGCATCCACCGGGGCGAGTCCGACCGGGCGCTGGCACACGCCACGTCCGGCCCCTGTCTGCAGCAGAACCTGGTCGCCGTACTCGAAGGGGATCCCCGATGAGCAAGGAGCCCGTGGCCGTCGTAGGCGTCGGCCAGACCAAGCACGTGGCGGCGCGCCGGGACGTGTCGATCGCCGGGCTCGTCCGCGAGGCCGCCCGACGGGCTCTGGACGACGCCGAGTTGACGTGGGCCGACGTCGAGGCCGTCGTCATCGGCAAGGCGCCCGACTTCTTCGAGGGCGTCATGATGCCCGAGCTGTATCTCGCGGACGCGCTCGGCGCGGTCGGCAAGCCCATGATGCGGGTGCACACGGCGGGCTCGGTCGGCGGCTCGACCGCGCTGGTCGCCGCGAGCCTGGTCGCCGCCCGCGTCCACGGCACCGTGTTGACCCTCGCCTTCGAGAAACAGTCCGAGTCGAACGCCATGTGGGGGCTCTCCCTGCCGATCCCGTTCCAGCAGCCGCTGCTGGCCGGCGCCGGAGGCTTCTTCGCCCCGCACGTGCGGGCGTACATGCGCCGCAGCGGCGCCCCCGACACCGTCGGCTCCCTGGTCGCGTACAAGAACCGCCGCAACGCGCTGAAGAACCCCTACGCCCACCTCCACGAGCACGACATCACGCTGGAGAAGGTCCAGGCCTCGCCCATGCTGTGGGACCCGATCCGCTACTCCGAGACCTGCCCGTCCTCCGACGGGGCCGTCGCCATGGTCCTCACCGACCGCGCGGGGGCCGCCCGGGCGCCCCGGCCCGCCGCGTGGATGCACGGCGGCGCGATGCGCAGCGAGCCGACGCTGTTCGCGGGCAAGGACAGCGTGTCGCCGCGCGCGGGACGGGACTGCGCGGCCGACGTGTACCGGCAGGCGGGCATCGCCGATCCCCGCCGGGAGATCGACGCGGTGGAGATGTACGTGCCGTTCTCCTGGTACGAGCCGATGTGGCTGGAGAACCTGGGCTTCGCCGCGGAGGGGGAGGGCTGGAAGCTCACCGAGTCCGGTGTCACCGAACTGGACGGGGATCTCCCGGTCGACATGTCCGGCGGGGTCCTGTCGACCAACCCCATCGGTGCCTCCGGCATGATCCGTTTCGCGGAGGCCGCGCTCCAGGTGCGGGGCCTCGCGGGAGAACACCAGGTGGACGGCGCCCGCCGGGTGCTGGGACACGCCTACGGCGGCGGATCGCAGTTCTTCTCGATGTGGCTGGTGGGCGCCGAGCCGCCCAGCTCCTGAACCTCCCCCTCACGTGGCCTGTCGGCGGTGGGGGGCGATCGCTAGTCTGGCGGGCGGACGACGAACCGGGAGGAGCACGGACGTGGCCGAGACCACCATGCAGCAGCGATCCCTCGACGGCTGGCACAAACCGGCGGAACTGGACCTGAGCAACGCGGACTGGCGGTCGAGCAGCCAGGGGCGGGGAGATGTCCAGATCGCCTTCGTCGAGGGCTTCATCGCCATGCGCAACAGCGGCAGCCCCGAGAGCCCCTCGCTGATCTTCACCCCCGCCGAATGGGGCGCCTTCGTGTCAGGGGCCCGCGAAGGCGAGTTCGACCTGACCTGAGCGGCGGTACGTGTGGTGTCGCCGGGCCCCGGAGCCCGACGGCGGCCACCGAGGAGGAGGGGGGTGGGGCCCGGACCTGGGGGCCGGATCGGGACTGCCCTGTACATTTGTTCGGTCAAGGGGCGCCGCAGGGGGCCCGCAGTGGTTCCCCTCCCTCGGAGAAGCAGTCTCATGGACGACGCCGTGCGCCGACGCCGGCAGGCGTTGTTCCTGGTCTTCCTGCTCGCCGGCATCTCGATGTCGTCGTGGGTGACCCGCACGCCCGCGATCCGGGACCGGCTGGACGTCTCCACCGCGCAGATGGGACTGGTCCTGTTCGGGCTGTCGCTCGGCGCGATGCTGGGGATCAGCTGTTCGGGGCGGCTGGCGTCCCGATACGGGACACGCCCCGTGATCGTCTGGGGGACCTGGCTGCTGCTGGCCGGGATGGTCACGATCTGCTTCGGCGGCTTCGCCGCGTCGGTGCCGCTGGTGACCACGGGCCTGTGCGCGTTCGGCGCCGGCATGGGCGTCGGGGACGTGGCGGTGAACGTCGACGGCGCCGACGTCGAACGGATCAGCGGACGCACCACACTGCCCCCGCTGCACGGCTTCTTCAGCCTGGGCACGGTGTGCGGAGCCGGTGCGGGAATGGCGGCGACGGCGGCCGGAGTCCCGGTCCACTGGCACCTCGCGGCGGTCGTCGCGCTGTGCGCCGCCCTCCTGCTCCACGCGGTGCGCGCCATCCCGGCGGGGACCGGACGCACCACCCCCGCCGAGCCCCGGGACGACGGCCGCGAGGTGCGCCACCCGGCGGTCTGGAAGGACGGCAGGCTCCTCCTCATCGGCGCGATCGTGCTGGCCATGGCCCTGGCCGAGGGCTCGGCCAACGACTGGCTGCCCCTGCTCATGGTCGACGGACACGGAATGGACCCCACCGCGGGCTCCCTCGTCTACGCCGGATTCGCCGCCGCCATGACGGTGGGCCGCTTCACCGGCACCTATGTCCTCGACCGCTACGGCCGCGTCACCGTGGTCCGCGCCAGTGCCGCCTCCGGCGCACTCGGCCTGCTCCTCGTCGTCGTCTCCGACAACCCCGCCGTGGCCGGTGCCGCCGTGCTGTTCTGGGGCCTCGGCGCCTCGCTCGGCTTCCCGCTGGCGCTCTCCGCCGCCGGAGAGTCCGGCCCCGACGAGACGGCCCGGGTCAGCCTGGTCGCCGTCATCGGCTACGTCGCCTTCCTCGTCGGACCGCCGGGGCTCGGCTTCCTCGGCGAGCACATCGGCCTGCGCCCCGCCATGCTCGTCGTCCTCGCCTGCGTCGCCTGCGCGGCTTTCCTGGCCCCCGCGGTCGACACCACCCGCCGGTCCACCGCCGCCGGCGGGGCGCCCCTCGCCGACAACGCCCCCACCGGCTCATCGGAACGCTCGCGGCAGCCGTGACGGACGGCCCGCGACGCCACTGAACGGGAGTTGCCGCCCCGCCTCGTCCCGGGCGGCACCACGGGCAGGGTCCGCCGACACCGCCCCCTGGAACGCCGTCGCCCCCACAGCTCCCTCGGCCCCACCGCCGCACAGCACGCCGTACCATTGCCGCATGTCCTTCCTCCGCCGCCGCAGCGCCACTCCCGCCGGTCCCGAATTCGACGTACTGGCCATGGATCCGGGCGACTGGCCGGGCAATCTCGGTGCCGGCCTGCTGCCCGCCCCCGACGGCAGCTGCCAGGGCGTCTTCCTGCGCTACGACCTCTACGGCGGTCGCGGCCCCGCGATGATCATCGGCAACCTTCCGGAGGGCTCCCCGGCGCGCGAGGTCTCCGACGGCGAGATCCCCTTCGAGGTGAGCCAGCTGCTGATCGCGCTGGAGAACGAGGAGGACATCACCGTCGTCGGTTCCGAGGACATCCCGGTGATGCAGGGCGACAACCTCCTGATCGTCCGCCGCCTCAAGCTCTCCGAGTCCCGGATCTCCTGCGTCCAGTTCGACCGCAGCGACAACGTCCTGGTGACCATCGCCGCCTGGGACCGCCCCATCACCGACGACCTGTACGCCCTGCTCAAGCCGCTCCCGGCGGAGCTGTTCCAGCAGGGCTGAGCGCAGCAGAGGACAGAGACGAGAAGGGCCGGGTGCGAACCCGGCCCTTCTGGTCTCTTCGTCCTCGGACGCTCTCGGCTCACGCGGCGGGCAGCACCCGCACGTCCGCAGCCCGCACGAACGCCACCCGGTGGCCGAACTGGATCTCGTAGTAGAGGTCCTTGCCGACCACGACCCGGTGTCCGCTCGTGTCGAAGGAGACGGCGTAGTAGTACTCGCCGGGCACCTGGTCGCCGGCCACGTACCTCTGGTCCTTGAGGAGCTTGTACGGCAGCGGGGACACCGCCTGCGCGGGCACGCCCGCCGGGTACGCCGACGCCTCCGGGTAGGCGCGGCCGTACACCGGGACGTCCGCCAGGCCGGCCCGGGGCGTCACGAGCAGACCGGCCGCGCCGACCGCCGTCGGCTTGTCCTTGGGGTTCTTGAACCAGGCCTTCTGCCCCAGGTACCAGATCGCCGTCCAGTCGCCCTGCCGCTCGGCCACCGCGTAACTCTGCCCGGTGGAGACCCGCGAGCCGAGGTCGTTCACCCCGGTCGTCGAGGCGCTGCCGTCCGGCCGCAGTCCGATGTCCTTGATCAGGGGCGAGGTCGTGTCGGGCCTGGTGTACAGGCGTACGGCGCTGGAGCCGTGCACCGCGCAGGAGCCGCCGCCGGACGTGCAGCCGGTGAACACGGGCCGGTTGTCGGCGTAGTCCGGGCGGATGGTGACCATGGCGCTGTCGCCGCCGGACGTCGCGCCGAGCGGTGCGCCCAGCAGCTCGAAGTAGTGCCGCCAGTCCCAGTAGGGGCCCGGATCGGTGTGCATCCCCCGGACCGTCGCCGTCGTCGGGCCGGGCACCGTGTCGTGGCCCAGGATGTGCTGCCGGTCCAGCGGGATGCGGTGCTTGTCGGCGAGATACTTCACCAGCCGCGCCGAGCTGCGGTACATCGCCTCCGTGTACCAGGCGTCCGGCGAGGCGAGGAACCCTTCGTGCTCCAGTCCGACCGACGCCGCGTTGACGTACCAGTTGCCGGCGTGCCAGGCCACGTCCTTGCTCTTGATGTGCTGCGCGATGTGACCGTCCGTGGAGCGCAGCGAGTAGTGCCACGACACGTACGTCGGGTCCTGGACCAGTTCGAGGGTGGTGTCCCAGTAGCCCTCGGTGTCATGGACGACGATGTACCGGACGCGCTGCGAGTTCGGCCGGTCGGCCAGGTCGTGGTTGCCGTAGTCGTTGTCGCCGAACTCCTGGTACGGCGCCGGGATCCACTCGCAGGACACCGTCGTCGGACACTCCGTGCCGCCCGCGGCCGAGGGGCGCAGCCCCGCACGGGACAGCTGCCCGGAGCCGGGGCGCAGGCCCGGCTCGGCGTCGAGCGTCACCCGCTGGCCGGCGTCCGTGACGCGCTCGGCGCCGTCGCGGATCACCGCGAACACCTCGTTCGCGTACGCCGCGGCCGTCGCCCGGTCGTCGGCGCCGGAGAAGCGGGCCACCGCCCCGTACCAGTCCGCCGGATCGGAGCTGGGCCGCGCACCCAGCTCCCGCTGCGCGGCGGCGAGCAGCGCGGCGCCGCCCGCCACGTTCGCGCCGGGGTCGGTGCGCAGCGTCCGTGCGGGCAGGCCGGTCAGTTCGGCGGCCCGCGTCAACGTCGCCAGCCGTGCGGGCAGTCGGGCGGGGTCGGGCAGGTCGGCCTCGGCGACCAGGGGCGGCCGGGACTCGTCGCCGCGCGCGTCCTCGGTGCCCTCGCTGTGGTGCGGGGCCTCGGCCAGGGCCGTACGCGCGTCGGTGAGATGCATGGGGCCGTAGCCGCCGGTGACGCTCGGCGCGCCGCCGTGCGTGTCCCAGCGGGACTGGAGATAGGAGACACCGAGCAGGACCTCGCGCGGTACGCCGTACTCGGCGGCCGCCGTGCCGAAGGCGCCCTGGAGACGAGCCGTGGCGGCGGACACCTGGCCGGCGGGCGGGGCCGCGCCCAGCAGGGGCAGCAGCAGGACGGCGGGGGCTGTGGCGAAGACTGTTCTGCGCGTACGTCCGGGGTGTGGGGTGGGCCTGCGGTCGGTCGGGGAACCTCGCAAGGCGGCCTCCTGTAACGGTGGGGCGTTGGCGGGGGCGTGCGGGACCGAACGGCACCGGTGCTGTCGGTCGGCCGACGATCCGTCAATCATGCCCGCAGGAGGCCGGTTCCCCGGTGATTGCCGACCCCGCGACCACGAACGCCGCGCGCGCCGACGGTCTGGCCCGCACGACGGAGGCGGGGTCCGCAGACACGGCGAAGGTCCGCGGTGCGCCCCGTGTACAGGGGCGCACCGCGGACCTTCCCACCCTTCAGCGCGTGCCGACCGCCGCCCGGACGGCCTTGCGGGCCAACTGGCAGTCGTCGTGCAGCCGCCTGAGCAGCAGCCGCTGTTCCTCGCCGGACGGCGCGGCGGCCGGGTGGGCCGTGCCCGGAGCCGCCGGGGCCGTGTCGTGCATCGAACGCTGCACGGCGGTTTCGTAGGTACGGATCTCCCGGGTCAGGACGAGCATCAGGTTCACCAGGAACGCGTCCCGCGAGGCCGGGCCCGCGGACTGCGCCAGCTGACTGATCTGCCGCCGCGCCACCGGCGCGTCCCCGAGCACCGCCCACAGCGTGGCCAGGTCGTACCCCGGCAGATACCACCCCGCGTGTTCCCAGTCCACCAGCACTGGACCGGCCGGTGAGAGCAGGATGTTCGACAGGAGGGCGTCGCCGTGGCAGAACTGGCCCATGCCCTGACGGCCCGACGCGTGCGCGATGCCGTGCAGCAGTTTCTGCAGGTCCCCCATGTCCCGGTCGGTGAGCAGACCCAGCTCGTGGAAGCGGGAGATGCGCTCCGCGTAGTCCAGCGGGGCGTCGAAGGTCCCCGTCGGCGGCCGCCACGCGTTCAGCCGGCAGATCGCGCCGAGCGCCGCCCGGATGTCGGCGCGCGGCGGCGCCTCCACCGGATGCCGCTGCAGGGCCGCCACCCGGCCCGGCATCCGCTCGATGACCAGCGTGCAGTTGTCCGGATCCGCTGCGATCAGCCTCGGCGCCCGCACCGGGGGGCGGTGCCGGACGAACGAGCGGTATGCCGCTATTTCATGCCGGAGCCGCTCCTCCCAGATGGAGGAATGGTCCAGTAAACACTTGGCGACGGCCGTGCTGCGCCCGGTCGTACCCACGAGCAGCACCGAGCGGCCGCTGCGGCGCAGCACCTGGACCGGGGCGAACTCCGGGCAGATGCGGTGCACCGAGGCGATCGCCGTGCGCAGCTGTGCGCCCTGGGGGCCGGACAGATCGAGTCTGCCGCTGAGCGGCTGGGTGCCGAGGCCCGGCACGCGCCGCGCCCGGCCGGCACCGAGCACCGGGGCCGCCGTACGCGAGGGATCGAGGTAGGGGCCGCCGCCCGGCTGACGGGGGTGCAGCGACCGGGGAGGAGCGGACACGGAGGACGATGCTGCGTACATGGGGGAAGACAGATCCCTTCGTGTGCCGGCAATGTCACGCGCTGCCCGCCCCGGTCGTCCGAGGACACCCTGGGGAGTGCCCGTCGGGGCGACCGGGTCGGGGTGGCGCTTTCCTACCTGACACCGGATGGGCCCTGGCACACCATGTAGCGCACCCTGGCGAAGCCTGGCGAATAGTCCCCGTGCAACTGACAGCGGGCTACATTCAACTCAGCCGAGAACCTGGGGGCTTGACGTGAGCGGACAACCCAACAACCGACTCGCAGACCTGTTCGGCCTGGCCGGCTGGTCCAAGGGAGAGCTCGCGAGGCTGGTCAACCGGCAGGCGGCGGCCATGGGCCACCCCCAGCTGGCGACCGACACCTCACGGGTGCGGCGGTGGATCGACATGGGAGAGATCCCGCGCGATCCCGTGCCGCGGGTGCTGGCGGCCCTGTTCACCGAGCGTCTCGGCCGTGTCGTGACCATAGAGGACCTCGGTCTGGTCCGGCACGGGCGTACGGGGAAACGGCGCGGCGGGGATGTGGAACACCCCGACGGCGTGCCGTGGGCGCCCGAACGGACTGCCGCGGTCCTCACCGAATTCACGGGAATGGACCTCATGCTCAACCGACGCGGCTTGGTGGGCGCGGGTGTCGCGCTCACCGCGGGACCTGCTCTCAGCAGCGCCATGCACGACTGGCTGCACACCGATCCGGCCCTCGCGGCCGACGCCCCCGACCTCGACAACCCCCTGCACGCCGACCCCGCCGGGTTCGACCGCTACGAGGCCGCCCCCATCGGGGTGCAGGAGATCGAGGAACTGGAGCGCTCGGTCGAGGTGTTCCGGGCCTGGGACGCGGCCCGGGGCGGCGGACTGCAACGCAAGGCTGTCGTGGGACAGCTCAACGAGGTGGGAGGCATGCTCTCCTACCACCACCCCGAACGGATCCAGCGGCGCCTGTGGGGCGTCGCCGCCAACCTCGCCGTCCTCGCGGGCTGGATGTCGCACGACATCGGCCTCGAACCCACCGCCCAGAAGTACTTCATCATCGCCGCCCACGCGGCCCGCGAGGGTGGTGACCGGCCCCGCGCAGGCGAGGCCCTGTCCCGGGCGGCCCGACAACTGGTGCACCTCGGCAAGCCCGACGAGGCGCTCGACCTCATGAAGCTCGCCCAGTCCGGCTCCGGCGAGCAGGTGCTGCCGCGCACCAAGGCCATGCTCCACACCGTCGAGGCCTGGGCTCAGGCGTCCATGGGCAAGGGCCAGGCCATGCGCCGCACCCTGGGGCAGGCCGAGGACCTGTTCGTCTCCGACCGGTCGGACGTGCCGCCGCCCAGCTGGATGCAGATGTTCAAGGAGGAGGACCTCTACGGCATGCAGGCCCTGGCCTACCGCACCCTCGCGGAGCACGACCCGGCCGCGGCCAAACAGGCCCGGCACTACGCGCAGAAGGCACTGGAACTGCGCGTCGACGGCCGGCAGCGGTCCAAGATCTTCGACTTCCTGTCCATGGCCTCGGCCTGCTTCATCGGCGACGACCCCGAACAGGCGGACCGGTACGCCCGCCTCGCTCTGATGTCGATGGGCTCCAACTCCTCCCACCGCACCTGGGACCGGCTGCGTCAGATGTACCGGCTCACCGGTCAGTACTCCAGCTATCCGAAGATCAGGGAACTGCGGGAGGAGCTCAAACTCGCCCTGCCCAAACCCCAGTCGAAGAACAAGGGCGACATCGCGCCGGCGTGAGCGCGGCGAACGGCCCCCGGACCGTCCGGAGCCGATGTCGGCACTTCCTCAGGAGCTGACCCTGGCGACGAGTACACAGGCGTCGTCCGCACGCTCGGCCTCGCCGAACTCCTCCACCACGGTCCGTACACATTCCTGGGCCGTACGGGCCCCGCCGAACCGCGGGGCCAGGTCCAGCAGTCGCTGCACGGTGGCCGCTCCATCGCGCCGGGGGACCAGTCCGTCGGTGTGCAGGAGCAGGAGGTCGCCCTGTTCGAGCGTCACTTCGGCCTGCCCGTAGACGGCACCCGAGGTCGCTCCGAGCAGGACGCCGTCCGGCGCCGTCAGCACCTGCCCCGCCCCGTCGCGGAACAGCAGCGGGGCGGGGTGCCCCGCCTGTGCCCACACGAGGGTGCGGGTCTGCGGCCGGTAGCGGCAGCAGACGGCGCTGCCGAGGGCCGGTTGCACGGTGCTGTCCAGTAACTGGTTGAGGCAGGCCATCAGCCGGCCCGGCTCGGTGCCCGCCATCGCCATGCCGCGCAGGGCGCCGATCAGCATCGCCATGCCCGAGGTGACGGTCACGCCGTGACCGGTGAGGTCGCCGACACTCAACAGGCTCTCGCCGCCGGGCAGTTCCAGGGCGTCGTACCAGTCGCCGCCGATGAGCGCGCTCGTCGAGCAGGGCAGGTAGTGGGCGGCCAGGTCCAGCCTCTCGGGGCCCCGCTGGGGGAGGCGAAGGGAGGCGCGCCACGGTGGCAGCACGGCCTCCTGCAGTTCGACCGCGAGGCGGTGCTCGGTCTGCGCGATGTGCCGTTGGCGGTGCAGCGAGTCGCGGCTCTCGCTCTCCGCACGCTGGCTGCGCCGCAGTTCGCTGACGTCCCGCAGGACGGCCCACATCGAGGCCGTGGCGCCGTCGTCGTCGAGCACCGGCTCGCCCATCATGTGCACGGTGCGCACCCCGCCGTCGGGGAGCACGATCCGGAACTCCCCGTCGATGCGCTTGGCGTCGATCAGACAGTCCGTCACCATCGCGGTCAGGGTCGGCCGGTCCTCGTCGAGCACCAGCGACGGCAGTTCGTCGAGGGTCAGCGGTGGCGAGGCGGGGTCGCGGCCGAGGATCTGGTACAGCTCCCCGGACCAGCCCGCCTCGTCCGTGAGCAGGTTCCACTCGGCGCTGCCGACCCGGCTGAGCAGCGACGTGCGTGGGGGCACCGGGGGTGGCGCGACGTGGGGCTCGGGGGCCGGCGGCAGGGTGGGGCCGTCCCTCAGCTGGGCCAAGTGGTCGTCGAGGTCGCTGAGTTGGTGCAGGGCCAGGTCGTAGAGCGCGCGCTGCCAGCGGACCTCGGGGTCCCCTCCGTCGGCGGGCGCGTCGCGTCGTACGGCGTCCACCTCGCCGCGCAGCCGTCGCGTCTGCGAGATGAGCGCGTCGACCGTGCCACGACGGGGCGGCTGGGCGGCGGGACGATCCGCAGAGAGAGGAGACGGCATCACGTACTCCGATGGGGGACGGTACGACCAACGCTGACGTAAGGGCCGATTACGACTGTTGCACAGCCCTCGACGCGCTGTAAGGGATTTGGCAAGACACGATGCGGTGGTGCTTGCGGCATATGCCACCGTCCTCGCGGTCGGGGTCGTCCACTGTTCGCCGGTACGCGTCCACGGGCTTCAAGTCGTAGGAATCGTACGTGACTTGACGGATCATCGACCGCCCGCACACCTCTTTCATTCCCGTGTTCGAGGGGCATATGTACGAGCCTCACGGCGGGAAATCGAGTGACTTGGGTCACAGTGATGAATCCAGGAAGCCGCGGGTCACGAAAACCCTTCGCGAGGTCGAGACGCACGTCGGCGCACGGGCCGGACGCGTCGCGGAAAGAGCTTCACCGAAACGGAGACCGTTCAATGACCGTCACGCTGGAACAGCCCGCCCGCGCTCTCCTCGTCACCGCCGAGGACCGGGAGGTGCCGGTGCCCGCGAGCCTGCGCTATTCCTCGGACGATCCGCTGGCCGTGCACCTCGACTTCCCGGCCGACATCTCGCTGAACGGCACCATGGTGACCTGGACCTTCTCCCGCGATCTGCTGGAGAAAGGGGTCGCGGCCCCCGCCGGCACCGGCGATGTGCACATCTGGCCCTGCGGCCGCCTGCGCACGGTGGTGGAACTGCGCTCCCCCTACGGCACCGCCCTGCTCCGGTTCGAGAAGGCGGCGCTCCAGCGCTTCCTGCTGCGCAGCTACGGCGTCGTCCCCGCCGGAAGGGAGGAGCTGGGCCCGGCGCTCGACCGGGGCCTGACGTCCCTCCTCGGCGGTGTGTGACACCCGCGCGGCCACGGTCGGCTCGCGCGGGCCGGGCTCAGTAGCGCAGGACCCCGGCGATCCCGCGGGCGTCGCCGAGCATGCCGTCCGGCACGAAGAAGACCTCGGCGCCGGTGTCCAGGCACCGCTCGACGATCTCGTCCACGATGTCCTCGCGGACGTCGAGGTCGCCGCTCTCGGCCGGCACCAGGTGCCCGCCACCCGCCCCACCGGGGCCGGCGCCGTCACCGTCGGCTCGCACGCTCGTGCGGTAGTTCTCCTCGACGGCCAGGAACTGGATGCGTCCCTGCTGCGCGTTCTGCCAGATCTCGTCGACGCTGGCCGCGAACGCCTTGTGGCCGCGCGCCGTCTCCAGCCGCCGGGCCACGGTGTCGGCGTTCCTGCGGTCCTCGGCCGCGACCAGGGGCCCGACCGCCTGCCACACCGCGTCCGGGGTGCCGTGCGCGAGGCCGCCGTGCGGGATGTGGGTGGCGTCCCTGGTGACCGTGCCGATCTCGTGGAACAGGGACAGCGCGGCTGTCGCCCCGGTGACGTACAGGGGCCGGTGCTGTGCGCGCATGACCCGGGCCAGCGTGGTGTCCGCGTCCCGCAGGAAGCGGCGGGTGTCCTCGTCGCGGAAGGTGGACGGCAGGTCGCCGGTGCGCTCCTGGCGCTCGGCGTCGAAGTTGTCGCGCTCCCTGGTCAGCGGGAAGCCGCCGATGTGCGCCTCGGTGACGCGGTCGGGGCCGCCGTTCCACAGGGTGACCCGGTCGGCGGAGACCGAGAGCACCCAGAACGACCGCTCGGCGGCCTGTGCGGCCACCAGGTTCCGGGTGAGGAAGGTGTCCGAGAGCACCACGCGCTCCGGCACCGGCCGGGCCAGTGACCAGACCTGGTGCTCGCCTGGAGCCGCGAAGATCACCAGGCCGTCCTCGGCGTGTGCCAGGTCCACCTCGGCCAGCGCCTGGTCCAGTTGCCCGACCACGTCGGCGCGCCGCTCGCGCGTGACGGAGGGATCGTGCTCCAGTCGCTTCTTCGCCTCGGCCACCACATTGCGCAGCCGGACCGGATCCTGGGCGTTCTCGGGTTCCCTGCGGTGGGTCGGCGTCAGCACCGACACCGCGGGGTAGGGCCGCGGGCGGCGCAGTTCGGTGAGGGTCGCGGGACTGAGGGCATGCTCCATGACTTCACGATAGGACTGATTCGCGTGTCGGGCATTTGGGGTAAACCGGCCCTCGGTGCGCGTCGCCGCGGCGATCGGCGGAGCCAGGGCGCGGGACAGCGGACGAGCCCGTCGGCGCGCACCCGTCAAGGGGGGGCGCGCCGGGGGGGGCGGTGGGGGGGCGGGGGGCCCGGGGGCAGCGGCTTCGGTGACCCGTGGGCGTGGCCGGGCGGGCGTGG
>NZ_JBSFCF010000065.1:0-33126 GCF_053593335.1 Streptomyces sp. NPDC002324
TCCGCCGCTACATCATCTGGCGAAACCGTCACGCCGACGATCAACGGCTACGAGCAGTGGTCGACAGGGCGAACGTTGCCTGATGCGGCACTAGCCCCTGTGATCGGACTCGGAGCCGCGGCGGCCGCCACGGGCGGACGGTCCAGGTCCGTATCCACGTCCGTCGCTGAACGCTGCCTCGTGCAGTACGAGGCCGGCGCCGGGTCCACTCTCAGGTTGAGAGAGGCCCGGCGCCGGGGTGCGTCCGGCTGTTTCGTCGGCGAAGCGGTGGAATGCGGTCGGCTGGGCCGAGCGGGTGCGCAAGGCGCGAACGCGCGGGCGCGGACCGTCTCGCACCTGACCGTCATCCGATCAGATGAGGCAGTCCCCCGCTGGACACCAGCAGGCTGAACCGGTCGGCGGCTGCCACCGTCCGGACCAGCAGGCTGAACCGGTCGGCGGCTGCCACCGTCCGTTTGATCGCGCCCCCGTGTCCTTCAGCAGTGAGGACGGCTTGAGCGAGCTGATCGCGCCGTAGACCGGCGTCGCCCCGCAGCACGGGGCGGTAAGCGGTCGAGGGCCGACCGGAATCTGTACGAGTTTCGACAGCGCCGAGGCTTGCTGGAGGGTCCCTGTGCCCCTGACGGGGGGCCGGGTCTGCCTCAACACCTATAGCGCCGCCGGGTGCGAACGAGCCTGCTACCCGCAGTTGTCAGGCCGGAGCGAGTGGAGTTTCGCCCGCGTGAGAGTGGTGCGCCTGGACACCTGAGCCCGGATGAGCCGGACCGTGGGCGGAATCGGCAGAATGACGGGGGTGCGGCTCCACCGAAGCCACAGCGCCAGGTGGCCGAGCTCGGCTGCCTGGACGAGCTTTTCGAGGGACCACTCCTTCGTACCTCGATCCACCTCGATGCTGATCAGCCGTCCCTTACCCGAACGGTGCCGCAGTTGCAGGTCGAGGCGCGCGGTCCGGTTCTGCCGAGTGGCGGTGGGCAGCTTTACCTCCCGCTGGACGTCATATCCCTGGTCGGTCGCCCAGTCGGCCACCGAATCGGTGAAGAAGGCGGTCACCTCGGCGGTAGTCAGGTCACTGAACCGCTGTCGATTGAGCCAGGCCCGCAGGGAGCGGGCGGCGGCGTCGAGCCCGGCTTCTGTCATGAGCGACAGTCTGCCCTGCGGGTCTGAGTTGTACGTCCTGCTTGCTTTGTGGGCTCACCCCGACCTAATATCGTCATCATGACGATAACCGCCCAGTGGTCCCCGCTTCCTGCAGGCATTGACTCCAGGGGCTTCGAGTCCCTCCACGGACTCGAAGCGCACAAGTACGTGGCCCGCGGTCCCGCCGTCCACCTCACTGCGCTGCCCGCGGCCGTTCCGGGCTGTTGGGCCCACGGCCCCGTTGGGATCGACGACGGCCTCAGTACGGAGAAGTGATCATGTTCGAAATGCCGGTAAATCCCTTTGAGCTCTCCGAAGAAGCGCTGAGCCGAATATCTGCCGATGACTCATGGACCCCGATCGAATCGGAGATCCCAAAGGTCAGCGCCAAGGTGATTCGCCATTTTCTCACTCCGGCCGAAGTGGAGGCATTCGCGACCGAACTGGCCGCCCAGTGCTTTGCCCCGGTGGGCCGAGACGGCATTGCCGCCAACTATGCAGAGGGAGATCCGGTCGCTCATCTCCGCGCCACGGCCGAATCCACATCCCTGGCGGCAGAATTCTACCGAAGGCTGCGGACGCTTCTATCGCTTGAAGTGGGATCGGACGATCCGACGGATTCGGACGGAAGGCCCTGGAGGCCGGCGGCCGTCAATCCGCGTATGCGCTTCATCAGGTACAAACGCGGCGGATTCATTGTCCCGCACTACGATTCGCCCTATTGCGCCCCCGACGGAAGACGCACTCTCCTGACGGTCGTCGTCTACCTGTCGTATGAGGCCGTGGGCGGAGAAACGCGGTTCATCGCCGATAAGCAGAACGATCTTCCCTTTGCGCAACGTGACTTCTCTGACTGGCCGCGGCTCGCGAAGCCTGAGGACATATTGAGTGCCCACCACCCCGAACCGGGCGATGCGCTCCTCTTCTGGCATCGGACGCTTCACGACTCGGCCCCGCTTCTTGAGGGTACGAAAACAATACTCAGAACCGACGTGCTCTACGAGCCCGTAGATGTGCCTTGAGCAGCGGCAAGGCCACCGTCGCGTTGTCCCTCACCCCGGAGACCGACGTCCGGCACGCCGTGATCGCCCACCTCCGGGCCGGGCGGCATCGGGCCCTGCCCGCGGTCGGGCATCGAATCCACTCGCACCGAACGGCAGGGAGAGCAGCATCACCAACGGGTGGATTCACACCGACTGGGTGGAGACGGTGTCTCAGGACGGCCTGCACCTGATGCAGACGCGCTTGGAGGTGAGAGTTCCTACGTCTGAGGGTCGCAAGTTCATCACCTGCGGTCTGGCCCGGAAGACGTACGTGGTGAAAGACGGTATTGCCTGTCGGGTTTCGTCCTACGCACTCGGCCGCGACCTGGGCAGCCCGGGCAACTACGACTTCGAGATCGTTTCTGCGACGGGGGCCCTCCGATCCGGAAATTCTTCAACGGGGACGGCGTGCCGGCCGAGATGCTCGAGGGCGCTCTGTTCGAAGCGCATGAGGGGCTTGACGATGGCGAGTACATCGTCCGGATCGCGGCGGGAATGACGACCAGCTGGGACAGCGGGACGGGACAGAGTACCGAGCTCCCTGTCCCGTGCCACGAGCTCGCATTCGTCGTGGTGGGATCCGCACCGCAGGAGGTGCGCGCGAGTACCGGCGGCCCGTGGGCGGCGCGGCCCTCCGTGGAGATCCCCGTGGTCGATTGGCGCGATCAGCCCACGGCGGAGGCGGCATGGGAGGCCTACCTGAACGGGAGCAGAATCAGTATGGATGCCTACGGGATCTTCTCTCGGCAGCATCTGATGAGGAATCAACGGGATACCGCTCTGGAGATTCTCCGGAGCGAGGGCTACGCCATACCGCGAACCCCGGAACCCGCCGAGGCGCCTGGGACTTGGCTGGGCCACTGGGGTGGAGCATGGATGCCGGCCGATGTGCTCGCGGCCCTTCACACCGTGCCGGACGACACCGCGCAACGTGCGTGGTATCAGGGAGCGAAGGAATCCCTGGACATCGCATGGGATATGCACCTCCTGTGGACCACCGACGTGTTCTGACCGGGCCCGCGCTCCGTCCATGACCACCGTGGCGGGCCGTCGGCAGTCACCCTGCACCGAGGTGCCGAGTACCGGCCGCGGCCCGGTCCGCCCCCGGCCTGACTGCCGGTCGCGGCCCGAGCGAGGATGTACGGCAGCACCAGAAGGTGCGCCCGCGAGGTTGCGCCAGCGCGGCATCCGCCACCGCATCGCCCACAGGGGAATCGAGTCCTCGCAGCGAGACCCCTCCTGGGCTTGTCGCGCTCCCCGGTCCATTGTCAGTGGCCTCCGGGACCATGGGGACACGGGTGAGAAGCGAAAGCCGTCGAATGCATGGTCCGTGTACGGCGAGCTGGGGCTGTTTCCGGGGCATGAGAGCCTCGCTGAAACGATCATCAGGCAGTCAGGGATCACGGACACTCTGAAGCAGCTGAACTCAAGCCTCGGCGTCCTCGGCACCCTGAAAGCGAACTATCCGGCCGGTGCGGTGGCGTACGGCAAGCATGTGACGTCCACAGCCGGTCGGGGCGCGCCGGCGGACGGGGGGTTCCTCCGCTCAATCCCCGGGCCCGACCCCTTCGGCGTACCTAAGTACGCCGCCCCAGCGTCGGCTCGCAAGTGGATCTTCAGTGAAGTTCTGGGAGCCGATCCCTTCGGTCTCAGCAAGTTCGCTGCCCGGCTTTCGTCCACCCCCTGGACGGCGGCATGGCGAAATCTGCCGGGGCCAGCACGTTCGCCTTCGGTTTCCAACCGAAGACCAACGTGATCGACAGTCTGTTCTCCGACCTGTTCGACCGTGTCAAGGCGCCCCTGGCCCCTAGGCTTCCGCAGCAGGCCGAGAAGCTGGCGGATCTGCTGCTGCCGGTCAATCTTCAAGGCTTTCGGATGCCGAGTGGGAGCAGCTCATTGGCATCGCGGCCGAGGACGGGATCGGCTTGATGTGGGCCCCGAGCACCAGGCACTTGCGAGCGCTTCTCGCAGAGCCGGATCGCCACGGGCGGTACGCCTACCTCCTCCGGCACATGGACGAACTGCTCGACGAACTGAGCGTGGGACTGCAGGAGGTCACCCAGGAACCGCTGAACGACCTCGTGCAGCTCGGTTCCCGGGCCATCGAATGTGCACGGGCCGGCTTGTGGGAAGGTGCTCTGGCCGTGGCCACGAACGTGCTGTACTCCGCCACGGAGCAGCACGGGATCCGCTGGTACCACCAGGAATTCAGGGGTGTCCGCGACCACAACAACCAGCCGATCCAGGGGATGAACGGTCCGAACAGGACCCTGCAGTTCATCCTCAGGCACGTTCCTATGCCCGAACGACGTGTCGGCATCTTCGAGCTGAGCGCACACTTGGTGATCCGGCCGATGGCCGAGACCTTCCGGAACAGCGGTCTCGTACGAGACCAGCACAACCGTCACGCGGTATGCCATGCGGCGTCCTACCGCTCCTTCCGGAAGGAGTACCTGCTGCCCGCGCTGCTGAACATGCATGCCCTGCTGCGCGGCATCGACGAGAAGTTGGCAGGAGACCTCGAAGCCATCTGATGCCGAACGTGGCTCTCGGGTGCCGACCTGCTGTTACTCACGTTCGGGTGACGGCCCCAACCCCGGCCAGGGTGGCGCACCGTGGCGGAGCGGCAGCGTTCTCCAACTCCTGCAGGGCGTGTGCAGCCTGTCACTGCGTCAACGCGACTACGCGTAGACATAAGTGGGCGTTGCATCTGAGAGTCATGGAAATGTGGGCAGCAGGTAACAGAGGTCATGTCGGCGACGACCAGGCCGCCGCCGGTGGTGGTCAGCCGCAAGGACGGGACACTGCCCAGCCAGGGCGGGCGGGCCCGGTCACTGAACCAGCAGCAGGTCACGCCGTGCTCGCGCATCCGCTCGGTGCGGGCGGCGATGTCCGCGACGGTGATCGGGGACAGCTGGGCCTCCAGCGCCATCTGCCACCGCCCAGCCGGGTCACTGGCCAGCACGTCCGCCCGCCAGGAGCCGTCCGGCGCTCTCACCTCCAGCTCGGCGTCGGCGCCTGCGTCCCGGGCGGCGCTGGCGAGCTCGAGCTTGAGGAGGTGGTGAGCCTCGGACTCGCCCTGGCGGGCGATCTCGCAGTCCGGGGCGTGCGGAGCGTGGGCGAAGAACTTAAGGCCCCGCTCGGAGGTCTTGGCATACATCGGGTGCCAGCACTCCACACACGCGATCTGTGCGGGCGGCCGGACCTTCCACACCGCCTCCCACGCGTGCCCGCACCCGAGATCCGGCAGGTGCGAGAACACGGTGCCCCACTCGGCGTGCACAGCCCGGAACGCCATCCGCCCCCCTCTGAACGACTACTCGCTCAGAGTGTCGCGGCGAGCACTGACAGTCGACACTGTGCAATTCAGACGGACGGCCGGAAGTCCATCACGCACTCCTCGGGCCAGGTTCGACAAGGCCACGCACCGCGTCACTGTCAGCAACGAGTATCTTCTCGAAGCAAGATCAACAGGGGTCGACGAAAGCGGCACCGGAAGCCGGATCGACTGTCAGAAACTCGTTCTCACTCTTTTAGTCGGGCAGTTCGGCCCAGAAGTTTGCGAGGGAGGCGAGGTTCAGGTTGTTGGCGTCGAGGAGGAGGGAGCCCTTGCCTGTGGGGCCCGAGGAGGTGCCAGGGAGGATGTGCAGACGGCCCGCTTCGGGGGCGGCGGCGATGAGTTCGGCCCGGCCGTCCCGGGTGAAGTCCCGCAGGAGGAGCGACTTCCCGAGCCAGGCGTCGTTGCGCTCGTCGGGCTCGCCCTCGACACCGGCCGTGGCGTAGTCGTACAGGCGCGCGTTCTTGCCGGTGAGGCCCGACTTGCCGCCGCGCAGGACCGTGACAGCGCCCGTGCGGAAGAGGCTGTCGCCGATGGCCTCGCCCGGGGCTCCGATCGCGAGATCGGGGTAGCCGTCGCCGTCGGTGTCGCCTGCCGACACGTCGCTGCCGAAGGTGTCGGAGGATTCCGGAGAGCCGGGCACTCCGGGCGTCGCCTGGGTGATTCGTCGAGGTGAGCGGCCGGGGCCGGTGGAGGTGCCGGGGAAGACGTACACCCCGCCGCCCTTGCCCGAGCGGCGGCTGCCGAGCGCGAGGTCGCCGTAGCCGTTCCGGTCGAAGTCGGCGATGGTGGCGCTCGCCTCCGTCAGGTCGGCACCGTCGGGCAGGGGCATCCTCTTGGTTCGCTTCGGGGCGTCGGGGCCGCCCTTGTAGAACCAGACGCCGTTGCCCTCCTTGCCGAGGCCGTGGGCGTCCCAGTCCCAGCCGAGTACGGCGAAGTCGGCTGTTCCGTCCTTGGTGATGTTCCCGGACACCACGGCGTAGGACTCGATGTGGTCGCCGTTGGTCGGGTCGAGGTTGGTCGCCTTGCCTCGCTTGCCGGACTCGGTGAACGGGCCCCGGAGGTACCAGATGTTCTTGCCGTCGACAGCGACGACGTCCTGCTTGCCGTCCTTGTCGAAGTCGCCGACGGCCAGGTCGGATGCGAAGCCGCGGTCGCGGTACTGCGGGTTGTGGTGGGAACTGCCCTTGGTCAGGCCGGACTTCGAGCCCCACAGGACGGTGAACGTGCCGTCGTACCGGCCGCCGTTCTCGCCGGGAGCCGTCGCCAGGACGTCCGCGTACCCGTCCGAGTTCAGATCCGCCGTGGTGATCGTGGTGCCGAAGCGGTCCGACGCCTCCGCTGCGCCCGGAATGCCGGGGCTGTTCTGTGAGACGACCGTGCGTCGGGCCGGGTCGAGTCCCTTGGCCGTGCCCCAGATGACGATGACAGCGCCCGCCCGCTTCTTGCCGTCGATCGTGGCGCCACGGTCGCCCATGGCGAGGTCGCGCCAGCCGTCGCCGTTGAAGTCGTCGGCGTGCTTGGCAGGGGCGGCGGTGGCGGGGAGCGCGGGGAGGGCCGGAACGGCTGTCAGGAGAGCGGTGGTCAGGACGGTCAGGGAGAGCGTGCGCTTGCGCAAGGTGAGGGACTCCGTGGCGGGGGTGGGGAGGGCCGGCGTCCGCAGCAGACACGGGCCGGACCGGATTCTCCGGCTGGCAAGGATGTGCCGAACAGGAGACTGCTGAAGTGGCAGGAGGGTTGTGCGGGAGTTCCGGGAAACCCTGAGCGGTCGCGGCCCACACAACAGCACCTGAGGTGGCTCCCGGGGCGGCCGCCGCATGAGTTGTGTGGGTCCGGTCCGGACTCGCACCGTGTGCAACGGCTGATGGGACTGTGTGAACTCGCCGTACGCCCACCCTGGCAGTCGCGCGGCATCGGCAACCGCCTGCACACCGAGCTGCTGCGCGCCATCAACCCGCGCTGGTCCTCCCTTCTCGCCCTGCCCTCCAACCAGCGCGGCCAGGACCTCTACACCCGGCTCGGCTACGAGTACGCGGCCCCTACCGCAACACCCCCGACGGCCCCCCTGTCTGCGGCCTAGGGTGCACGGTGGAGATTTGCTGCTGGTCAGCTCCTGCGGTCATTGCCAGGCGTAGCGTCCGGGTGATCTGTGTGTGACCGCCAGCCGAGGTGCACAGCTTGGGTGAGAAGCGCAAGTTGTGCTGGAAGGCATGAGCACCAGATCGCTGAAGTCGTGGACGTGGGTGTGGGGCATCCTGGCGGTGCTCCTGGTAGTCGGCGCGTTCGGTGTGGCCCTGTGGCGAGTCCCTTGGTGGATGGATGAGAAGTACCTCCCCGGCCTCGAACCAGCCCAGGCCACCGCCGTCACGGGCGTGCGCACCTCTCTTCTGGCCCTGGGCGCTGGCGGTCTGGCGGCGGTCGGCATCGTCTACACCCACCGCACCCTGCACCAGAACCGCGAAGGACAAGTCACCGACCGGTACACCAAAGCCATCGGGCAGATCGCCTCCGACAAGCCGGTCGAGCAACTCGGTGGGATCTATGCCCTTGAGCGCATCATGCGCGACTCGGTGAAGGACCACGCCACCATCGTCGAAGTCCTCGCCGCATTCGTCCGTGAACACGCCCCTGCCCCGGTCACAGGCCCGGATGAGCCCGCACCGATCACAGCTCCGGATGAGCACTCCAGGCAGGCGCGGCGGCTTGACCGCCTGATCGGCGAACGCATCGTCGACCGAGACCGCCGCCCGACCGAACCCGTTCAGGCGGCGCTGACCGTACTTGGCCGACGGCCCCGCGACCGTGCAGAGCCTTTCCTGGTCAACCTGGCTCACACCGACCTGAGAGGGGCCGAATTGGTCGGTGGATATCTGCAGGAGGCGGTGCTGTTCAGGGCCGACCTGGAGGGGGCGAGCCTTCACAGGGCCATTCTTTCCGGGGCACGGCTGGAGGGGGCAAACCTGGTGAGGACGGAGCTACCTGAGGCTCATCTGGAGGGGGCGAGGCTGGAGAAGGCCCGGCTGGAGGAGGCAAACCCGTCGAAGGGGCCGGCGTCGACGAGCGCCGCCACTCCGCCCGCCGAGGTCGTCAAGCCGAGGCCGGCCGCGCGGCGCAGGCCCAGGGCCTTGGGGTCGCGGCCGACGACCAGGCGGCAGTCCAGGTACGGCGATGCCTGGATCTTCTCGACCAGGTCGAGGCCGATCAGCCGGCCCCCAGGACCGCGACGTTCAATGAGCTGCTGTTCATGATCACCGTTTCTGGAAGGGGGTGTGCGGTGACGCGTCCGGGTCACGCGGTCCGGACGCTGACGGACGGCAGGCGGGGCGCGCTCGCCTCGATCCGGCTGCCGGGCTGCAGCGGGAGGCTGGCGTGCACGGCCCCCGCCAGGACGAGGTCGCCGCGGCGCAGCCCGGCGCCGTAGCGGTCGAGCTGACGGACCAGCCACACCACGGAGTTCAGCGGGCCGCCCAGGACTGCGGAGCCGGGCGCGCTCACCACGACCTCGCCGTTCACGCTCACGGTGATCTCCTCGGAGCCGAGGTCGAGACCGTCGTGCAGCGCGATCGCCGGTCCAGGCACCGCCCGGGCCGCAGCCGCGTTGTCCGCGACGCTGTCCTGGAGCGTCATCCGCCAGTCGCCGTACCGGGTGTCGATCACCTCCAGCGCGAGGAGGACTTCACCGACCGCCGCCCGCGCGGTGTTCGTTTCGACGTCCGGGCCGTGCAGGTCCGCGCCGAGCCGGAACGCGATCTCGGCCTCCACCCGGGGCATCACGAGCTGGTCCAGATTCAGAGTGCCGCCGCCGGGCAGGAGCATGTCGTCGAGCAGGACGCCGGAGTCGGGCTGGTCCACCCCGATCTGCTGCTGCATGGCCAGCGACGTCAGCCCGACCTTGTGCCCGGCGACGCGGGCGCCGTGGGCCAGCCGCTGCTGAACGTTGGTCCACTGGATCCGGTAGGCATCGTCGAGGGTCAGACCGGGACGACGGCGAGTGAGGTGCTCGACCGCCGTACGGGAGCGTTCGGCCGCCAGCAGGTCGTCCGCGGCTGCGGCCATCCCAGCGTCCTGGAGTCGGCCGGGCGAGGTGAAGACCGCCAGGGCTCCGAGGACCGGAGGCCACGAAGCATCGCGTTCCCCGGCGGCGGGCGGGTGTGAGGTCGTCATTTGAGCACTCCTCTGCGGAGTTTCGGGCAGGGCTGAGGGGGACGGCGACCTGGGTGAGCCGTCGTCTGAAGGGATCAGGCCGGGTGGTGACCGCGCGGGGGCGGCCACGGCAGGGCTCCGAGCCGGAGCACTGCGAAGGCTTCGCGGTGTCCCCCGCTGGTCATCGCTCCGCGGAACCGGGCGAGCGCCAGGCCGCCCTCGCTCGCGTAGTCCGCCTCGCCTTCTCCCTTGACCTGTGTGGAGTAGCAGGCGAGCGCGGACAGCTTGGCCTCGGTCTCCGCTGGCTGGAGGCTCTGGTAGAAGGTCGGGACGCCGATCGCGGACCACACCTCGTAGCCGAGCACGGTGGGGGCCCAGTGCCGCGGACCGGCGTCTGGGTAGCTGCGGCTGGCGCCCTTCTCCAGCGCGCGCCACACCAGGAGGTGGGCCTGCTGGTGGTCGTGGGAGGCGTCGGCCTCGTGGGGGAGGTAGACCACCTCGGGGCGGGCCTGCCGCAGGATGCCCAGGACGCTCAGGAACTGGCTTCGGTCCGCCGGGGAGAGGCCGCCGTCCGGAAGGCGCAGGAAGTGGATGTGGTCGGAGGCCACGCCCAACTTGCCGGCCGCCGTCTCGGCTTCGCGCTCCCTCAGCAGCCCCGCGTGCTCCGGCGCGGTGCTGGGGACACCTTGCTCGCCCGACGTCAGAAACACGATGTGCACGTTGCGGCCCATGGCGGTGTGATGGGCGATGCTTCCGCCGCACCCGAGCGTCTCGTCATCCGGATGCGGTGCGAATACCAGGACGTCTGTCACGTATGACCTCGCTGAAAGACGGAGTTGTGACGGCTGGCTCCTGCCTGGCGTTGCGGCGGGGCGGGCCGACTGCCCCAGGCGGTAGTAGACCGGCCCGGCGCAGCTCGTTGCACACCCAAGAATGGGCTCAATTGTTCGACGCAGTCGACAAGTTGAGGGGGGTCCCGTAGGGGGTCCCGCCCCGTGAAGAGTGACCGTGCGGGAACAGTGAGTGCTTGACTGAAGCTGTGGCAGCACTCACCCCGCACCCGCTCGTAGCCGCGCGTCACGCGGCCGGCAAGACGATGGACGAGTTCGTGGCCGGCATCCATGACGCTGCCGCCCGACGTGGCCTGCAATCCGGAACCGACGAGGCACGGGTACGCAAGTGGCAGCGAGGCATCCGGCCCAACGAGGAATCCCAGATCTACATCGCCGAGGCACTCGGCTGGCCCGCAGACATCGTCTGCCCCGATGACTGGCCCAACTGGTTGCCGCTCATCGCCAACGGGGTCGTCCCCCTCGGCCCCCACAGCTCCGTGCCCGCCCTGAGAGAGGCCCTGCGAACAGCGATGGACCGCCGCACCTTTTTCACGATCTCTGGCACCGCCCTAGCTGCGCTGGCCGCGGACTGGGCCGCTGGCCCTGCGAGCGCGCTCGCCCAGGCCCGCGACGGCAAACCGATCGGCGAGGACTTCGTCGCCTTCCTGGAGAACACCACCCAGGAACTCGCCACTCACGCCACCGAGCAGCGACAGCACACCGCCACGCTGCTGGATGCCCACCTGTCCACGGTGACCGAACTGCTCGAACACGGCCGCTACACGCACGCCCTCGGGCTGCGGCTGCACACCCTGGCGGCCTCCCTGTCCCAGACTGTCGCCTGGCACCGCTTCGACCTGGGACGCCACACCCACGCCAGCCAGAACTGGATCGCCGGCCTGCACAACGCCCACGCCGCCGGGGACCGCGACATGGGCGCCGGCCTCCTGGGCGACCTCGCCTACCAGGCAGCCTGGCGAGGCGACCACACCACCGCGGCAAACATCCTCGACTACGCCCTGACCCGCGCCCAGAACCCCGCCGCTCGCTGCCTGCTCCAGCTACGCTTCGCCCGCACCCTCGCCGCACAGGGCGACCGGAGCGAACGGCGAGCTGTGCTGCGCGCCCTTGCCGCGGCGGAGAAACACCTGGGCGACGCCGGCGCCGACCGGCCCGCCTGGTGCGCCTGGGTGTCCAAAGCCGATCTCGCCGTGGACTCCGGCCAGGCCCTCCTGGACCTCGGCGACACCGGCCGCGCCCACCGGCTGATTACCGAAGGCGAAGGCCTGCTGCCTCCGGCCCGGGACAAGACCCGCGGGGTGTTTCTCGCCTACCGTGCCGCGAGCTACCTCGATCTGAAGGAACCCGAGCCCGCAGCGGCCGCCGCCACCCAGTCACTGCTCCTGGCCCGTCGCATCGGAACTCCCCGCTGCGTGCAACTTGTCGACGTCCTTCTCCCCCGCTTCCAGCACTACCAGGACGCCCAGGGCGTTCCAGAACTCCTCCAGCTCGCTGCCGCATAGCAAGGCGCGTGGGTTTCAGGAATCCTGGGCGTCAGGCCACGGGAACCCGTACGTGAGCCCTCGATTTGCGTGTCCTCGCCTGCGAGTTGGCGGCTGCCGATCAACCCTCACCGGGTGCTTCCGGGTGGATGGGCCACGGTCCGCGACGCGATGGGTGATGTTTCCCGCCCTGCGGGTCGCGGGAGTGACGCTGTGACCGAGGAGGAGGGTCACGGTGCGGAGGGCATCGAGGACCGATGGGGACGCGGCTCCGGCGAGGGGGCCGACGACCTGCTCGTGGCCAGGGAAATCGGGACCGTGCCAGGCAAGGAATTCGAGAGCCGGGCCGAGGTCGGCGGCCATGTAGGTAGGGGTTCTTGGCGTTTTAGAGCATTGCGAGGACCAGGGCCAGTGTGGCAAGGCAGTACTCGACGAGGGGGCCGGTGTAGCCTCCGTCGGCCCAGATGAGTGCAAGGCGATGGTGCCCGTCGGCGGCTTGCCGCAGCAGGACCTGGGCGACACCGCGGTCGCCGGTGTCCGCGGCGGTGACCGTCACCGCGAGCAGCAGGCCGAGCGACGTGCCGCTTGCGCCCGTGACCAGCTCGATCACCCAGCCGTGCAGGGTCTGGCACCTGCCCGCGCGCGCAGTTCCTCGACGACGCCGACGCCCGCGGCGGAGAGTGGGACAGCCAGGAGTGCTCCGAGCACGCCGGCGATGCTGGCGCCGGCGGCCACGGACAGCATCACGGTGGCCGGGTGCAGGGACCCCGTGCGGCTCTGGATGGCCGGTTGCAGGAGGTTGCCCTCCACGGCCTGTACGACCAAGACGACAAGGAGCGCCCACAGCGCCGTGGATGTCCCCTCGTGGGCCAGGGCGACCAGTACGGCCACCAGGCCGGACAGGAACGCACCCACGAAGGGGATGTAGGCGCCCATGAAGACGAGGGCGCCCAGTCCGGCGGCTCCGGGAACGCCGAGGATCACCAGCCCGACGAAGACGAGCAGCCCGTCGATCAGCGCGATGAGTGTGGTGCCGCGCATGTAGCCGGCCAACGAGGCATCGGCGCGCCGTGCGATTGCCACCGCGGTGTCGGCCTGGCCGCCGGGGACCAGGTGGCGTACGAATGCTTCGCTGCGGTTACCGTCGCGCAGGAAGAGGAAGACCAGGGCGAGGGCGAGGACCAGGGTCGCGAGGGCCTGCGTCGCCAGGCTCAGTCCTGACACCGGCCCCGACGCCGCTGAGCTTGCGACTTTGGCGCCCGTGTCGGACATGCCGTCGACTGCGCTCTGCAGCTTGTCACCTACCGGGCCGAAGCGGTGGGCGAGTTTGTCCCCTGCTTCGGCGAGGCCGTCGGCAATCTTCCCGGCGCTCTCCGTGAGGGAATGGATGACGCCGACGAGCACGCCGCACACCAGCACGGCCAGGCCGGCACAGGTGAGCCCGGAGGCGAGTGCGCGAGAGGCCCCGCGCTTCATCAGCCATGGCATCAGCGGCTGCAGCAACGCGGTGCCCAGCAGAGCCAGGACGAACGGCACCGTGGCGGCACGCAGTACAACGACGACCCAGACGGTGAACGCTGCCACGCCAAGTGCCAGCAGCACGGTCGCCGACCAGGCCGCGACCTTGCGGTGGGCGGACGACAGTCCCGTGAACAAGCGGTCGCCGCCGCTATCGCGGACAAGGGGTGCCCGGGCCTCGGGGACACGAGTCCAGTTCGCGGGGGTGTGGCCCTCGGGCTCGGTCGGACCGAGGACACCAGGGGTGTCGCCATCGGCAGTGTCCGCGACGGGGACACGAAGAGCGTGACGAACCGGTAGCCGACCACACCGCGGCCGTGCGGAAGCCGTCCTCGTCGCCATGGGCGAGGCGCCGACGCACGCGCGGCAGGTCGGCGGGGGCGGCCCTGGGGGCGAGCCCGCCGAGGTCGGTCCAACGAGCGGACGACGGTCGCGACAGAGCGTGACGAATCGATTTCGCTACAAGTTCCGAAATTATCCGGGACGGCTTCCGGTACGCCGCCGAAACACACCATTCATACCGTCACTATCGGCCGCATAGGACCCATCGGCCGCATTGGGTCCATCAGGCCGAAAAGGCTGCTTTCACCAGAAAGCACATCACTGTCCTCAGCGCCCTCATGTGACAGGAGCCCCGAGTGTCCAACCTCTCCAGACGCGGTGCCCTACGGCTGACCGGCGGCATAGCCCTCCTCGGCAGCTTCGCCTTGGCGGGCTGTGGCCGCAGCGACGACACCACCGCGAAAGCCGTCGCCGAGCCTATCGACAGCTCCCCGGCCACAGGCACCGTCAGTGTCTGGGCCGCCCAGGGCGATGCCGACGTGCTCGACAAGGTCATCAAGCCCTTCAAGACGGCGAACCCGGACCTCGACGTGAAGTTCACGCTGATCCCGAACGCCGACTACTACACCAAGCTCCAGTCGGCGATCGCGGCGGGCAAGGGGCCCGATATCGCTCAGTTCTTCCCAGAGTCGCAGGCGCAGTTCCTCGATCCGTCGATCCTCCAGCCCGTTCCGGACGGCCTGGTCGACCCGGACAGCTTCTTCAGGAGCCTGTGGGACGCCGGTGTGGTCAAGGAGGTCGCCTACACGGTGCCCTGGTACGCGTACACCTACGCGCTCGTCTACCGCTCCGACCTGGCCAAGAAGGCGGGCGTCGAGGCGCCGAAGACATGGGACGAGATGGTGCCGTTCTTCAAGGCGCTTCAGGGCGCCGGAGCCGCGCACGGCCTCGGGGCCGACATCGGCTGGGACATCTTCAACGGCCAGGACGCCGCGATGTACGCCTGGCAGGCGGGCGGCTCGCTGCTGTCCCCGGGCGGCGAGTGGACGCTCGACACGCCGGCGATGGTCGACGCGATCAAGTACAACGCGTCGTTCTACACCTCGGGGACCGCCGACACCACCGGGCCCGGGTTCCTCGACTCGCAGCCGTACTTCGTCTCCGGCAAGACCGCCACGATGATCACGGGCCCATGGGTCATCGGTCAGCTCGACGCCACCGCGAAGAAGGACGGCTGGACGGCGGCCCACGTCGCCACCGCGCCGCTGCCGGCCGGGGCGTCGGGCAGCGCCTCCTTCTCCGCCGGTGGCAGTTGGGGGGTGCTCGCCGGCAGCAACAACGCGGAGGCGTCGTGGAAGCTGATCCGCCACATATCGAGCCCGAGCACCCAGGTCTCGCAGTACAAGGCGTACAGCTCGCTGCCGGCGGTCGTCTCCGCCTGGAAGGACTCCGCCATCGCGGGCCAGCCGCTGCTGGACGCCTTCTTGACGCAGCTGAAGAACACCCGGGCGTTCCCGCAGGTCAGTACTTGGCCACAGGTCGCGACCCGGCTGGGCAAGGAGATGGAGGCCGTGGCCAAGGGCGAGGAGACCGCCGCGAAGGCCGCCGCGAACCTCCAGTCGTACGCCGAGAGCCTCGGCACGGGTACGGAGTGATCCGCCGATGACCGTCACCGTCCTCCCGAGGGCGTCGCGCAGAACGCGTCGTCCTCGGGGCGCCCGTCGAACGGCTGTGGGCTGGCTGTTCCTGGCGCCGTTCACCGTCGTGTTCCTGCTCTACACGGCGATCCCCGCAGTCGCCGCGCTCGGGTTCAGCCTCACTGACCTGCGGGGCGCGGATCTGCGTCATCCGTTCGCAGTGGACTTCACCGGACTGGACAACTATCTCCGCTTGTTCCAGGACCAGAGCTTCCTGCGGGACATCCTGAACACCGCCGTCTTCGTGGCCGTCGGTGTGCCTCTGACGATGGGGATCGGATTCGCGCTGGCCCTCGTGCTGAACTCCGGCATCCGTCGGCTGCGTGGCGTGTTCCGCACGGTCTTCTTCGCACCGGTCGTCACGAACATCGTGGCGGTCGCCCTGATCTGGCAGTACGCCTTCAACGCGGGCGGCACCGTCAACACGGTGCTCGGCGCCGTCGGCTTCGCCGGGCCGAACTGGCTGGACGACCCGAATCTGACCATGCCCGTGGTCATCCTGCTCGGCGTCTGGCGCAACTTCGGCATCGCGATGGTGCTGTTCCTCGCCGGCCTGCAGGCGATTCCGCAGGACGTGTACGAGGCCGCCTCCCTCGACGGGGCCGGCCGGTGGCGGCAGCTGAGGAACATCACCCTGCCGCTGCTGCGGCCCACCACCCTCATGGTGTCGGTGCTGCTGACCGTCTTCTACCTCCAGGTCTTCGACGAGCCGTACCTGCTCACCAACGGTGGCCCGCTGGGCTCCACCGAATCGGTGGCGCTGTACACCTACCACCAGTTCGGGGCCGGCGAGTTCGGGACGTCCTCGGCCGCGTCCTTCGTGATGCTCGTGCTCGTGATGCTGGTGAGCGCAGTCCAGTTCCGGCTGCTGAGGCCCCGCGCATGACCGCCCTCGCCGTGTTGGAGAAAGCCGACATGACCACCGACCGGATCGCGGTGCGCCGCAGGTCCGTCTCCCCGCCCCTGCTGTACGGCGCGCTGGTGCTGTGCGCGCTGCTCACGCTGCTTCCGTTCATCTGGGTGATCAGTGGTTCGTTGCGCAGCCTCGACGAGATTCGCTCCGACCCGGGTGCCTGGGTCCCTCAGCACCTCACCTTCGCCAACTTCGAGCGGCTGTTCGCCACAGAGGGCTTCGGCCGGTTCCTGGTCAACAGCGTGGTGATCGCGATCATGGTGGTGGCCGGCAACATCGTTGCGGCGTCGGCCGCCGGCTACGCGCTCGCGAAGCTCGACTTCGCGGGCAGACGGATCGCGTTCACCGCGGTGATGGGCGCGATGATGATGCCGCTCACCACGGTGTTCGTCACACAGTTCGTGATCACGGTCGACCTGGGCCTGGCGGACACCCTCACCGGTGTGGCGCTGCCGAGCGTGGCACTGCCGTTGTCGGTCTTCATCATGCGGCAGTACGCGATGTCGATCCCCGACGAACTGCTCGAAGCGGCCCGGATCGACGGCGCGGGCGAGTTCCGGATCTTCTTCAGGATCTTCCTCCCGCTGGCCGGACCCGCTGTCGCGACAATCACGATCATGTCGTTCCTCTATTCGTGGAACAACTTCCTCTGGCCGCTCATCGTCGCCCAGAGCATGTCCAGCTACACACTGCCGGTGGGCCTGGCCGCCACCAGCCAGGCGGCGGCGCACGTCACCGACTACGGCCTGCTGCTCGCCGGTGCGATCGTCGTGATGCTGCCGGTGCTGGTGCTCTTCCTGTTCCTGCAGCGCTACTTCGTGCAGGGCGTAGCCGGAACGGGAATGCGGTGACCCCCATGGACTCGTTCGACACGCCCGGCGAGCCGAGCGAGATGAGGGTGCTCCCGGCCGAAGTCCCCCAGAGGGGGTGCCCCCAGGAGACGGTCACCGTACGCGCTCCAGCGGGCACGATCACCGGCCGTCGCACTGGCTCGGTTCGGCGCTTCCTCGGCATCCCGTACGCCGAAGCTCCCACCGGTGCACGGCGGTTCGCCGCGCCGGCCCGACGCGACCGGTTCACGGAGCCGTTCGATGCCTCCCGGCACGGCGCCACCGCGCAGCAGGTGCCACTGTTCGCCACGACCACAGTGCCGGAGCCGTCGGTGCCGGGCGACGACGTGCTGAACCTCGGCATCGTCGCTCCTGACACCGACGACGACCGCGGACACCTCCCGGTTCTGGTGTGGATCCACGGCGGCGCCTTCCTGGCGGGGAGCCAGGCCAGTCCGTGGTACGACGGCCGCGCCTTCGCCCGCGACGGCGTCCTCTGCGTCACCGTCGGCTATCGGCTGGGCGTCGACGGATTCGCCGTACTGGACGACGTCCCCACGAACCTCGGGTTGCGCGACCTGCTGCTCGCGCTCGACTGGGTGCAGGACAACATCGCCGCTTTCGGCGGCGATCCGGACCGGGTCACCGTCGCCGGTCAGTCGGCCGGGGGCGCGGCGGTCCTCGCGCTGCTCTCGTCGCCCGCGGGCAGCGGCCGCTTCCACCGCGCGGTCAGCCTGTCCGGTGGCACCTTCGCAGCAGGCGGGGACGCGGCACGCGACTTCCTCGGACGGCTCGGCCACCGGCTCGGCGTGCCGCCGACGCGAGCCGGATTCGCGGACCGCACGGTGGAGGACATCCAGCGGTGCGTCATCGACCTGCGGGACGAGCAGGGCGACGACCTGCCCCCGCTCGGCCTGTTCGTCGGCGACGGCATCCTGCCCGTGCCCATCGTCGACGGACTCACCCAGCACGGGCACGCCGTACCCCTGCTGCTCGGCGCGACGGGCGACGAGTTCGACGGCGATGCCACCACCCCCACGGAAGGCACCCGCAGGGCAGGCACGCGGGTGACGGACACGCTCTTCCGCGCCGCCTGCCCGCGCGTCGCGGCCTCCCGCCGCGGCGCCACCGCAGGCACCTGGCTGTATTCCTTCGAATGGACCTCCCCGGTGCTCGGCGGCGCCACGCACTGCATCGACATCCCGTTCTTCTTCGACGTGCTCGACGCACCCGGTGTCGCCGAGGCGCTCGGGCCGAACCCGCCGGGGGAACTGGCCGCACTGACGCACAGTGATCTGGTCGGGTTCGTACGCGGACAGGAGCCGGCCTGGCCCAGGGCGACCGGGACACATGGCGACGCGGCTCGCGAATACGGCCGCCCCGGCGCGGCGCTCACCGCCGACACCACGGGCGTGTTCGACCCGGTGGTACCGGCTGTGTCCGGGATGGCGGAGGCGTGCTGATGTCCGGGATGAACCAGAGCGCCGTCCGACGCATCAACACCTCGGTCATCCTGCGCGCACTGGCCGTGTCGGCCGGGCCGATCACGCTGACCGAGCTCGCCGAGCAGGTCGGCCTCTCCCGCCGCACCATCGAGGTCGTCCTGGACTCCCTCGTCGAGGCGGGCTGGGTGACCGAGCTGGACCGCGTGCCGACCAGCGGCTGTGCCGGGCGCCCGGCCCGCCGGTACGAACTGCGGGCCGAACACGCGCTGCTGGCGGCCGTGCGCATCACCACTCTGGACGCGTCCGCGGTCATCGCCGATGTACGCGGCCGGGTCGTCGGCCGAGCGCACCGGCCGCTACGCGCCTACCAGGATCCGCAGTCCACGCTCGACGACGCGGCGGCCCTGGTGCTGGAGGCGCTCGACGACGCGGGCGGGTCGGCGAACCGTCTTCGGGCCGGTGCTGTCGCGGGCGGCGGCGCGATCGACGACGACGGAGTCGTACGGCGCCTGGTGCACACGACGCGGTGGGAAGGCGTGAACCTTCCCGAAGAACTCGCGAGGCGGGTCCGGGTGCCCTGGTTCGCTGACAACGACACCAATCTCGGTGCACTCGCGGAGCGTTGGCGGGGTGTGGCCGGCGACCACGACAACGTCGTATGGGCCGTACTCGGGAACCGGACCGGCCTCGGCATCCTCATCCGAGGCGCCGTGCACCGAGGTCTCGACGGTGCGGCCGGCGAGATCGTCGAGGCGGTGTCGATGCCGACCGGCTCGCTGGAGAACCGTCCGGTGGCAGGGCTCACCTCACCGGAACCGGATCGACGCAGGATCGCGCTCGACCGCTTCGACGCGGCTCGTGCCGGCGACGCGACAGCGCTCGCCGAGGTGGACGAATTCGTGGAGAACATCGCGTCGATCCTCACGACCTTGTCGTGGACGGTCGCGCCGTCGCTCATCGTGCTCGGCGGGGGTCTGGAGGACGCGGCCGATGTGCTGCTGCCCCGGGTGCGCAAGGCGATGCACGACGCCCGCACCCCCGCGGTCGAGCTGCGTGCCACGTGTCTGGGCCGCGACGCCGACCTCATCGGCGCCGTCAAGCTGGCACTCGATTCGATGGACACCGAGCTGTTCGGCCCGCTCGCCCCGAGCGCGTAACCGCTCACCACCTGCAGAAGCAAGACAGCAGTACCAGGCAGCAGTACAGGACAGGAGTCTCCCCTTGACCGGCACCACTCGCACCAACGTCCTCGTCGTGGGCAGCGGCATCATGGGATCAGTCGTGGCCAGACTGCTGCGCGACTCCGATCCGGCGCTGGACATCACCATGGTCGACGGTGGAAGCGCGATCGGCGAGGTCCCCGGCCTGCACCTGCACGATGTCGACGATCCGGCTCTCTGGTCGCGCTACAACGAACGGGTCGGCACCGGCATCCAAGGCATGTACACCGGCGCAGAGGTGGTACGCGACGTCGCCGGCAGTCTCAACGACCTGACACCCGGCATGTTCCACGCGCTCGCCTTCGGCGAGGACGCCGAGGCGATGCCCGCGACAGCACTCGCGTGGAACGCCGGCGGTATGGGCGTGCACTGGACCGCCGCGACACCGTGGCCCGCCGGGGACGAGGTGTTCGACTTCGGCGACCCGGCCCGCTGGGCGACGGATCTGGACACCGCGCGCCGGTTGCTCGCGGTCACCCCGTCCGCGATCGGACCGACCGACGTCGGACGGATCGTGCTCGACGCACTGCGCCGGCGCTTCGACGGCATCGGACCGGACGACCGGCGGCCGCAGCCGATGCCCATGGCCGTCACCGCGCCGGCATCGGGCCCTCTGCCACGCACGGCGCCGGGGACGATCTTCCCCGCGATGGCGACCGGCGCGGACCCGGCCTTCACTCTGCTGACCGGTACCCTCGCGACGGCCCTCATCGTCTCGGACGGCCGGGTCGCCGGCGCCCGGCTGCGTCGCATCGCGGACGGTGCCGAGTCGCGGCTCCTCGCGGATGCCGTGGTGGTGTGCGCCGACGCCCTGCGCACCCCGCAATTGCTGTTCGCTTCGGGCATCCGGCCCGAGGCACTGGGCCGCTACCTCAACGAGCACGCGTTCATCACCGCCCGCGTACTGCTCGACCCCGGCCGATTCGGCATCGACCTCGACGCCCTGCCCCTGCCGCGCGCGGGCGAGTCCAGCACCGATTCGCTCTGGCTGCCCCAGAACGGAGCGGCGCAGCCGTTCCACGGCCAGATCATGAATCGAACGTACGTGGACGAAGAGGGCCGCCCCCTCGCCCACTCCGTGGGCCTCTCGCTGTACGTACCCGTCGAGTCACGCCCCGAGAACCGGCTGGTGTTCTCGCCGACCGAGACCGACCTCGCCGGGATGCCCCGGATCGGTGTCGAGTTCGGCTACTCCGATGCCGACCGCGTACTGCTCGGCCGGGCACTCGACGAGATCCAGTCGATCGCCGAGGACTTCGGCGCCTTCGATCCCGCGACGGAACGCGCGCTGCTCCCGCCCGGCTCGTCGTTGCACCTGACCGGAACTGTCCGGTCCGGCCCGGCCGACGACGGCACCAGTGTGTGCGGCCCGGACGGCCGGGTGTGGGGCTTCGACAACCTGTACCTCGCCGGCAACGGAGTGATCCCCACCGCGATGGCCGCCAATGTCACCCTGACCGGCGCGGTGACGGCGGTGCGGGCTGCCAGGGCCGTCGCCGCACGGACCGCCGCGCTCACCGCACATGGAGAGGAAGTCCGAACGTGATCGACTTCGCAAGGGAATACCGGGTGGTGCTCCCGACCTGGATCGACGACGAATTGGCCGCCGTCCCCGCAGTCATTCCCGACCGGGACGACCGGATGCGCCTCGTGCACCGCCTGGCCGACCGCAACTGGCGTGAGGGCAACGGCGGCCCGTTCGCGGCACTCGTCGCCGAGCGGGACACAGGCCGGATCGTCTCGGTCGGCGTGAACGTCGTACTCGCCTCCGGCGTCTCCAGCGCACACGCCGAGGTCGTCGCCCTCGGACTGGCCCAGACGGCGACCGGTGGCTGGGACCTCGGCGGTGACGGAATGCAGGCGCACGAGCTGGTGGTGAACTGGCGTCCGTGCATCCAGTGCTACGGCGCGGCGATGTGGTCCGGGGTGCGCGGCCTCGTGGTCGCCGGCGACGGCCCGGAACTGGAGGAGATCACCACGTTCGACGAGGGCCCGCTCGGCGCGGACTGGGCCGAGCAGTTCCAGGCACGCGGCATCGAGGTCGTGCGGGACGTGCTCCGGGACGAGGCGCTCGCAGTGTTCCGTGGCTACCGGGAGGCCGTCGACGCCGACGGCATCGTCGTCTACAACGCGCGCGCAGGCGCCGAATGACACCGCCGATCCGACTGGAGACACCCCCCGTGGCCCCACGCTTCGCCACCGACATCGTGACCTTCTACCACCCAGGTTTCTGGAGCCTCGAATCCGCCGACGCCTTTCGCGACTGGGCCGTCAAGAACCCCGAGCGCTTCTGGCACCGGGCGATGGACGTGTTGGCCGATGCCGGTGTCACCGGCATCGAGTTGACCTTCGCGCCGGGCGACATCGAATCGGTCCTGCGCGCCTTCGGCGACGCGCCGTCGTTCCGCCATGAGTTGCAGGCCCGAGGCCTGTCCGTCGTGAGCGCCTTCATCGCCGAGAGTGAATGCCCCGACTGGCGGGACAGCGACAGCCTGCCCGCGATAGTCGCCGACGCCGAGCGACGTGCGGCCTTCCTCGCCGACGTGGGCGGCGAAGTTCTCGTCGCCGGGCTGCCCATGCGTGCGACGTTCGGGACGCGCCCACCCTTCTTCGTCGACGCCGCGTACATGACCCGGATGGCCGACATCGCCCACATCGTCGGTGAGGCCGTCGCACAGCACGGTGTGAAGCTCGCCTTCCACACCGAGTCCAACAGCACCCTCTGGTACGAGAGGGACATCGACCTGTTCATGGCTCTGACCGATCCGCGCTACGTGTGGCTGTGCCCCGATTCCTGCCACATCGCACTCGGGGGAGGCGACCCCGTCACCGTCGCGCGTCGCCACTCCCAGCGCATCGCACTGGCGCACTGGAAGGACGCGGTCAAGCCGATCGATGTCGAACTCACCATCGACGAAACGGTCTTCGCTCAGCAGCAGCCCTACATGGCCGAGCTGGGTACAGGCATCGTGGACTGGAAGGCATGGGCCGCCGCGATGTCACTCACTCCCGGCGCCGACATCGTGCTCATCGAGCTGGACGAGGCGGCTGATCCTGTCGCCGCGCTCCGGGCAGGGATGGCCGTGGTGAAGGAGATACGGGGAGACGTCGGGCTTCTCTCCTGAGTCGGGTTGGCCGTCGCTCTCAGCAGTGGCTCCGAGAGGAAGCGGATGCCGCGCGACCGTGCTCCACCCCCGAACCCGGGCCGACCAGTGGCCCTTCGCCCCATGACCACAGTCTGAAAGGACGTAGGACAGTGAAGTCTCACATTGCCACCTCCATGCCCATGTTCACCGTGCCGGCCGTCGACATCTCCCCCTACGTGGGTGGCGGTACGGATGAGGAGCGGGGGCACGTGGCACGGCTGATCGATGCCGCGTGTGCCGAGGTGGGGTTCATCCAGGTTCTCGGGCACGGCGTTCCGCAGAGCGCGCTCGACGGCCTGAAGGGGGCGATGGACGCGTTCTTCGCACTGCCGCTGGAGGCAAAGAAGGTGTACCGCGTCGACGGCGGCGCCAACCGCGGGTACAGCCCGCCGAAGAGCGAGTCGCTGAGCCTGAGCCTGGGCCTGGAGTCGGCCTCGAGGATGAACGACTTCTTCGAGGCCTTCAACGTCGGTGTCGAGGCGCGTTCCTTCCCGTCCGAACTCGGCCTTTCCGAGGACGACTTCGGGATCAACGTGTGGCCGGACATCGAGGGGTTCACGCCGCGGGTGGAGGCCTACTTCGGTCACGCCTCGCGGGTGGCACGCACACTGACGCGGATCTTCGCGGACGCCCTCGGGCTGACACCGGACTTCTTCGACGCGCTCACCGGACATTCCATCGACGTGCTCCGTATGAACAATTACGCCCTGCCCGAAGGCACCGTGGACCTGGACAGCGAGCTGATCGGCATGGGCGAGCACACCGACTACGGAATCGTCACCGTGCTGTGGGCCGACCAAGCCCCGGGGCTCCAGGTTCTCGACCGGCGCGGCACCTGGCATGACGTGGCGCCCACGGACGGCGCTCTGCTGGTCAACCTCGGCGATCTCACGGCCCGGCTGACCAACGACCGGTGGATGTCTACGCTGCACCGCGTCAAGCCCCCCATCGTCGACGGGACGATCCTGCGGCGCCGCTCGGCCGCCTTCTTCCACGACGGGAACCCGGACGCGGTCATCGAGACACTGCCCGCCCTTCTCGACGCGGACCACGGTCTCGCCTACGAACCGGTCACCGTCCGAGAGCACATCATGGCCAAGCTGAACGGCTCGCGGAACGGCAAGAAGAACGTGGCCGCGGTCCGCGAGGCCGCACGCGCGCGGGCTGCCACCAAGTGAACGGCCCACGCCCACGCCGGTACGCGCGGCGGCCGTGGCGGGGACGACCGGTGCGGCGGACGGCCTGGTCGCGGAGGTGGAACGCCACCGCGAACCCTCGGCGTCAGCCGGCGGAGTACGAGGAGAACGAGCAACAGGACAGGCACTGACCGCACCCAGCCGGTCGTGCCGGTCACGTTCCGACATTGGCCGGTGACCTGCCCATCGTGGCCGGGCATCCCCCTCACCATCCGGGGCGAACTGGTGAGGGGGACGGGGAGCCGCCGTGCCGTACACCGACGACGAGTGCTGACGCCGGAGGGGCGGGAGCGCTTCCCGCACGGCCGGCCCGGGGCCATGAAGGCCATGGCGGCCCGGCTCGTTCAATCAGCCGGTGGCCGTTCTTGTATCCAGACACTCACTCCGACGCCGGGACGAACGTCCGGATCAGGTGGGAGCCCGGACACCACTTCTCAGAGGGCGTTAAGTCCCGTTCCTAATTATGTGGTGTCGCTCGTTCGTGGGTGATGGGGCTGTTCCGTCCTCACGTCATGTCGTGTGCATGATGGGGTCGCGGGCATGGAACGGATGCCGTACGCAACCGACTTGTCCGACGAGCAGTGGGCGTTGATCGAGCCGCTGGTCACGGCGTGGAAGCAGGAGCGGGTGGCTCGGTCGGCGACCGGGGACCCGGGATCCTGCGACCTGCGTGAGGTAGTCAACGCGCTGCTCTACCAGAACCGGAGGCGGTCGCCTTCCCACCTCGGTCACCGCGTCAGCTCTCGCCGCGGGACCGGTCGCCCCGCAGCACGTCGACCCCGCCCTGATCGACTACTTCCAGACCCAGTTGGAAGGGCACTACCGGGCGGACATGTTCCTCGGCCCGCACGACCTGATCGGCACCGTGTCCGCTCAGTACCAGCTGATCGACAAGCTCGTGCGCTCGGCGAAGGGCGACACCCGCCGAGGGCTCCTTCGAGTCGGGGCCGCGTACGCCGCGCTGGTCGGCTGGCTGTACCAGGACGCCGGCGACATGGACGGCGCCGCGTTCTGGCGGGGCGTCACCCAGGAGATCGCGATGCGGTCGAGGGATCCGCACCTGATCGGCTACTCCCTCGTCAACCATGCGCAGGTGCGCACCGACCTCGGCGACGGGCATGCGGTCATCGACCTGTGCGGGGCCGCGCTGGAGGACTCGCACCTCTTGGTGCCGAAAGTGCGCATCATGGCCTTGCAGCAGCAGGCCCACGGCGCCAGCCTCACCCACGACCGGGACGCTGCGGCGCTGACGGCGGCCGGCTGCACGCGGGTCTTCACCGACAAAAAGTCGGGCAAGAATGCCGAGCGCGAGGAACTGTGAAAGTGCCTCGACTACCTCCGGCCCGGCGACACCCTGGTGGTGCCCTCCCTCGACCGGTTGGGCCGCTCGATCCAAGATCTGATCTCGATCGTCTCCGGCCTGCGGAAGCGCGGGATCGGCTTCCAGTCGCTGCACGAGTCGCTGGACACCACGACCCCGGGCGGGCGCCTGGTGTTCCACGTGTTCGCCGCGCTCGCGGAGTTCATCCGCGAACTCATCGTTCAGGGCACCCACGAGGGCCTGGCGGCGGCGCGGACCCGCGGGGAACGCATCGGCCGGCCGCCTGCGATGACGGAAGCGCAGGTTCGGCACGCCCGTGCTCTGCTGACGGATCCGGAGAATACGATCACGTCGATTGCGAAGCTGCTGGGCGTCTCCCGGACTACGGTCTACAAGTACGTGCCGGAACTGGCGGCGGGCCGGAACTCGCTCGCCGGTTCCCCAAGGCCCGCGCCAAGCGTGATGAGGTGGGCTTGCGGGTCAGTCGTGACCACTACCCTCGCCACCCGCAAGACGAAAGGGGCAGCGGCCGACGGACGGCGGGTGCCCCTTCAAGTCTTCAGCGAACGTAGCCGGGTGATCGTTGACTGACCTGGCGCGGCCCGAAAACGATCAATGCCCCGTCCGGATCAAGGTTTCCAGGTGCGCAGGAAGGACGCGATCCGGTCGGCGGTGCAGCGGGGGCTGTTCAGCTCGTGGGCGAGGGCGGTGAGCTGTTCGCGGGTCGGGCTGACGGGGATGTTGCTGGCCTCGAGATACATGACGGCGACGGCGCAGGCGACGGTGAGGTTGGAGCGTTCCAGCCACCGGCAGCGGCCCAGGGTGTGCACCAGGGCGGCAGCGCGGGCGAAGACTCCGTCGTAGACGGGAGTGTCGAGGAGTTCGCCGCGGTGGCGGGCGACGGCGGCGATGGGCACGCCGTAGTCGTCGGCGGCCGGATCGCGATGCCCGGCCCGCTCCGCTACCTCAAGGATCCAGGACTCGTCGACGTGCAGGATCACGCGGCGACGTCCGGCTGCTGCTGGGTGTACGGAGCGTCAAACTGCTGCTCCAGGTCGTCGAGGAACGCGCCCTGCTCATCGATGAGCCGCTGGGCGGCCGCCATACCGGCGGCACGGGCGCCGGTGGTGTCCTCGATGATGAGCCGCTCCACATACCTGTTGAAGTCCAGCGAGCGAGAGCGCGCGGCGGCTTTGCCGGCCTCCAGCACGTTCTCGTCCAGCCGTACCTGCGTCTGCTTTTTCGTGGTCACACCTCATGGTAGCAGGGTGGTAGCAGGCGTGGGCTGTACTCAGGAGCGGTCAGTGCCGACGTCTCGCCCTGCGCCGCGAGGTTGACCATGCCGAGCGCCTGTACCCCCTCACGGGCACAAAACATGCGAGCAGCGCGTGGCGTCGTGTCCCCTGACGTCACACGAGTGAGCATGTGCGGACCCAGCCTTCTACCCGCACGCGAGGCGATGCGATGCCCGACCGGCCCGGCCATGTCCGCCCCGAGAGGGTCGCACCGAAGCGGATCTCGCGGCACCGGCCGCCGGAGCAGTCGCTGTTCAGCGGCATCTACGGACTGGTGCTGGCCAGCGCCCTGGTAGCCGCGCTGGACGCGACGGGCGAGACGGCCGATCCCGGTTCGGACGCGCTGTGGGTCCTGCTTACCGCGCTGGCATCCGGCGCTGCCCATGGGTACGCACACGTCATCGCCCAGCGTGCGTCCGTCGGCAGGGCAGCCACCACGAGCAGACTGCGATTGGTGCTCGCCGAGTGGCCCCTGGTCGCCGCCGTGCTGCCCACGGTGGGGATCCTGTTTGGCGCGGTAGCCGGGTGGTGGGCAGAGGCTACGGCAGTGGACGCGGCCCTGCTGTTCAACACCGTCGCCTTGTTCGGCTGGGGCGCCTGGGCCGCTCGCACCGCCGGGCACGGATGGCTGTCCTCGTGCCGGGCAGGGGGCCTGGACATGCTGATCGGCCTGGTGATCATTATCGCGAATGCCTTGATCAAGTAGCCGGGCCACCGGGTGCCATGTCGGCGGAAAGGCCGCGAGTCCTTGATCAATGGACACCCTTCCTGTCCCGCACTGCCGGTCCACCCTCCGCTGATGGAGCCCGCGACGTACGCCATCGACCCCCAGCCCACCGGACCGCCTGGCGGCTGTGGGAGGAGGTCGGAGCGGACGCGGCTGCCCGGCAGGGCATGTTCGCGCCGGTGCACCGCGTCTCCTTCGGCGCGCGGAACAGGATCGTCATCGCCCCCGGCGACTCCCGGGCCATGACCCTGATCCCCGACAAGTGCGAAGGCTACTGCCAGGGTGTGGATGGCCGGGCCGGCACAAACCTGGCGTGCGATGGGTGCGGGCGTCCCGTGACAGCCCGCATGGACGACTGCGGAATGTGGCAGACGGTGTGGCTCGAGCCCGACGCGGTCATACGCCGCCCCTCGGGACTCGCCGCCGGTCCGCCTTCCGGCTGGGACGATCTGGAACGCGCTGAGCATCGTGTCCCACCCGTCGAACCCGACGGGGCCGCCCCTCGGGACTCGCCGCCGGTCCGCCTTCCGGCTGGGACGATCTGGAACGCGCTGAGCATCGTGTCCCACCCGTCGAACCCGACGGGTCGTGGAGCCGTCGCTGGGAAGCGGCGGTCGCAGTCGCCCTGGCCCATCTCGTGGCGGCCACCGAGGACCACCCGGTGAATCTGCCGTCCGGTCCCGTCGCCGGTTGCTCGGCCACGCCGTCGGCCAGTACCTCCCCGCCGGGCCCGGGGCCCGGTCCGTGGGGCTGGCCGGCTCAGGATCCACCCCCGCCCCGACATACTCCTAGTCCCCCGCCACCCCCTCACGGGGGTGCCCTGGCGCCCGCCAGGCGATGAAGGGCTGTAGCGCCGCTGGACAGCGGGGTCTGGGCCTATCTCGCCCACCCAGGCGAGACCTCGCCGAAGCCCGCGACCGGGGTCCTCCCGGAGGGCGTCCCACGCGACGACTACCCCCTGCCGCCGCGCCCCTGGTAACCGCTGACACCCCACCGGCGCGCCTTCGAGGACACCCTTGTCCGGATACCCGCCGTACACGCTCCCCGGCTGGGCAGGGATGGCAACGCGTACCGCCAGGCCGATTCGCCTGCTTCGGCGGGCTGACCACAGGGGTCGACGGCCCGTTCTTCCGACACGGCCCTGGTACGGGCGCCGAGGATACTCATGAGAGGGCCGGGTCTGGTCGCGGATGTAACCGACCGCGTCCGGCCGATGAATCTCGGCCGGACGACCTCCGCTGCGACGAGCCCGAGGACCGCCCCGCCGGCCGTGACGCCCCAGCGTTCTGACTCCCGCCTATTCCTAGGCGCAGCGCACGGTGACGGGCCACCTCGTGAAGGACAGACACTTGTCGGCGAACTGGCCATGCCTGCTACCGGTCCCTGTCTACCCGACCGGTGGTGACCTGCTGATGAGGGCCGGGGTGAGGGATGCGGGGGCTGGGCGGTGGGTGATTCCGTAGTCGCGGGTGAAGTGGTTGGCCTCCGTCGCCGATCCGGTCATCCGGTGCAGCCAGAACCCGTACGCCACCGACTCCATCTGCGTAGCCGTCAGATACAGCAGCCACCGCCTCGCCCCGTGATCACACCGGGCCGTACATACGCGCTCCACCAGCCCTTCTGCCGGCGGCACCCGCAACTGGTCGGCGTGGCCCACGAACAGGCGCAGTGCCGCCATCTGGGACGGCCGTAACTTCACCAGCCGATGTTCCGGGCCCGGCTCCTCCTGGGGGGTCTCGGGGCGGGGGCGCAAGCGGGCGTAGAGCAGGAGGTCGTGGCCGGCCGGGGCGAGGCGGGCCGCCCACAGGACTGCGGTGCCCTCCCACGCCGACAGCTCTGCCCGGTCCTCCCTGCTGGCGATCTCCACCAGCCCCCGGTCCGCGAGCGCCCGCACGCTCTGCTTCATCGGCAGCACATCCGCGTCCAGGACCCAGCCATGCGCCGACGCCCGCGCCCGTTCCTCCAGCACCCCGAGGACAGCGAAATCCTGCTCCCCACCCCTCATCGACCCGCCCCTTCCCCTGGATCCCTCGCTTCGGGCTCAACGAGGCACGGCGGGCAGAGGAAGCGACCGTCAAAACCGGCTCGCGGTCACAGGGCACGCTCCACCGGTCCGACGTCGGTGAGCAGGCGCTTTCCGGAGCACCGCAGGAAGTTGCCGCCGTTCGCGCCCGCCGGATCGTGTTTGCCAGAGCCGAGATAGTCGGTGCTCTCGCCTTCCCGAGCGGACTCCAGGCCGGCTTGGTCAGCTGCAGCAACAGCTCTCGCCCGCGACTCCGCCGGGTGGGGCCACGAACGGGGCCCTGGGTTGCCGAAGATCGCGACGTCGCCCGGAAAGAGGCCGGGTCTGGCGCGGTACCAGCGGGCCGGGAGCCGCCGGCGCCCGGCCCTGTCCCGGGCCACGCCGGCTTCCGCCACGGCGACGCCGGCCGCCACCAGGGCGGGCCGTACCACCGGATAGCCTGCGAGTAGGCCAAAAGGCGCGTGGTGCACGCGCACGTGGACACCCGTTTGGGGCGCTGGACAGGCGCCCCAAACGAGCGTTAATCAGACGGTGGGGACGACGCCGCTCTCCTCAATGACGATCTTCTTTGCCGTGGCGCCTGAGGAGCTACCGAGCGCCTCGATCGTCTTGACGATGCCCGCGCCCTCGACGACCTCGCCGAAGACGACGTGCTTGCCGTCAAGCCAGGGGGTTACCACGGTGGTGATGAAGAACTGCGAGCCGTTGGAGTTCGGACCCGCGTTGGCCATGCTCAGCAGGAACGGCCGGTCGTGCTTGAGCTGGAAGTTCTCGTCGGCGAACTTCTCACCGTAGATGCTCTTGCCGCCCGTGCCGTTGCCGTTGGTGAAGTCGCCGCCCTGCAGCATGAAATCGGTGATGACCCGGTGGAAGGGCGCACCCTTGTAGCCGAACCCGTTCTGGCCGGTGGCCAGCTCACGGAAGTTGCGGGTGGTCTTCGGCACGACGTCGTCGAACAGCCGGAAGACGATGCGGCCGAGGTCCTCACCGTTCGCGGAAACCTGGAAGTAGACGTTCTCACTCATGGCAGCGATTCTCCACCATGGCTTCAGGCCCGCGGGATTCGGCATCGGCTCCGCCACCTCGGTGTCACAATCCGGAACCGAAGGCGACGATCGCCCGCCCGTTACTCAGCGGGCTGGCGACCATGCGTCACATGAGACGATCGGGGGCCCTCCGGCCAGCCTTCATCTATACAGTGCTGCAGGTCGTGAGCGTGGCGCTGGCCCTGTGGCTGTCCCAGCATTTCCAGGTGGCGCGGCTGGCCGCCACGCTCGTTGCCTTGGCCCCCACCATCCCGGCCGCCTACCTGGCATGGGCCGCCTATCGCGCCGACCGCAGCGAGGCCGCAGCAGACACCGATGCAAAGGTGAAAGCACTGGCCGCTGTCGTGGCTGCGGCTGAGACCCGGCAGCGCGCCCAGCTGATCGGGCCTGGCGCTCATCGTATCGACGTAACCTTCCACCAGCACACCGAGCCTGCCAACAACGCGACCGGCGCAGCCGCCCACGGCCGCCTCACCGACATCGTCGCCTACTACCAGAACCTACGCCCCGCCCGCCTGGCCGTCACCGGTGAACCGGGCGCGGGCAAGACCCTGCTCGCCTTGGACCTCATCCTCGGCCTGCTGACTCACCCCGGCCGCACCGACACCGACCCCGTCCCCGTCCGTTTCTCCCTGGCCGGCTGGAACACCGACCAGCCCTTTCAGGATTGGCTCGCCCACCAGGTCCACCAGCAGTTCCGGGACCAAGGCGTCAGTCTCGCCGACGCGACCGCGATGGTGGACGGATACCGCGTCCTGCCGGTCCTGGACGGCCTGGACGAGATGGACACCGACGCCACTGCGGCCGGCCGCCGCCGTTCTGCCCGCGCCCTGGAGGAACTCAACGTCTACCAGGACCCCACCGGCAGCGCCCCGGTCATCCTCACCTGCCGCACCACCCAGTACGAGGACCTGGCCGTCCTGGACCTGCGGATGCGTGAGGCCGCCCGCATCCAGCTCGACCCCGTCTCCCCTGGCCAGGCCGCCGCATATCTCACCGCCCGCAGCACCAGCCCCGACCGTTGGAGGCTGGTCATCGACACGCTCACGACCGCGCCCGGCGGTACCCTGGCCCGCTCCCTTGCCACCCCTTGGCGTCTCAACCTGGCCGCCACCGCCTACGAAGAACGCCACCCCGACACCCTCGCCTACCTCCGCGAACCGGACCACCTGCTCACCCTGGCCTCCCCCAGCGCGGTCCGCGACCACCTCCTCGCCCGCTACCTGCGCGCGGCCGCCCACCAGCACCCAACCCGCGCTGGCCGCTACCGCCCCGACCAGGCCCACCAATGGCTCGCCGCGCTCGCCGCCCACCTCGCCACCACCACACCGGCATCCATCGCGAGCAGCACCGACATCGTCCTCCACCAGCTGTGGCCCATGGCTGGTCCCCGCCGCGTCCGCACCGCCGACACGCTGCTCACCGTCCTCCTCACTCTCGCCTCAACCACCCTGTTGCTGTCCCAGGTCCCAATCGGCTTCTCACCCGACCAACCGATCGCCACCCCAGCGGGCATGCTGATTGCCCTGGGGACTATGTGGCAGGCCAGTCGTCCTCGCGTCCCAGAGCCTCAAACGTTCCAGCTCCAGCGGCTGCGCAGCCCAACCCACCGCCGCCAGCTCGCCCGGACTGTCACGGTCGGGCTCGTGTTCGGGCTCGTGTTCGGGCTCGTACTCGGGCTCGTACTCGGGCTCGCAAACGGCCTCGCGGTCGGGTTCGCGGTCGGGCTCGCGTTCGGGCTCGTGGTCGGGCCGGCTGGCGGGCTCGCGTTCGGGCTCGTGGAACGCCTGAAGGATGCTCCGCCGACCGACCCGCGTCATCCGGTGCGGGACGATCTCACGTTCGGGCTCGCAAGCGGGCTCGCGGGCGGGCTCGGTGGCGGGCTCGCGAACGGGCTCGCGAACGGGCTCGGAGTCGGGCCCGCCGAACGGCTGGGGGGCGGGCTTGCAAACGGACTTGCGGTCGGGCTCGCCAGCGGGCTCGTGTTCGGGATCGCGGTCGGGTTCGCGGTCGGGCTGTATTGGCTCGCTGGGGCCGGCCGCCGCTACCTGGTCTTCCTGCTCTGTATCCGGGGCGGACTGCCCTGGCGCCTCGGCACTTTCCTGAACTGGGCTTACGAGGCAGGACTCCTGCGGATCTCCGGCGTGGCCTACCAGTTCCGGCACCGCGAACTCCAGGACTGGCTCACCGCACACCTCACTCCCGCGTGAAAGCGCAGCCTCAAGGCATCTGGCCTGCGAAAACGGTGCCCATTGCGGCTCACGACAGTGTCTCCAACTCACCACGCACCGCAGCAATCTCGTCCGGAGTCACACATCCTCAACGCCACAACGGGCCCAAGGACACACACGACCCCAGCCAACCTGACCAAGCCCTACTAGTGCCGCATCAGGCAACGTTCGCCCTGGGCGGTCTGCGACGATGGCGCCATGGACGAGGAAGTCATTCCCATTCTTCGCGTTGTGGACGCTG
>NZ_JBSFCF010000066.1:0-32952 GCF_053593335.1 Streptomyces sp. NPDC002324
CCGTGGGGGGGTGGCGCGGCCGGCGCCCCGGCCGCGCGACGGCGGGCGTCAGGCGGGCGAACCGGTCACGGTGCCGCCCGACCTGGTGACGTGGTACGTCACCTTGGTGCCGCTCCAGAAATGGAAGGTGAGCGTCACCCGGGAGCCGTCCCTCAGCGAGGCGAGGAACTCGGCGGTCAGCTTGATGGAGTCGTCCGTGTACGCCGAGAACGCGGTGTCCCACTGCTGGAACGAGGTCCAGCTCGCCGGACCCGCGTTGCTCCCGTCGTCGTACCTGGCCTCCATGGTGGCGAGCCGGTCGCCCCGGAACCGGGTCGGGACGGACAGACCGCCGGTGCCGCCCGAGGCGTTCGACAGGACCGGGCTGTCGTAGCTGATCAGATCGATCCGCCACGGCACACCGCGGGAGAACCTGGCCTCCAGGGTCGCGTTCACCCCGTACGCCCGGTCGCCGGCCAGTTCGGTCAGCGCGGTCGCCGTGAGCGTGAGCCGGTTGCCGCTGACGGTGTAGTCCCTGCCATGGACGAGGTTGCGGGAGCCGTGCCGCAGTCCCTGGAAGTCGGTGCCGTTCGGGTTCAGGGTGAGGTCCTGGGCGGTGAGGACGCCCGACTTCGGGAGGAACACCAGGTCGCTGGAGGCGGTCCCGGAACGGGTTGTCCAGCTCGACCTGATCTGGCCGAACAGCTCCGGGTCGCGCCACTGCAGCGTGGAGCGGTTCAGGAACTGACCGGCGTCCCACAGCATAGTGGTGAGCTGGCGTCGGCGGGCGTAGTCGCCCAGGAACTCGAAGTACTTGCGCTGCTCTCCCCGCTGGATGATGCCGGGGCGGTTGTGGTCGTAGGCCAGCAGCGCGTACTCGCCGATGACGACGGGGATGCCGCGCGCGGTGAAGGTGTCGTACACGCGGTCGAAGGTGGCGGTCAGGTCCTGCTCCGAGGTGGCGTCGAACCGGGTGTATCCGGCGATGTTCACGCTGAAGGGCCACCAGCCGTAGAAGTGGACCGTCGTGGCCACCATCGGGTCGCGCAGGTCCGCGAGTTCCGTGGCCAGCGCGTCCAGGCGGCCCTGGTCGGCGTTGGTGTACAGGGTGGGCAGCACGAGCAGGCGGTCGGCGTTGCCACCGCCCGACTCCCGGACGATCCGGTGGAAGACCTTGTTCAGTTCGGCGAGCAGCCGGTAGTTCTCCTCGTCGCCGGAGGTGCCGGAGAAGGTGGGCTCGTTGATGCTCTCCAGCGCCAGCCTGGGCGATCTGTCCCGGAACTCCGCCGCGATCTGGGTCCAGGTGGCGCGGTAGCGGGCGAGGACGGCGTCGTGGTCGGTGGAGAGGGTGTTGACCCACATCCAGGAGTCGTGGTGCATGTTCAGCAGGACGTACAGGCCCTCGTCCAGTGCCAGGTCGACGACCTGGCGCACCTTCGCCATCCACGCCGGGTCGATCGTGTGGTTCGGGGCGGCGCCCTGGTGGATGCCCCAGGTGACGGGTAGCCGAATGCTCTTGAAGCCCTGTGACCTGACCTTCTGGAAGAGGGCCCGGGTCACCGGCGGGTTGCCCCAGGACGTCTCGTCGGGGATGGCGTCGTAGGTGTTGCCCAGGTTCCATCCGGGCTGCATGGCCGCGACCGCGCTGCGGGCGGCCGGGGAACCGGCCGGGGGCACGGGCGGTTCGGCGGCCCGCGCGGTGGCGGGGAGGAGGGGGAGGAGGACGAGCGCCAGGACGAGTGCCGTCAGTCTCCGTGGGGGGTACGACGGCCGGCGTCGCCGGGGCAGAAACCTTGCGAGTCTTCTCGTCATCACGTGCACCTTCGAGTCGGGGGGTGTGCGACGCGTGGTATCGACCGGAGGTCGACAGAGATACAACTCAGGTAAGGAAAGTTTCTCTTTGTGTGGCGGAGAAATTAACATGAGGAGGTGCCAGAGGCCACAGGTGCGGCGGTAACGAAGTGCCAGAATGGACACGCACATCCACGAGAGGGGCGGACTGCCTTGGCGGACGACGCGGCTGACGGGCCGGCGGACAGGAACGACACGCCGGGCGACACGTCCCGGCCGGTCACGATCGCGTTCATCGCCGAGTCGGCGGGGGTCTCGGTGCCCACCGTCTCCAAGGTGATCAACGGCAAGTCCGGTGTCTCCGCCGACACCCGGGCCCGCGTCGAGGAACTGGTCAACCGGTACGGCTACCGCAAGCCGACCGGCGCAAACCGCAACAACGTGGTGGAGCTGGTCTTCCGCGAGATGAAGCACATGTGGGCCGTGGAGATCATCCGGGGTGTGGAGCGGGTGGCTCGCCAACACCGTGTGGGCGTCATGGTGTCCGAGTTCGGACTGCACGACACGGACCCGGTCACCTGGGACGACACCGTCTCCCGGCGGCCGAACTGCGTGCTGTCGGTGGCCCAGCTCTCCGAGGCCGAGCGGGAGCAGCTGAGGGCGAAGGGCATCCCGTTCGTCGTCGTCGACCCGGCGACCGAACTGCCGGACGACGTCCCGTTCGTGGGAGCCACCAACTGGTCCGGCGGCCGGGCCGCCACCCGCCACCTCACCCAGCTCGGACACCGCCGCATCGCCATGATCAGCGGCCCGCGGGACCAGTTGTACTGCAGCGCCCGTCTGGACGGATACCGCTCGGCGATGGGGTCCGCCGGCCTGCCGGTCGAGCCGGAACTCATCGTGTACGCGCCGCTCACCAGCGCGGACGGCTACGAGGCGGCACGGACCCTGCTGGAACTGCCGGAGCGCCCGACCGCGGTCTTCGCCTCCAACGACCTCCAGGCGCTCGGCGTCTACCAGGCCGCCCGGGAGGCCGGCCTGCGGATTCCCGACGACCTGAGCGTCGTCGGTTTCGACGACCTTCCGGTCGTGGCCTGGGTGGACCCGCCCCTGACCACCGTTCACCAGCCCCTGACCGAGATGGCCGTGGCCGCGACCGAACTGGCGCTCACCCTCGGCCGGGGCGAGCCCGCGCCCCAGGCCGGCCTGGAGATCGCGACGACCCTGACGGTCCGCGCCAGCACGGCTCCCCCCAAGAACTGACGCAAGGGCTCATTGACCGTCGGAAGGTCCCCGCCTAGCCTGATCGAGAAAGTATCTGTCATTGCGAGAGAAACTTTCGAAACGGCGAAAGGATCCGATGAGGGTGACGAGCGCGTCCGAGACGGGAACCACCATCAGCAATCCGGTGATCCCCGGCTTCTACCCCGACCCGTCCATCTGCCGGGCGGGTGACGACTACTACCTCGCCTGCTCCAGCTTCGAGTACTTCCCCGGCATCCCCCTCTTCCACAGCCGCGACCTCGTGCACTGGACCCAGATCGGCAACGCGCTCGACCGGCCGAGCCAACTGCGTCTGCCACCGGACGCCGCCTCCTCCGGGGGGATCTACGCCCCCACGCTGCGCCACCACGACGGCCGGTTCTGGCTGATCGTCACCAACGTCAGCGCCGACGGCAACCTGCTGTTCACGGCCACCGACCCGGCCGGCCCCTGGTCCGACCCGATCCGGCTGCCCGGAGTGCACGGCATCGACCCGGACATCGCCTGGGACGAGGACGGCACCTGCTGGTGCACCACCGCCGGAGTAGGACAGATCCGCCTAGACCCCCATACCGGCCAGACATTCGGCGAGCGCCGGCAGCTGTGGTCCGGCGCTCCCGGCGCCAAGGCCCCCGAAGCACCCCACCTGTACCGCATCGGCGAGTACTGGTACCTGCTCATCGCCGAAGGCGGCACCGAGCGGGGCCACGGCGTCTCGATCGCCCGCGGCACCGCACCCACCGGCCCGTTCGAACCCTGCCCCGACAATCCGATCCTGACCCACCGCGGCACCGACCACCCCATCCAGAACACCGGCCACGCCGACCTGGTGCAGGGACCCGACAACTCCTGGTGGATGGTGCTGCTCGGGGTACGGCCGGGCGGCGGCACCCCCGGCTGGCACGTGCTCGGCCGGGAGACCTACCTGGCGCCGGTCGAGTGGGTCGACGGCTGGCCCGTCGTCGGCGAACTGTCGACCGACATGCCCGCACCGCCCTGGCCCCTCGATCCACCCGCTGTCGCACCGGAGCGCCGGGACGACTTCGACGTCACCGAACTGGCTCCGCAATGGATCTCGTTGCGCCGGCGTTCCTCGGAGGAGTGCACCACGAAGGAACGGCCCGGCCGGCTGACCCTGCGCGCCCGGGGCACGTCCCTCGACGACGCCGAGGTGACGTTCGTGGGCCGACGTCAGCAGCACCGGGCATGCCGCGTGCGCACCTCGGCCGATGTCGCGCAGGGGCAGGGCGGCGGTCTGGCCGTGCGTCTCGACGAGAGCCACCACTACTCCGTCGAGGTCGCGTCCGGGCAGGTCCGGGTCCGGGCCCGCATCGGCCCGCTGCACACGGTGGTGGCGTCCCGGCCGGTGCCCCCGGGACCTGTGGTGCTCCGTGTGGAGACCATCCCGGTGCGGACCATGAACGACGCGCGCACCGGACCCGACTTCGTCTCGCTCGGGTTCGAGGAGCGGGACGGCACCTTCGTCGAACTGGCCTCGCTGGACGGCCGTTACCTGTCCACGGAGGTGGCCGGCGGCTTTACGGGCCGGGTCATCGGCCTGTTCGCCACCGCCGGCACGGTGCACTTCGACTGGTTCGACCACGAGCCGCTGGACGACTGAGACACCGGGCACGGACCGGCGCTCACGCCGTCGCCGACACCTCCAACCGCCGCTGCCGCCGGACGCGTTGGAGGTCGGGGTCGGGGACGGGGGCGGCCGCCACCAGCCGTCGGGTGTACGCGTGCCGGGGCCGGTCGCACACGTCGACGCTGGCTCCCTCCTCCACGATGCGTCCGTGCTGCAGGACCAGGGTGCGGGCCGCGAACTCCTTGACGACGGCGAGGTCGTGGGTGATGAACAGATAGGCGCACCCGAGGGTGTCCTGGAGTTCGGAGAGGAGGCTCAGGGCGGCCGCCTGGGTGGTGACGTCGAGGGCGCTGGTCGGCTCGTCGCAGATGATGAGCCTCGGTCTGCGGGCGACCGCCCGGGCGATGGCGATGCGCTGGCGCTGGCCCCCGCTGAACTGGGCCGGATACCTGTCAGCCGCGTCCTCCGGCAGACCGACGCGGCGGAGCAGCGCGGCGATGTCGGCGCGGACCTCGCCGGGTGAGCGCGACGAACCGGCGAGCAGGGGCTCGGCCAGCGTCCGGCCCACCGGCAGCGCGGGGTTGAGCGAGCCGTAGGGGTTCTGGAAGATCGCCTGGAGGTCGGGGGCGAGCAGGCGGCGGGCGCGGCCGGCGAGCCGGGTGATGTCCCGCCCGTCGAGCAGGACACGCCCGCCGCTGACCGGGGTGAGCCCGAGGACCGCCCGGCCGATGGTGGTCTTGCCCGAGCCGGACTCGCCCACGAGCGCGACCGTCTCGGCGTGCCCGACCTCGAACGACACCTCCTCGATGACGGTGGTCGGGGGCTTGCGGAAGCCCCGCCCGGGATAGCGGACCGCGAGGCGGTCGATCTGGAGTACGGGTGTTGCCATCACGCGGTCCTGCCCTCGGTACGAGCGATGCTGGGGGTGCTCTCGATGAGCTTCTTCGTGTACGGGTGCCCGGGCCGGTAGAAGATGTCCTCGACCGCGCCCTCCTCCACGATCCGGCCCCGCTCCATCACGATCGCGCGATCGCAGCAGTCGGCCACCACCCCCAGGTCGTGGGTGATGAGGACGATCGCCATGCCGTGCTCGTCGCGCAGGGAGCGCAGCAGGTCGAGGATGCCGGCCTGCACGGTCACGTCCAGGGCCGTGGTGGGTTCGTCGGCGATCAGCACCTTCGGCGACCCGGCCAGCGCCATGGCGATGACCACACGCTGGAGCATGCCGCCGGACAGTTCGTGCGGGTAACGACGCGTGACGTCGTCCGGGTCGCGCAGCTGCACACTGGTCAGCAGCTCACGGATCCGCTGTCGTACGCCGTCCTTGCCGCCCGGCACCTCGCTGGTGCGCCGGACGACCTCGGCGAGCTGGCTCCCGATGGTGAAGTACGGGTCGAGCGCCACCATGGGCTCCTGGGACACGAGCGCGATCTCACGACCACGGAAGCGCCGCAGCTTCCGCTCCGGCAGGCCGCTGACGGGGGTGCCGGCCAGCCACGCGGTGCCGCTGGTCACCGCCCCGTTGGGAGGGAGGAGTCCGAGCAGGGACAGGCCCGTCACCGTCTTGCCGCTGCCGGACTCGCCCACGAGACCGAAGATCTCTCCGGGGCGGACCGTGAAGCCGATGGAGTCGACGACCGTGCGGGGCCCCTGCGCGGTGGCGAAGGCGATCGAGTAGTCCCGCACGGCGAGGATCGCCCCGTCCGGCGGTGCGGCCGACGGCTGGTCGCTCTCCCGCGGAGCCGCCGCGGGAACCGGCCTGCGCGCCCGGCCGCCGGTAGCCTGGCGCCGGTCCTGTTCGAGGTCCCGCAGGCCGTCCCCGACGAGTCCGAAGGACAGGGACATGAGGCCGATCACGCCACCGGAGACGAACAGCAGATAGGGGTCCTGCTGCATGATCTGCGCGGCCTCCCCGACCATGCCGCCCCAGCTGGGGGCGGGCGCCGGAGTGGCCAGGCCGAGGAAGCCGAGGCCGGTCTGGATGGCGAGGGCGTTGCCGGAGAAGAGGAAGACCGGGACCAGCAACTGACCCGTCAGGCGGGGGAGGATGTGCCGCGCCATGATCCGGGCCGGGCCCAGCCCGGAGACCCGGGCCGCGTCCACGAACAGTTCCTCGCGCAGTGCCAGGCACGAGCTGCGGATGATCCGGGCGAGGCCCGCGGAGGCGAAGAAGCCGAGCGTGAGCATGGCGGCGACGTTGCTCTGGTAGAAGATCGCGAGGACGGCGAGCGTGATGATGACCGCGGGGACCGAGAGCATGACGTCCAGCACGGCGACGATGACCCGGTCGGTCCAGCCGCGCAGATACCCGGCCAGGACGCCCAGGGACATGCCGACGAAGGCGTACACGAGTACCGCCATGGCCACCCCGATCAGGGTGGGACGTCCGCCGTACAGCAGCCGGCTCAGTACGTCGCGGCCGAGGACGTCGGTGCCCAGCGGATGGTTCGCCGAGGGGCCGGACAGGGTGTGGAGCAGGTCCTGCGCCAGTGGTGGATGCGGTGCCAGGAGCGGGGCGAGGATCACGGCGACGGTGATCCCGACGACCACGACGAGCGACGCGGCGGCGACGGGACGGCGCCATATCCCGGCGAAGGGGTTGAACCTCGGTCGCGATCGCGCCTTGACAGGCGCCTCGACAGTGGTCATTCCGTACGTACCTTCGGGTTGAGGAGGCTGTAGAGGACGTCCACGAGAAGGTTCACCACGATGACCATGACCGTGAAGGTGATGGTCAGGCCCTGCACGACCGGCAGATCGTGCTGGTTGGTCGCGTCCACGACGGTGGTGCCGAGGCCGGGCAGGGTGAAGACGTTCTCGATGAGGATGGTGCCGGGGATGAAAGTGATCATCATCAGGCCGATCGTGGTCACCACCGGCAGTCCGCAGCCCCGCAGGGCGTGCTTCCAGATGATCGACGCGGGCCGGATGCCGGAGGCCCGCAGCGTTCTGATGTGGTCGAGGCCGAGGGTGGAGAGCATCGCGTCGCGGGTGACCTTGGAGATGAAGGCGACTCCACCGATCGACAGGGAGATCACGGGCAGCACCAGTCCGGCCGCCCACTGTCCCGGCGACTCGGTGAACGGGGTGTACCCGGTGGCGGGGAAGAGGGCGAACTTCACGGCGAACACGGCGACCAGCACCAGTGCGATCCAGAAGTTGGGGACCGCGCTGCCGAGCAGCGACACGATGTCGAAGAGTCGCCGGCTGACCCGGTCGCGCGTCGCGCTGTAGACCCCCAGCACGACCCCGATCAGGGTCGCGAGCACCGTGCCCCCGATCACCAGCGCCAGGGTGACCGGCAGCCGTTGCCCGATCAGCCCCAGCACGGACTCGCCGGAGAACAGTGAGGTACCGAGGTCACCGCGCAGGACGTCGCGGAGGTACAGCCAGTACTGCACGACGACCGGCTGGTCGAGGTGCATCGCGGCCCGCAGGGCGTCGTACTGCTCCTGCGGCGCGTTGATTCCCAGCACCGTTCGTGCCGGGTCTCCCGGCACGAACGACTCCAGGAGGAAGGTGATCGCCGAGACGATCACGAGGAGCGGGATGGACAGTGCCAGCCTGCGGAGAATGATGGGAAACATCGGCCCTCGTCAGCGGGTGGTCCACAGGGTGTTGGAGGTCAACTGGGCGCCGCCGTCGGGGAACTTCACCCCGCGCAGCTTGTCGTTGTACATGGCGATCGTGTCGGTGCCGGACACCGGCAGGGCGAGTGCCTTGCGCACGATCACGTCGGTGAGGTCCACGGACGCCTCCGCGCTGGACTTCGGGTCCGCCGCGGCGAGCCGTGCGTACGCGGCGTCGACGTCCGGGTCGTCCGCCCCGAAGACGTTCATGATGCCCGTCTTGCCGAAGGGCGGCTGCTGTGCGTAGAAGTTGGCCTCGCCGCCCGTGCCGGGCGAGAGCACGGTGGCCGCGTACTTCTTCGTCAGCAGGTCGTTGATCCAGCCGCCGAAGTTGGTGGCGGCCCGCAGCTTCAGCTTGACGCCCACCTTGGCGAGCTGGTCCTGCACGGCCTGGACCATCTTGGTCGTGGAGGGGTCGAACGAGCCGTAGTTCACCGGGATGGTCAGGCCGTTCCCGTAGCCCGCCGCCTTGAGCAGCTTCTTGGCCCTGGCCGGGTCGTAGGGGTACATCTTCGCGGCCTCGGGGCTGTAGCCGTCGTAGCCGGGCATCTGCGGCTGGGAGACCGGAGTGCCGTAGTCCCCGTAGACCGCCTTGGTGATCGCGGCCCGGTCGACGGCGAAGTTCAGCGCCTGGCGCACCCGTACGTCGCCGAGTCCCTTGACGACGGTGCCCTCACGGTCCAGGAGGAACAGGCCCGCCCAGGTGGTGGGCTTCTGGAGCGTGGTGATCGCCTTGTCGCCCTTGACGGTCGGCGCCACGTCCGGCGTGCCGTACATGAGGTCGATCTGCCCGGACTTCAGGGCCTGTACCTGGGAGTTGACGTTCGGCATCACCCGGACGGTGATCTTCTTGAAGTGGATCGCGGACTGGTCGTAGAAGTTCTTGTTCGGCACATAGACGTAGTGGTCGCCGGATACCGACTGCTGGGCGCTGTACACGTACGGCCCGGCGCCGAAGGTCGAGGAGGCCAGCTTCTTCGGTGTCTTGAGCCCGGCCGGGCTGATGATGGCGCCGCCCATGTACGGGGGCGTGAACAGGGTGCCCATGTCCGGGTTGGGCGTCGGGCTGGTGATCACCACGGTCGAGGTGCCGGACGTGGCGAACGTCAGGGGCCGGAACCAGGCGGCGGCGGGGCCGCTGCCCTTCTGGAAGTACTTGAAGGAGTTGACGACGTCGGTGGCGGTGACCGGGGCCCCGTCGGCGAACTTGGCACCCTTGCGCAGGCGCAGCTCGAACTTGGTGTTCTTCTTGCCGACGTAGCCCCACTTGTCGGCCAGACCGGCGCCGAGGGTGCCGTCGGCCTTGCGGGTCAGCAGGGTCGCGTAGGCGGGGTCCATGTAGTTGAGGAAGGGCCCGACGGCGACCTGGGAGGGGTCGAGGCTGTTGGGCGCGGAGGACAGGGCGATGGTGAGGTCCACCGGGCCGGCGCCGGTGCCGGTGCCGGTGCCGCTCTGTCCGCCGCCGCAGGCGGCGAGCGTGAGGGTGACCACCACGCCGATGGAGGCCTGGAGTGCGGTTCTTCTCTTCATTGAGGGTCTCCGAAGGACGGGGCGGATCCGATGATGAGGTTGCCGAGGAGGGCCACCGGGGCGGACCGCCCGGTGGCCGGATGCGCGAGTGTCGAGGTGCGGCGCGGTGGCCAGAAGCCGCCGGAGCGGGGGCCGTTGGCGATGCGCGAACGAATCGGGCCCACTGCGAGGTACCCGGAGGATCACTCCGTCTCGTGGGTGCCGCGGACCGTCTGCTTCAATGTCGGCGATCGGATGAGTCGACAGGGCATCCCATCGCGCAACCTCGCATCATGGCTACTTGCAGTTGCTTTAACGTGTCGCTAACACGTTAAAGTGCGTGTCCGTAAACTAACCGTGTCTCCTGCGTCGCGCAAGAGGTTCGTGGAAGGTGGTCGTCTATGGCTTCGCGAAGCGGGAGAGTGACGAGTGCGGATGTGGCCCGCGAGGCGGGTGTGTCACGGGCGACGGTGAGCTTCGTCCTCAACAACACGGCACATCAGAAGATCACCGACGCGACCCGTCAACGCGTGCTGGCGGCGGCCGAGCGGCTCGGCTACGCGCCGTCGGCCGCCGCGCGGACCCTCCGCTACGGCCGCTCCGACGTGGTCCTCGGTCTGCTGCCCGACTGGCCGCTCGGCTATGCGACGGGCCTGCTCATCCAGCAGCTCACGCTTGCGTTCGCGAAGAGGAATCTGACCTTCGTCGCCCACTCCGGCATCCGGGGCGCCCGCTCGCTGGGCGAGATCTGGAAGGCCCTCACTCCGGCCGCGGTGCTCTCCTTCGAGCCCTTCTCCGAAGCCGATGCGGTGGCGATGCGGGCGGCGGGCATCGAGGTGATCGCCGCCCTGTACGAGGACGAGGGGATCGGCTCCGAGGAAGGCATCACGAACGCGAACGCGATCGGCGCGGCACAGGCCCGTCATCTGGCGGCCGCGTCCCACCGCCGACTGGGATACGCCTACCCCGACGACGAGCGGGTCGCCGTCTTCGCCCGGCCGCGCCTGGAGGGGGTCCGCAGGGTCTGCGCCGAACTGGGACTGCCCGCCCCCGACGTCCGGACCGTCCCGCTGTCGCCGGGCGCCGCCACCGACGCGGTCCGCTCCTGGCTCGCCGCCGACCCTCAGGTGACCGGCATCTGCGCGTTCAACGACGAGGTGGCCATGAGCGTGCTGGCCGGGCTGCGGCACCTCGGCCTCGAAGCCCCCCGGGACATGGCGGTGATCGGTGTCGACAACACCCCGGCTGCGGCGGTGTCCTGGCCACCGCTGACCAGCGTCGTCCAGGACCTCCCCGGGATCGCCGAGCTGTACGCGAACTCGGTCCGGGCCGCGCTCGACGGCGCACCGGCTCCCGCCAGTCCGGTGGAGCCGAACATCCGGCTGGAGGTCCGCGACTCGGCGTGAGGGCCGGTCGTCGTGGTCCGGGCTGCGGTGGGGGTGAGCCGGCATGAGGACTGAGCCGTCGGTCGCGGTCGAGCTGTCCTGGCCGGGGCGTGGTCATGCGGCGGTCGCTGTTCAGGGTCGTCCCCGCCTGAGCCGTCCGCCCCGATCCGCCCCCCCCGAGCCCTTCTGGGAGACGCCGGCCGCTGCACGTCGTCGCACCGGCCGCGCCCGTCGGCTCCCGCCGTAGTCGTTTCGACGTGCCCGTGCCCGTACGGGTGCGTCCGCTGTCCCCTGTCCCTACGTCACGGAAGGCGGTCACCATGCCCCTCGATCCCTATCTCGCGGAGAGGCTGCACCTCCTCGCCGGCATCACGTTCCCCGACCTCGCCGACCCGGACGCACGAGCACGGTTCGCCGAGTTCATACGGGACCCCTCCGAATGGACCCGGCCCCACGGTGTCGTGGTCGAGGACCGCGAGACAGCCGGCCCCCACGGCCCCGTGCCGGTACGGACGTACGCTCCCGCACGCCCCGCCTCCACAGCCGTTCTGTGGGCGCACGGCGGCGGTTTCCTGGGCGGTGACCTCGACATGCCCGAGGCGCATGTCGTCGCGGCCGAACTGGCGGCGCGAGCGGGGGCCGTGGTGGTCTCCGTCGACTACCGCCTGGCGGTCGGCGGCGTTCGCTACCCGGTCCCGCTGGACGACGTGTGCGCCGCGTGGAACTGGCTCAGGACCGAACTGGCCCCCGACGCCGAGGTCATGGCCCTCGGCGGGGCGAGTGCGGGCGCGGCCCTGGCACTCGCCACGGCGTTGCGCGACCGGGACCGGCGGGAGCGGGACCGGGAGCGGGAACCGGATCGGGACGCGGCTCTGCGACCGGCCGATCTCCTCCTGCTGGCCTACCCGTTCGCGCACTTCCCCGTTCCGGCCCTGGACAGCACGACGGCTGCCGAGATGGCGGCCCTGCCCCCGACGATGCGGTTCACCACGGCGGACGTCGAGTTCATGGTGGAGAACTACGTCGGCCGGCTCACCGACCTCCCGCGCGACGCGCTGCCGGGCGCGGCTCCGTTGCGGGGCCTGCCTCCCGTGCGCCTGCTGGTCTCCGAATACGACGACCTGCGCCCCTCGGCCGAACTCCTGGCCCGGCAGCTGACCGCGTCCGAGGTCGAGGTCGGGAGCTACCTGGCCGCAGGCATGCCGCACGGCCACCTCAACCGGACCCCGGCGCTCGCCGAGGTCGCCCGGTCGCTCGACTTCTTCGCCGACGCGCTGCGCTAGCCGTACTGCCCCCCGTCCACGGCCCACGGGCACGTGAAGCCGGCCGGTCGGAACATCGGAAGGCGGCCCGCCGCGTGTCAGGGAGCGGCGGGCCGCCGTCTGCGGGCCCGGTCCACGGGACCGGGCAGGAGGGAGCCCGTGGGGACGGGCTCCGGTGGGGTGTGTGCGTTCAGACGCGGGTGAGCGGACGCAGGGAGATGACGTGGCTGCCGGAGGTGAGTGCGTCGACGGTCTCCGCGCAGTGCCAGCCCTCGGGCGCGCTGAACCGTCCGGTGGTGCCGGGCGGCAGTACGGCCTTCACCGTGAGCGCGTCGCCGTTGATCGACCAGGCGACGGACGCGGTGCCGTACGGGGTGTCGACCGAGGCCTCGGCGGAGGTGAGCGTGGAGCCGGGGCGTGGGGCGATGTCGAGGGTGCGGTACCCGGGGGAGGTGGGCCGCAGACCCGCGACGGACCGGTAGAGCCAGGCGGCGACGGCACCGTAGGCGTAGTGGTTGAAGGACAGCATGGTGCCGGCGTTCTCGACGTCGATGGTGCCGTCGGGGCGTATGGCGTCCCATCGTTCCCACATGGTGGTGGCGCCGTGGGCGACCTGGTACAGCCAGCCGGGGCACTCGGGGTTGAGCAGCAGTTCGTACGCCTCGGCCACGTGGCCGGTGCCGCTGAGGGCGGGCAGCACGAACGGTGTGCCCAGGAAGCCGGTGGCGATACGGCCTCCGTTGGCCCGCACCAGATCCGCGAGGGCCTCGCCGACCTCGGCGCGTTCGGTGGCGGGTGCGATGCCGAACTCCAGAGCGAGGGCGCAGCCCGTCTGGGTGGTGCGGGCGTGGTCGCCCCACTTGCGCCAGGCGGCCTCGGCGGTTCGCCGGTGCAGGTCCTCGTGGAGTGCGGCGTCGTCGGGGCGGCCCAGCGCACGGTCGGCGTCGGCGAGCAGCCGGGCGCTGTGCGCGACGAAGGCGGTGGCGACATAGCCGGAGTCGGTGGTGGCGGCCGCCGGGTTCTCCGGCGGCGCGGCGGGGTCGAGCCAGTCACCGAGTTGCGCGTTGCCGCTCCAGGTGCCGTCCTCGTCCAGGTGGGCGACGGTGAAATCGACCCACGCGCGCATCGCCGCGTAGTGCCGTTCCAGCATGTGGGGCCGGCCGTACGCCTCGTACAGGGCGGCCGGTACGACCGTGGCGGCGTCGCCCCACCCCGCGGCGGCGCCGGCGAACGGCAGCTCGGCGGGCGGGAGTTCGCCGAGCGGCACGTCGGGGACCACCATGGGGACCGCGCCGTCGGGCCGTTGCTCGATGCGGAGGTCGGTGAGCCAGCTGTCGAGGAAGGAGGCGCTGTCGAACGTCGCGCACGCCGTGGGGGCGAAGGCCATGATGTCGCCGGTCCAGCCGAGCCGCTCGTCGCGCTGCGGGCAGTCCGTGGGCACGGCGAGGAAGTTGCCGCGCTGGGAGCGTACGACGTTGGCGTAGAGGGTGTTCACACGGTCGTCGGAGCAGCGGAACCCGCCGATGCGGCGCAGGTCGCCGGCGACGACCTCCGCCTCGATCGCCTGGACGGTCACGTCCGGGGAGGCGTCGATCTCGGCGTACCGGAAGCCGTGGAAGGTGAACTCCGGTGACAGTTCGGCCGGGCCGCCGGCCAGGGTGTAATGGTCGGTGGCCCGGGCGCCCCGCAGGATGCTCGTCAGCAGGCGGCCGTCGCCGTCGAGGACTTCGGCGTGCCGGACGGTGACGGTGGCTCCGGGCGGCCCGTCGACATGGAGTCTGAGCCAGCCGGTCAGGTTCTCGCCCGTGTCGACGGCGATCGTGCCGTCCGCGAGGTCACGCCGCTCGGGTCGGACGACCTGGACGACGCGCACGGGCGGGTGGGCACGCTGGGCCAGCCCCTTGGGCAGGGGGAGGACGGCGACGGGCTCCCAGTCACGGTCGGCGAAGCCGGGCAACTGCCAGCCGGGGGGCTCCTGGCGGAGGTCACGTGAGCAGCCGTCGTACAGGTCCGCCGACAGCAGGTCGCCGTAACCGCCCTTCCAGCGGCCGTCGGTGATGACGGTGACCCTGGTCCCGTCGGCGAGGCCGACTTCGAGCTGGGCGAGCAGTGCGGTCGTGTCGCCGTACACGTCGCGGTTCTTGTGCCAGGTGAGGTGGCCGCGGACCCAGCCGTCGCCGACGGCGGCGGCAAGGGCGTTCGGGCCGGGGCGGAGCAGGTCGGTGACGTCGTAGGTGGCGTAGAGCAGGCGGCTCGGGTAGCTGGTCCAGCCCGGTTCCAGCAGGTCTGCGGAGACGGGGCGGCCGTTGAGCGTGGTGCGGTGCACGCCGAGCGAGGTGACGTACAGGCGCGCCGACACCGGCTCCGCCGGGAGGTGGAACTCCCGGCGGAGCAACGGCACGGGGCCGGGGGAGGAACGGCCCCGGTCATTGGGCAGATGGACGGGGCGGGCGGCCCAGTCCACGTCGTCGAGCAGCGCGCCCTCGACCCGGGCGGTCTCGCTCCACGGCGTCCATCCGAGATCGGTGCGGACCCGGACCCGCCAGTACCGGGTCTCGCGGCTGCTGAGCGGTTGGGCCGGCCACGGGTGGTCGGTCACCGTGTCCGACGCGATTTCTCCGATGGAGGTGCTGTCGGCGAACGACGGGTCCGCCGACACCTCGATCTCGTAGGCGTGTTGGAGGATGCCCGGCCGTGTGCCGGTCAGCGACCACGACAGGCGGGGCATGGCGTGCGGGGTGGCGACGAGACCGGAGTCGTCGGCGGTACGCAGGCCGGTGATTGAGGTCGTGGTGTCCGCCGGGTGGCGCGGGGCGGGGCTCGAAGTGTTCATCGCTGGAGGTGCCTCCGGAAGAAGCGCAGCGTGGACCCGTGCAGCGTGGTGCGGTGGGGGACGGTTCCCCAGGCGTGGTCCGCGCCTTCCACGATCTCCAGTTCCGCGTTGCCGTCGTAGTGGTCCAGGTAGCGGCGTGCGTACTCCAGGGGGGCGATGTCGTCCTTGTCGCCGTGCAGGATGTGGACCGGTCCGGTGTACGTCCCGGACCGTCCGTAGACGTCGAGGCCGGCGATGTCCTCGACGAGGGCGGCGCTCATCCGGTGCCCGTCGGCGTCGAAGTACCCCTTCTCCTCGATCTCCGAGGCGAGTCGGCGGCCCTTGAGACAGCCCTTGCCGATCTCGAACGGGGCGACGGCCGCCGGGGACCACAGGCAGAGCGCGCCGATCCCGGTCTCCTCGGCGGCCGTGATGCCGGCGACGACGCCCCCCATGCTCATGCCGACCAGGCCGATGCGGTCGGGGTCGACGAAGCCGAGGGTGCGGACCGTGCTCAGGATCGCGCGGGTCTCGGCGATCTCGCCGGTGATGGTCACGTCGAAGAAGTCGCCGTCGCTCTCGCCGTGTCCGGAGAGGTCGAAGCGGACCGAGGCGATGCCGTGGTCCGCCAACAGCCGGGACATGGCGACGAAGTTCGGCAGTTCGAGGCGGTTGGAGGTGAAGCCGTGGACGAACACCACGGTCGGATGGCGCATGTCCGCCGGTCCGTCGGGGATGTGCAGCGTCGAGCGCAGCGTCAGGTCGTGGTGCCGGAAGTCGTGGTGGCGGATCAACGGAGAGCCTTTTCGGTCGTGTCGGGGGTGGCGGCGCCGCTCAGGTCGGGGCGCGCCTCGGGGTGGGGAGCGGCTGCAGGCGTCTCGCGCTGCGGAGCGGTGGCCGGCGTCTCTTGGCGCGCAGGGGCGGCCGGCGTCTCGGGGTGCCCGGCGACGGCGCGCTTCTCGGCGTGCGGAGTGGCGGTGCGCGCTCCCGGTCGGGGAGTGTCGGCGGGTTCCTCCGGCCGGGGAGCCCTGGGCAGGCGCGGCACCCAGACCAGACCGATGACCGCCGAGGCCACGGTGACGCCGAGGAGCAGGCCGAAGAACAGCCGGGTGTGGCCCAGGGCCAGGGCGGGGGTGCCCAGTGCGGCCAGTCCGGCGAGGGTTCGGGTGAAGGCCATGGTCACGCCGGTGGCGGTGGCCCGCAGCAGGGTGGGGAAGAGTTCCTGGGACCAGATCTTGTAGACGGACTCGCCGGCGAAGGCGTTGCCGAGCCCGGAGAGGAGCATGACGGCAACCAGGGTGAACCTGCCGGGTCCGAGCAGGGCGGGCAGTGCCCAGGCGAGGACGATCAGGGCGGTGCCCGCGCCGAACCAGGCGTGCCGGGCGGGCCGGTCGACGACGCGCATGAACACCAGGCCGGCGACGAAACCCACCGGAAGGCCGAGCAGGGTCAGTCGCGAGTACTCCGCGACCTCCCCGTCGGCCAGCGCGGTCCACAGGAAGGTGCCGAACTGGCCGAGCGTGTTCGCGCCGAGGTTCCAGGTGGCGTAGTACAGGCCCGTCGCGAGCAGGGCGTGGACGGTCGGTGGCCGGAAGAGGTCCCGGACGCGGCCGAACTCGACGGTCCCGGCGGCGGTGTCGGGGCGGGCGTGTGCGTCGGCGGCCCGGCGGGCGGCGGCCCACTCGGCGGACTCGCCGAGGGTGAGGCGCAGGAGCAGGACGACGACGGCCACGACCAGCAGGTGGGCGAAGAGGATCCGGCCGCCGAGCATGCCCTGGGCCCCCATGAAGGAGCTGAGCAGCAGGACGACCACGATGCCGGCGAGCCAGAGCATGCCGGAGAACACCACCATCGTGCCCTTCCTGCCGGGCGATGCCTCCTCGTTGACGAGGGCGAGCGACACGGGCAGGTCCGCGCCGATGGCCAGGCCGGTGGTCACGACACCCGCGAAGAGCAGCGCGGGGCTCGCGGCCACGAGGAGCAGCAGGACGCCCGCCGCGTACAGGACGAGCGAGACGGTGAAGATCGTCCGGCGCCCGAGGCGATCGCCCAGCCGGCCGCCGAAGAGGGCACCGGCGGCGAACGCCAGGGTCTGCAGTCCCAGCAGGGTGCCGATGGTCTCGGGGCCGAGTCGCAGGGGTGCGGCGTAGTAGCCGCCGATGGCGATGCCCGACGTCACCAGGGCCGCGGCGTCCAGGTAGGAGGCCATGCCGGCGAGCGTCGCGGTCTTCCAGGGGTTGCTCGTGATGCTTCTCGGGCCAGGCATGGGTCCTCTTCGCTGAGTACCGGGGACGGTGGGGACCTGGAGTGCGGCGCCGAGGGGTGGTGCCGAGAGGGGCCACCGAGTCCGGCTACGCAGTGTTACTTAAACGCGCCACTTAAACGTGTAGGTTGACTGAGCGGGTAAGCTAGCCCGCGATCGAGGGGTTTGGCAAGAGGTCTGCCGAAGCAGTCGGAGGGTGGGGATGCATGGCCGGGACGTCCAGAGGCAGACGGGTGACCAGCGGGGACGTCGCCCGGGAGGCCGGAGTGTCGCGGGCGACGGTCAGCTACGTCCTCAACGACACCCCGCACCAGAAGATCGCCGAGGCGACCCGCAACCGGGTGTGGGAGGCCGCCGCCCGGCTCGGTTACGCGCCTTCGGCGGCAGCGCGCACGCTGCGTACGGGACGCTCCGACATCGTCCTCGGCGTGCTGCCGGACTGGCCGATCCAGCATGTGCTCGGACGGCTCATCCAGCAGCTGACCAACGCCTTCGCCGAACACGAGTTCACCTTCCTCGTGCACTCGTCGGCGCAGCCCGCCCGGCCCCTGCGGGAGATCTGGCGGGCCCTGACCCCCGCCGCCGTCCTCGCCCTGAACGAGTTCCCCGAGGCCGAGGCCGAGGCCATGCGGACGGCGGGCATCGAGGTCGTCATGACGATGCACGGCTCGACGCCGGGAGACCCTCGGTCCGCGCTGGTGTCCGAGGAACCGATCGGCGCGCTGCAGGCCCGTCATCTCGCCGGCTCCCACCATCGGCTCGGTTACGCCTACCCGGACCTGCCGCGCCTCGACGTCCTGGCCCGGCCGCGGCTGGACGGCGTCCGCAACGTCTGCGCCGAACGTGGCCTCCCCGAGCCCGACGTCCGCACCGTCCCGCTGGAGCTGAACGGCGCCATGGAGGCGGTGAAGACATGGCTCGCGGCCGACCCGCCGGTGACGGGCATCTGCGCGTTCAACGACGACATCGCCATGGCCGTGCTGCTGGCCCTGCAGTCCCTCGGACTGCGCGCCCCGCACGACCTCGCCGTGGTCGGCGTCGACGACATCCCCAGCTCGGCCCTGCTGCGACCGTCGCTCACCACGGTCGCCCGCGACACCGACACCCTCGCGCGGGCCCTGGCCCGCCGCGTCGTCGACGCGCTCGACCACAAGGAGCTTCCGGCCGGCTCCGTGGAGGATCCGCTCCGGATCGAGGTGCGGGACTCGGCCTGACCGGCCCCCGGCAGAAGGCCGGGACCGGGACGGACCGGACCCACCACCCCGCGGCGAGGCGCGCCCTCGGACGCATGGTCGCCGCACGGCCGTCGCGCGCCGCACCCCGGCTTCGGGCATCGTCGCGTTCCGTGCGGAGGCTGGACGGAGAGCAGCGCGTGCGGTTACGGTTCCGCCCGTCGCCTTCGGTGCGAGCCGCCCCGCGACCCCCGCTCGGACGGCGGGACGCCGGGGCGCCGTTCGGCCAAAGACGTACGGCGCCGCACGGCCCGGCGGGAACGAGCCCACGCGCCCGGGCCGTTCGACCGCGCGCACCGGGCCCCGGCCCCGGTTCTCCCGTCGCCCGCCCGCGTCCTCCCGCAGGCCCGCCGCGCTCGGCGGGCGGACATCAGCCCCACCGTCTCGCCCCACGGTTCCATCCCCGCGCGATGGCCTTCCCGGCCGGCCGTGACGACGTCGACGATCAGGACGATCAACTCGCAGGAGGTACAGATGACCACGCCCCCTCCGCCGTTCGACCCGGAACTGGCGGCCGCCCTCGTCGAACTCGGCGACCTGGCACCGACCACCGCGACCCCGGACGACATCCCCGCGGCGAGGGAGCGGCTCAACGGCGACGTCCCTCTCCTGACGATCGGCGAACTGAGCTGCGGCGGTCTCTTCGACGTGGAGGAGCGCGCGGTGCCCGGCCCGCCGGGCGCGCCGGACGTCTCGCTGCTGATATGCAGGCCCACCTCGGTGCCCGGCCCACGACCCGTCGTCTACTTCACCCACCCCGGCGGCATGATCGTGGGTCACAACCGGCTGGGCCTGCCCCTGGACTGGGCGGAGGAACTGGGCCTGGTCGTGGTGTCGGTGGAGTACCGCCTCGCCCCCGAGCACCCGCACCCGGCACCGATCGAGGACTGCTACGCGGGACTGCTGTGGACGGCGGCGCACGCCGAGGAGATCGGCGGCGATCCGGACCGCGTCATCCTGGCCGGGGGCAGTGCGGGCGGCGGACTCGCCGCGGCTCTCGCCCTCCTCGCACGCGACCGCCGGGGCCCGCGGCTGCTGGGCCAGCTGCTGATGTGCCCGATGCTCGACGACCGCAACGACACCGTGTCCGCCCATCAGATGGCCGGACTCGGCGTATGGGACCGCACCGCCAACGAGACGGGCTGGAGCGCTCTGCTGGGGGAGCGGCGCGGCACCGACGACGTCGAGCCGTACGCCGCCCCGGCCCGAGCGGCCGACCTGTCCGGTCTGCCTCCCGCCTTCATCGACGTGGGTTCCGCGGAGACCTTCCGGGACGAGGACGTCACCTACGCCTCCAGGATCTGGCAGGCCGGGGGAAGCGCCGAACTCCACGTGTGGCCGGGCGGGTTCCACGGCTTCGACGGTCTGGTGCCGCAGGCGACCCTCTCCGTCGACGCCCGGGAGGCCCGGCTGCGGTGGCTGCGGCGGCTGCTGGGGGAGTGAGGGAACACGGCCGGTCCGGACGGGGACGGTCAGGAGGTACGGGTGGCCCCGAGGGACGCCAGTCGCCGGCCGACCTCGTCCGCGGTGGCGCGACCGTAGGCCAGGGGGATCACGGAGTCGCCGTCGACGGCCAGCAGGGTGGGCAAGCCGGTGACACCCAGTTCGGCCGCGCGGCGGAAGTCGGCCTCGGCGGCTGCCCGCACCTCGGGCGAGGCGAACGCGGAAACGACGGCGTCGGCGTCCAGCCCGGCCGCCTCGGCGACCCAACCGTACGTCACGGGGTCGGACAGGCTGCGGCCGTCGGCGTAGAAGGCGTGCTGTACGTCCGTGGCCAGGGCCGAGGCGCGGTCGGGGGCCGCCTGGCGCAGGGCGGCCACACCGCGGGCCGCGGCCTCGGAGTCCATGACGAACGAGCCGTCGGCGATCAGTTCCTCGTACGCTTCGCCGAACTCGGCACCGGTCAGCTCGGCGATCTGGGCGTTCGCGCCCTGCACGTAGCCGAACTCGCGGATCGGCACCCGGCGCGCTCCGGTGAACAGACCGCCGGAGACCACCTCCACCGACAGTTCGGGGTGGCGGGAGACCACCTCGCGGAGGGTCCCGGAGAAACCGTGGGACCAGCCGCAGTAGGCGTCGAAAACGTAGACCAGCTTCATGGTGACCTCAACAGCGTGTGACGGGTCGCCCGGTGCGGGCGGTCACCTGACAGAACGGTAGCTGACGTGTCAGGTATTTCGGCGAGGCTCTGTGAAGGAGGTCACAGGGCTCTGGTCGGCGTCAGGACGTCGGCTGGGGCACCGGCGGCCGGCGCGGCGGTGACCGCCGGGGCGGGGCCGCCGTCGCGGGCGCCCGCGACGCTGCTTGCCGCCGTCCTCGGCCGCCGCTTCGGGGTGTGGTCAGGGCAGCCGGGGCAGGACGTCCCGAGCCGTGTGGCTGAGGATCCGCAGATCTTCGGCGAAGCGCTCGCGGTCCGCCTCCGGGAGCGGGGTGACGAAGTACCGCTTGATGTTCTCCACATGGACCTGAGCCGCGCGCACCGTCGTCTCCTCGCCCAGCGTCGTCAGCCGCACCAGCTTGCCGCGCCGGTCGGAGGGGGACTCCGCCCGGGCCACCAGCCCCGCCGCCTCCATGCGGTCCACCAGCCGGGTGGCGCCGCCGGTGGTGAGGACCTGCTCCTGGGCGATGGCCCGCATCGCCAGTCCCGGCTCGCCCGCCCGGCCGAGGATCAGCAGCACCTCGAACATCAGGTGACTGATCCCGCACTCGACTTCGAGTGCCCGCCCGAGGATGTACTCCAGTCGGTTGGCCGCCCCCTGCAGTCGCCCGAAGGCGAGCACGAGTTCGTGGTCGGCGGCCTCCTTGGCCGTACTGATCCCTGCCTGCTCGCTCACGGCCGTGCCGCCCCTCTCCTGGTCCCGCCTGCCACCGTACCGATCTTGGCGTGACCAAGGGGGACGGCCCCCGGCCGGGCCCGGTCGGCTACGCCCCTGGGTGGAGCCCGAGACGGCGTCGCCCGGGGAGTTGCTGCCCCGGGCGAACTGGACGTCCTGTGCGGCGAACCGGGCCACCCGGTCCCAGCCGTACGTGCGCGCGTACAGGGAGAACAGGTAGAGGATCGCGTCGTCGTCGTGCGGGTTGGACGAGGCGATCCTGCCCTTCCACTGCGGGTCGACCAGGTCGAGCGGGGTGAGCGGGGTGAACGGGACCTTCGCGCCGACCGTCGCCGTGTCGTACAGGAAGTTGAAGGTGATCGCTCCGGTGGCGACCCACGCACCCTGCGGATCCTGGAACGCTTCATGGACCTTGGAGAACCCGGCCGGCCTCTAGTGCAGCAGGCGGCCCTGCGTCTTCCAGCGGTCGAAGTCGTGCAGGGTCTGGAACTGGACGACGTCCGGTACGACGGTGTCGGTGGCGAACTGGTTGTCGACCCGTACGTCGTGGACCCCAGGGGGCACGGACCGGCCGACCACTCCGAAAAGGCCCTCTGCGGCGAGAAATTCCGTCGGCACTCTTGACGAACGGCCCCTCCGTCCACGTAGATATGACCGCGCGGTCAGTGACCGCGCGGTCATATGGTTGACCTCGCTCGATACGGGGCAGACGCCCGCCGGGAGACGCGATGACACGAGTGGTGGCGCACGGCACGGCGACGGCCGCGCCGCGCAGCGCGGACGTGGCCCGGCTGGCCGGTGTCTCGCGCAAGACGGTGTCGCGCGTCCTCAACGACGAGCCCTACGTCTCCGAGGACGCCCGCAGACGTGTCCTCGAAGCCGCTGAGGAACTCGGCTACCGGCTGAACCACGCGGCCCGGGCGCTGGCCTCCGGCCGCAACCGGTCCATCGGCGTCGTGGCACTGGGGACGGCCGGATACGGAACCGCCTCGCTGCTCGTCGGCATCGAGAGAGCCGTACGGGACGCCGGGTACGCCCTGCGCATGGTCAACACGATGGACGGGGAACCGGACGACATCGCCGGTGCCGTGACCTCACTCCTGGAACAGGGCGTGGACGGCATCGTCGTCTCCGAACCCATCGTCGAGGGGGATGTGCACGTGGGCGTCGACGTGCCGCTCCTCTTCCTCGGGGCACCACCGGCCTTCACCTCCGCCCGGACCCTGACCGTGGGAGTGGGCGCGTACGACCTGGCGAGGGCGGCCACCGAACACCTGCTGGACCTGGGCCACCCCACGGTCCACCACCTCGCCGGTCCGGGACGGTGGTACGCCTCCAAGGACCGTACCGAGGGCTGGCGGGCGGCGCTCGCGGCACGGGGAGCGCACGAACCTCCCCTGCTCGAAGGCGACTGGTCGCCCGCCTCCGGCTACGAGGCAGGCCGCCGGCTGGCCGCCGACGGCACCGTGACCGCGGTGTTCGCCGCCGGCGACGAGATGGCCATCGGCCTCATCCACGCCCTGCGGGAAGCCGGCCGCCGGGTGCCGGATGACATCAGCGTCGTGGGCTTCGACGGCAACCCCGTCTTCGCCTACGTCACCCCGCCCCTGACCACCGTGCGTCAACCCTTCGACGAAGCGGCACGGGAAGGGATCAGGCTCCTCGTCCACGCCATCGAGGCGCCCGACACCGAACCGCCTCCGGCGAGCGAACCACCGGTCGAACTCGTCATCCGCGGCTCGACCGCGCCTCCGCGGTCAGGCCGCGACCGCGTAACGGGCTGAACCGGGCGTCGACCTCGCGCAGCCAGGCGAACGCCGACCGCTGGAACCTCGACGGTCCGGCCGCGACCGGTGGCCCCTCTCACCGCCGCGCCAAGCCCGACAGCTCCAGCCGTCCCGCTGTCACATCGTGGCCCCACCGCCGGCCAGGACAGCCGTGCCCCTCCGTTGTCCCCTCCCTTCCCCTCCCCGCGACCGACCGACCGACCGACCGGCCCGCCACGACCGACAGCCCGTGCACCACCACCGGGAGAGCCTCTCCCCCTTCTGACTTCCCGCAGCGCGCGAGAGCCGACGCCCTGAACCCCCCTCCTGCCGTCCGAAGCACGCATGACCGCGAGGCTCCCGGACGCCCGTGCCGCCGCCGCGTCGTCGTCCCTCCGGGCCGGTCGATGTCGGCCACCGAACTCCACCGCTCCCGACCGGACCGACCCGGGGAGCGGCGGGCACCGAAACACACAACCCCATCCCTTCCCGTGGGAGCCGCACATGTCCTCTGCACAGTTGGGCGCCAGACCCGGCGCCGCCACACGTTCCCGTCCCTTCTCCCTCCTGACCCTGATGGTGTCCCTGCTCCTCGCCCTGGGGACGCTGACCCTGCCCGCCGCGGGCCGGGCCGCGGCGGAGTCCCGTCCGGCGCAGACGCTGTACACACCACCGTCGAACGCGCCCTCACCGGGCACGTTCTACCCCCGAGCGATGCGCCTGCAGTACAACGGCTCCGCCAACGGCACCATGCTCGCCACCTTCGAGCAGTACACCTCCGGCACGCCGGTCTTCCCGATCTACCGCAGCACCGACAACGGCAAGTCCTGGACGAAGATCTCCGAGGTCGCCGACACCCAGAACGGCTGGGGGATGCGCTGGGAGCCCGAACTGTTCGAACTTCCCCGGGCCATGGGCGGTTTCCCCGCCGGGACCATCCTCGCCGCCGGTGACTCCGTTCCGGCCGACCGGGGCGGCACCAAGATCGACCTGTACGCCAGCACCGACCGTGGCCAGAGCTGGACCTTCGTGACCAACATCGCGACCGGCGGCCGGGCCATCTCCAGCAACGGCTACACGCCCGTCTGGGAGCCGTACTTCCTGCTCTCCGGCGACAAGCTCATCGTCTACTACTCCGACCAGCGCGACACCGCCCACGGCCAGGAGGTCGTCCACCAGGTCTCCACCGACCTGCGCAACTGGGGCCCGGTCGTCGACGACGTGTCGATGCCCACCTATGCCGACCGGCCCGGCATGCCGGTCGTCACCCGGCTGCCCAACGGCAACCACGTGATGAGCTATGAGTACTGCAACGCCCCCGAGGGCCGGTGCTCCGTCTACTACAAGATCTCCGCCGACCCGGAGGGCTTCGGCTCCGTCACCGGCCGGGTGCTGCGCTCGACCGACGGTGTCATCCCGAGCGGTGCGCCCTTCATCACCTGGCTGCCCGCTGGCGGCCCCAACGGCACCCTCGTCCTCAGCGGCGAGAGCCAGGACGACCTGTTCGTCAACACGGAGAACGGGGCGGCGAACGCCTGGACCCGGATGCGCTCCAACGTCGCCGGCGGCTACAGCCGGGGCATGCTCCCGCTGACCGACGGCCACAGCGTGATGGTGTTCAGCGGGGGACGAGCACGCAGCAGCGGTGTCAACCCCGTCACGTACAGCGTCGTCGACCTGGGCGGCGGTATCTCCGACGGGGCCACCTACACCCTGTCCAACGCGAACAGCGACCTGAGGCTCACCATCGCCGGCGGCTCCACCGCCAACGGCACGGGTGCCACCCAGCGGACCGCGACCGACGCCACCGACCAGAGGTGGCGCTTCGTCCAGCAGCCGTCCGGCTACTTCAAGATCTTCAACGTGGCCAGCGGCAAGGTCCTCGGGGTGGAGAACCAGTCCTCCGCCAACGGCGCCCGCGTCCTGCAGTGGGACGACAACGGCACCCTCGACCACGAGTGGGCCGTCGCCCCGCACCAGGCCGGCGGGTACACGATCACCAACCGGGTGACCGGCAAGTATCTGGAGATCCCTAACGCCTCCACCGCCACCGGCACCGACGCCGTGCAGTGGAGCGGCACCGGGTGCGACTGCCAGCGCTGGGACTTCACCCAGACCGCTCTGCCGCCTCTGGGGACGGGCCAGTACGTCCTGGTCAACAAGAACAGCGGCAAGTACATCGACATCCCCCAGGGCTCCACCGCCACCGGCACGGCCGCGGGCCAGTGGCAGAACTCCGCCTGCTCCTGCCAGCTGTTCACCTTCCAGTCCGCGGGAGGCGGAGCCTGGACCATCAGGAACGTCAACAGCGGTCTCGACCTGGCCGTGCGCGACGCCTCCACCGCCCCGGGCGCGGCCGTCGTCCAGACCACACCTTCCGCCGCCGACACACAGAAGTGGAGACTGGTCGAGGCGGGCGACGGCTACTACGAACTGGAGAACGTCGACAGCGGCCTGCACGCCGGAGTCGCCCAGTCCTCCACGAGCAACGGCGCCGCCGTCGTCCAGTGGAACGACGTGAACCTCGACGACCAACTCTGGAAGATCGTCCGCGTCAACTGACAGGCCGACGAAGCCACTTCGGCGACGTCCCCACGTCGATCACGTCCCCACGGAGCAGGGCCCCACGGCACACCGGCATCGCGATGCGAGCCGAGCGCCGGGAGGCCCTGCTCCGCCGTTCCCCTCAGGCCTGCACGGCCCGCGTCGACGGTCGGGCGGAGAGTCCGGTGAGGTTATCCGGGCTGAGGAGCGTGTCCAGTCGGCCGGCGGTGAGCAGACCGGCCTCGGCGGCGAGGTCCCTGATGGGGCGGCCGGTGGCCAGGGCCTGGCGGGCCAGGGCGGTGCAGGCGGCGTAGCCGATGTGCCGGGCATGATCGACGAACCCGCCTGCACCGGCGGCAGGTTGATCTCGCCGAGTCCGGCGGTGGGGCCGGAGGAGGTCAGCCGCATGTCGTTGCAGGTCCTGGAGAGCTTCACGACGACGCGCTTGAGGACCCCCGAGAGCTGTACGAAGGCCCCGCAGTCCTGGGTGGCCTCGATGAAGTCGCCCGCCGCCCGGACGGGTTCACCGCTGATCTCGGCGAGATACGCGCAGGCGAGTTCCGCGTAGCGGGGGTGGCCGTTGATGCCGGTGCCGATCGCGGTGCCGCCGCGGTTGGACTCCAGCAGCAGGGCCGCGGCCTCGGTGAATCGGCCGCGGTCCTCCTCGATCATGACGGCGTAGGTGGTGAACTCCTGGCCCAGCGTCATGGGGACGGCGTCCAGCAAGCCGCCGTACTGGAGTCCGTCGCCTCGGTGATGTTCAAGGCCGTCGGTTACGTCATCCGGATCGCACCGCTGGGAGTGCTCGGCTTCATCTCCTACGACGTCGCCCACTACGGCTTCGGCAACCTGAGCAGCCTCATCGGCTTCATCGCCGTCGTCTACGCGGGCCTGGCCGTCGTCGTCGGCGTCCTCTTCCCGCTCATCGCCGCGATGTACCGCATCCGGTACTTCGACCTGCTCAGGTCCATCGCCGGGCTGGCCGGGATCGCCTTCGTCACCCGCAGCTCCGAATCGGTGCCGGCCCCGCTGATGGGCAGGCTGGAGGCGTTCGGCCTCAGCCGGTCGACGACCTCCTTCGTGGTCCCGCTCGGCTACTCCTTCAACACCGACGGCTCCGTCCTCTACCAGGCCGCCGCCCTGGTCTTCCTCGCCAACGCCTACGGCGCCTTCTACACCAAACTCGTCTCGGCGACGCCAGGTTCGAGCGACCAGGACCATCTCCGTACGGTCATCTGGTCCGACCCCACCATCCCCGACCGCACCGAGGCCCTGCTGGGCGACGGCCCCGACCCCACCCCCTGGCTGCTCGACGGCAGCCGTGTCCTGCGCGAGGCCGGAGCGACCGTCATCGCCATCCCGTGCAACACCGCGCACGCCTTCGTCCCGCGTATCGCCGACCATGTGGGACTGCCCATCGTCCACATGATCGGAGAAGTGGCCCGGCACCTGACCACGCCGAGTCCGCGCATCCACACCGTCGGACTGCTCGCCACCACCGGAACCGTCCGCGCGGGCCTCTACGAGGAGTGGCTGGACCGCTTCGGCATCCGCCTGCTCCTGCCGGACGCCGACGCCCAGGAACGTGAGGTCATGACCGCCGTGCGCGCGGTGAAGGCAGGTGTCCACGACGCCACGACGACCGCGTTGCTGACCCGCGCCGCCCGGCGCCTCACGGAGCGGGGCGCGCAGGCGGTGATCGCCGGCTGCACCGAGGTCCCCCTCGGGCTTCCCGCGCATGCCGTGGACGTCCCCCTCGTCGACCCGGCGCTCGTCCTGGCCAGGGCTCTGGTGCGCCGGGTCCTGGACGGAGGCGGAGCCGCGCCGGGGGAGTGAGCGGCGATGTACCGTACGCAATATGTCACTCGACCGCCCTGTCTCCCGCCGCCTCCTCAGTGACGAGGTGTTCCATCGCCTGCGCGACTCCATCGTGCGCGGCGAACTCGTCCCCGGCGAGAAGGTCAGGGACGGTGAGCTCGCCGAGCGCCTCGGCCTCAGCCGCACCCCGGTGCGCGAGGCGCTCGCCCGGCTCGCCGACATCGGCCTGGTGGAGGCCAAACCCGGCGTCTACACCCGCATCACCACCCTCAACCGCCGCGACGCGGAGAAGACCCTCGCCGTCCTGCGCTCCCTGGACCGACTCGCCATCGAGACAGCCGTCCCGGTCATGACCGAGCACGACTTCCGGCGCATGCGCGACGCCAACCGCGACTTCGAACGGGCTGTCGCCGCCGACGACATCGGTGCCGCCCTCGACGCCGACGACCGTTTCCACGCCGTCCCCATCGAGGCCGCGGACAACCCCGTACTCGGCAGGATCGTCGAGCAGCTCCACCCGCAGATCCACCGCATCCTCCACCGCAAGTTCTCCACCCTGCTCGGCGGCCGCAACACCATCGAACACCACGACGACCTCATCGCCGTGTGTGCCGATGGAGACGCCCGTTCCGCCGCCGAACTCTCCGGACGCCACTGGTCCGAACTGGGCGGACACATCAACCAGCTTTTCGACACCAACCAGTTCGCCGAGACGGCCACCGACTAGAACATCGGCGGACGACCCGGACCACCTCGACGACGGCGACGACGCCGGCCCCCGAACAGTCGGCTCAGGCGTTCGCCGGTGCGGGCTCGGCCTCGGCCTCGGCCTGGGACGGCGCGGCCGGCTGCTCCGGCGCGTCGGGAGCGGTGTAGTAGACGGACGAGCCCTGCCTGCTGCGCTGGGCGTTGCTCTTGGCGACGAGCCCTTCCAGCGTCGTGCGGACGACATTGGTCTGGATACGGCGGTCGGGGTGGGCCTGGGTGAGCGCGGCGGCGACCTCGGCGGCGGAGCGCGGTTCGCTCTGCTCGGTGAGGTGCCGGCGGATGAGCTCGACGAGGGTGGGCTGGTCCTTCTTCGGGCCCTTCGGGGCCGCGGACTTGGAAGCCGTCGACTTGGGCGCCGCGGTCTTGGCGGCGGCCGTCTTGGTCGCGGCCGTCTTGGGCGCCGCGGTCTTCGCGGCAGCGGGCTTCTTCGCCTGCTTGGCGCCCTGTGCCGGAGCGGCCTTCTCGACCTTCTCGGCCTTCTTCGCACGCGTGCGCTTGGTGGCCGGCGGGGTGGCGGCGGTCTTCTGCCGCGGAACGGGGGCTGCGAGGACCTCCTCGGCCGCGGGAGCGGTGTCAGGTGTCACGAACCCGAGTGCCTGCTGCACGTTCGCCAGCACACTGTGGTCCTGCTGCAGATTGCGGAGTTGCTCCTGCAGAGCGTCGATCTCTCCGTGGAGACGCTCCTGTTCCTTGGCGTTCCGTTCGAGGTCGGCGGCGACCTGAGCGGTGTACTGCGCCTTGAGATCAGTCGTCTCCGAAGGTGTTTCGGTCATGGCAGTCCCTCCCGACAAATGAATGTGCTGTGTGCGGATGTTACTCACCCTTCCCAGTCCACAACCCTGCTGTCTGCATTGATTCCTACGAAGAGGGGGTGCTCGCCGACGAGAACGAGGTGCGTGAGCCGTCCTGGCAGGCGTTTGCACATGCTCGCGCACGACGTCCGGAGCAGGGCCCGGAGTGTCAGGGGTCAGGCGAGCACCAGCCTGCGTTGTCGCAGGCCACAGCCGTGCCACGGGTGGCGTGCGGCAGGCGCACCCACCGTCTGGCTGCGTGGTCCGATGATGAGTGACAGGCTTGTGCTGTGTCCCGGCAACCATCGGGGTGGCGAATACGGTTGTGCGCCGGCGATGAACGGTTCCGAACACAGCAACGGACACCACCTGTCGGAAGGCGGCAGACAGTGAGCACAAAGCCCTTCTCGGAGGACGACCCGCGCGTCACGCCGTACCTCTGTGTCGACGGCGCGGCGGCCGGGATCGACTTCTACGTGGCTGTCCTGGGCGCCACGGAACGCATGCGGATGGCGTCACCGGACGGCAAGGTCCACCATGCCGAACTGCAGATCGGCAACTCGGTCGTCATGGTCGCGGACGAGTTCCCGGAGCTGGGGTTCCGCGGACCCAGGTCACTCGGCGGCACACCGGTGCACCTGTATGTGTACGTCGAGGACGTGGACGCGGCCTTCGCCGAGGCCCTCGCCCGAGGAGCCACCGAGGTGAACGCCGTTAAGGACGAGTTCTACGGCGACCGGGTCGGGCAGTTCGAGGACCCCTACGGTCACCGGTGGCATGTCGCCACGCACGTGGAGGACGTCCCGCCCGAGGAGATGGAGAAGCGGGCCGGGGAGGCCATGTCCGACTGAATCTCCGTTGCCGAGGTGACTCGCACAGCGCGATCCTCAAGGCCATGAGGTTCTCCATATGCGGCTGAGGCTGCGACAGTTCAGGCCCCGGACCGGACCCCGCCGGCACCGCGTCGTCCAACCCGGTCAACCCCTTCGCCACACCACACTGCGCGCTCCCGAGCCCATCGGGATGCTGCTCGGCGACCACGACGGGCTCAACCGCCTCGCGGCACTGTTCTCCTTCGCCGCCTACTCCCGGCACACGATCGTGCACGTACCACTGCGCGACAGCCTGCCGCCCGACGAGGGTGTGGGCGAGCTGGTCGACCTCGTCCTGGCCCACCACACACTCGGGCTGCGCCCCAGCGCATGGCCCGAGCTGCGCCGCAAGCTGGTCGACGGCACCCCACTGACCGTCCACACCGACGAGGCACGCACCGACCGGGACTCCACCGCCTGGCGCGAACGCCACGAACGGACCGACAACCGTGACGAGTTGCGGCACGCCACCCACGCCCGAACGTTCTTCCTGTTCGGCAGCCGGGACGTCTTCGCCGGAACCGCCATGTCCCTAGCCCACGCGGCGGGCTGGGGCCCGCTGCAGGAGGGTGTCGCCAAGGGCCGCTCGACACTCATGACGGCACTGCCGACCCTGGTCCAGCGACCCGGCGGCGGACACCCCCTGGAGATGCTGGTCTGCTTCAAGCCGTATCCGCCCTACGCCCACTTCCGACGGCCGGGGCGATGACCCGATCCGGTTGTCGCCGCGAGCCGCGACGGTCAGTTCCCCGGCCTGAGAACGGCGGTTCAGACAGTCGGTGTCACGCAGATCTGATCGCACAGGCCTGCGCGAACACGTCGACGGCGATCCTCTCGGTGCCGGCGCAACGCCATGTGCTGGAGCTGGACGTGATCGGATTGTCGGTCCCCCTCACCACGACCCCCTTGGCCGCGGGACAAGCAATGATCATCACAGGCAGTGGTGATGACGGGCAGCCATGTCTCGGCCAACGTCAGGAGACGCACCGCACCGCCCCGCCTCGTCGACGTGGCCGAGGCGCGTGGGTCACATCGACGGACGCGAGACCTCGTTCGCCGTTCTCCACCCCCAGACGGTGAGCATGCCGGCCGACAACGCGGCGCACTCGTCCGAGCCCAGGTACCGGACCGCCGCGTCGACGGCCCGGTCGTCGACCAGGCCGGTCGCGAGCATGGCGTCCCGGCTCCGCTCCCATGTGTCCGCCCAGAAGCGGCTGAGGGGACCGCCCGGCAGCAGGGGCGGCACATGGATCTCGGCCGCGACGGAGGTGAGGCCCGCCGCCCGCAGCAGATGCGGGTAGGACGGCACCCAGGAAACATCGGTGCCGATGGTGGCCCGCAGCCCCTGCCACATCGCTCGCATGACCCTGGTGTACGGCGTCACGGGCGTCCGGTCGCTGGTCAGGTCGACCGCGTCGCTGAGCACCAGCACACCGCCGGGCACGAGGAGTTCGGCCAAGGTCGCGATCAGGCGGTCGCGCTCGGCGAGGTGCATGAGCACGAAGCGCGCATGGACGAGCCGGAACCGGCCCGGGGCGAAGCCCGGTGCGGTGATGTCGGCCTCCAGCACGTCCAGCCCCGGCACGGGCTGGGTGCGCAGGAAGCGCACATCGCGGTCCACGGCGAGCACGCTCGTCACCCCGGCCTCGTCCAGCAGCCGGCGCGAGACCGTGCCCGTACCGGCACCCACGTCGAGACAGTGCCATCCGGGTCCCGCCCCGAGTGCCCGCAGCCGAGCCATGGTGATGTCGTCGTAGGCGAGGGCGCCGAGGTCGATCCGCTCATCCTCACCCGTCTGTTCCGGACGGAAGACGGCTTCGCCGTAGCGGCCGTCGCCCGTGGCGCGTTCGTGCATGTGTCAGCCTCTTTACGCCGTGGGGTGTGCCGGGCGACCGTAGCGAGGCCACCACCCCACCGATCCTCCACCGGCGCCCGCCCGTCCGCACGGCCGAGGCGCGCCGCGCTTGAGCCGTTCGGCCCTCAAGAGGCAGGGCACACGACCGCGGTCCTTCCAGCCCGCTCCACCGTCGTTCGATTCGGCGCGCTCCGTCGTCCTCGTTGTCCGGCAGGACCAGCCACGAGGCGGCGTACCCCGACGTGGTGTCGGGGTACGCCGCCTCGGGCCGGACGCGCTGGGGGAGGCGATCGACGTGGTCGTGGCGGCTACCTGGGCCCGCGGTTGAACACCGACTTCGACCAGAAGTAGCCGAGTACGGAGAGGCCCAGGCACCAGGCGAGGGCGAGCCAGCCGTTGTGGCCGATCTCGGTGCCGAGGAGCAGACCGCGTACGGTCTCGATGGCCGGGGTGAAGGGCTGGTACTCGGCGATCGGCTGGAACCAGCCCGGCATCGCGTCGATCGGCACGAAGGTGCTGGAGATGAGCGGCAGGAAGATGAGCGGCAGCGCGTTGTTGCTGGCCGCCTCGACGTTCGGGCTGACCAGGCCCATGCCGACCGCGATCCAGGTGAGCGCCAGCGAGAACAGGGCGAGCAGCCCGAACGCGGCGAGCCATTCCAGGGGGGTCGCGTCCGTGGACCGGAAGCCGATGGCCACACCGACCACGCCGACGAGGACCACGCTGGCCATGGACTGCAGCACGCTGCCGACGACGTGCCCGATGAGGAAGGAGCCGCGGTGGATCGACATGGTGCGGAAGCGGGCGATGATGCCCTCCGTCATGTCCATCGACACGGACACCGCGGTGCCGATCGTGCTGCTGCCGATGGTCATCAGCAGGACGCCCGGGACCAGGTAGGCGATGTAGTCGGAGCGGTCGCTGCCTCCGATGCCGGCGCTCATCACGTCGCCGAAGATGTAGACGAAGAGCAGGAGCAGCATGATCGGCG
>NZ_JBSFCF010000067.1:0-30404 GCF_053593335.1 Streptomyces sp. NPDC002324
GCGCGGAAGAGTTGTGGCGACGCGGGGCGCAGTCAACCGCCTCAGTCCCGCCCCCGACATCCGAGGGCGGGACAGGACGCAAGCGCAGCACCACAACCAGTGGCGCCCGCTCTGCAAGCCCGGTCCTTTAGGGCCGGGTCAAGTTGACCCGCGCAGGTCCACCCGTACCGTCAGCAGCTCCGCCCCCAGCACCCGTACCGCCGCGCTGTTCATGCGGGGCAGGGTGCGCAGGCGGGCCACCGCGTCGTCGTCCGGGAGGAGGTGGGCCGTGCCCTCGTGCCAGTGGCCCCGGATGCGGACGCGGACCGAGGGGTCGGCCTTGATGTTGCGGATGTAGTGGGACTTCTCGCCGTACTCGGAGACCAGCCAGAACGTGTCGCCGACGCGGCGCCCGCCGATGGGGGTGCGGCGGGGGAGGCCGGAGGTGCGGCCGGTGGTCTCCAGGACCGTCTGGATCGGTACGCGGCGCAGGACCGGGTTGGCGACACGGCGCTGGAAGGCCGTGACGACGCGTTGCTTGAGGCCGGCGTGGCCCGGATGGTTCGCGTGGTCCGCCCTGCGGGACATCGGCGTGGTTCTCCTCGGGGTGTGGGAGGTACGGATTACAGGATCGGGTACGGGGCGAAGGCGGTGGGTGGCCGGTGCGGGTCGTGACGTGGAATCTGTGGTGGAGGTTCGGGCCGTGGCAGGAACGGCAGAAGGCGATCCTCGCCGTGCTGCGTGAACTGCGGCCCGACGTGGTCGGGTTGCAGGAGGTCTGGGAGCAGGAGAGGGAGGGAGAGGCGAGCGGCGCGGACCGGGAGAACCTGGCCGGGTGGCTCGCCGGGGAGCTCGGTATGCACTGGGCCTGGGGCACGTACGGCGACCCCGCGCGCTGGCAGCGGCGGATCGGGGACCCGAGCGTCGGGATCGGGAACGCCGTGCTGAGCCGGTGGCCCGTATTGGAGCGGGACACCATCGGGCTGCCGACGGGAGACGGCGGCAGCGGGCGCGGCGCCCTCTACGCGCTCCTCGACGCACCGGCGGCACCCGTCCCCTTCTTCACCGCTCACCTCGGCTCCGCGACCGACGCGTCCGCGGTGCGCTGCCGCCAGGTCACCGCGCTGGTCGAGTTCGTCGCCCGGCACCGGGGCCGAGGCGCCCACCCGCCCGTGATCACGGGGGACTTCAACGCCTGGCCCGACTCCGACGAGGTCCGGTTGCTCGGCGGGTACAAGACCGCGCCCGCCGTACCCGGGCAGTGCTTCTTCGACGCCTGGGAGTACGCCGAGCCGGGCGCGCCGTCGGCCACCTGGGACATCGCGAACCCGTACGTCGCCGGGTCGTTCGGGCCGAGCGTGCGGGTCGACTACATCCACGTCGGGCCGCCGGGCCCCGGCGGGATCGGGCACGTGCGCGCCGTACGGAGGGCGGGCGACGCCCCCGTCGACGGCGTATGGCCCTCCGACCACATGGCGGTCGTGGCCGAGCTGGCGACCGGATCGGACGGAGCGACCGGATCGGACGGAGCGACCGGATCGGACGGAGCGACCGGAGCGGACGACGACGTGCGCGACGGCGGGGCCGGGGGCCACTGACCCCCGGTCGCCCGCCCCCGGAGACCTACGGCTTCCGGCCCAGCCCGCCGTGCTGCCCGATCGGCTTCGGCTCGCCCGCCGCCGTGTCGTCCGGGCGCCACAGCGGTACGGAGACGATGCCGGGGTCGATCAGGTCGAGGCCGTCGAAGTAGCCGGTGATCTGGTCGATGGGGCGCAGGAAGTACGGGACCGCGCCGGTCGCGTTGTAGGCGTCCTGCGCGCGCTCGTAGTCGGGGTCGGTGCCCCGCGAGCCCTCGTTGATGTTGAGGTAGCTGCCGGAGGGCAGGCCGGCGAGAAGGCGGCGGACGATGTCGCGGGCCTCGTCGTAGTCGGCGACGTGACCGAGGATGCCGCTGAGGATCAGGGCTGTCGGCCGGGACAGGTCCAGCGTCTCGGCCGCGGCCGTCAGGATGCGGTCCGTGTCGTAGAGGCTCGCGTCGATGTACGCGGTCGCCCCCTCGGGGGCGGAGTAGAGCAGCGCGCGGGCGTGCGCGAGGACCATCGGGTCGTTGTCGACGTAGACGATCCGCGCCTCCGGCGCGCTGCGCTGGGCGACCTGGTGGGTGTTGTCCGCCGTGGGCAGTCCGGTGCCGACGTCCAGGAACTGCCGGACGCCCTCCACCTCCACCAGGTGCCGGATGCTGCGCCGCAGATACGCGCGGCTGCTGCGGGCGATGGTCACGATGCCGGGGAACGCGCCGGCGTACGCGTCACCGGCCGCCTCGTCCACCGGGTAGTTGTCCTTGCCGCCCAGCCAGTAGTTCCAGATGCGGGCGGAGGCGGGCACCGAGGTGTCGACCTTCTCCTTCGCCGCCGGAGCCGCCGCCGGGTCGGGCGTGGTCGCGTGATCGGTCATGGGCGCCGTCTCCTCCGCCGTGCAGGTGCGTCCACGCGAACGGCGTAGCCGTACGGACGCACGTGATGTGTCGAGCCAAACCTAAGGCCCAACACACGTATTCCGTACGCGGGTTCTCCCTATGATCGCCGGACCTTCCGGCCGGCCGCTACCGCCGCCCGAGGAAGACCGGGTTGGTGAAGGCCGCCAGCGGCCCCGGAAAGCCCGGCACGATCGGCGGCCGGCGGACCTCGGCGCGCACGTACGCCGCGTACGACGCCGTCGTACGCCACTGGGCCGAGCCCGTGCCGGACTCCGGGAGCGGGGCCGAGGTGAACAGGACGCCCTGGTCGGTGACGAAGCGGATGCTGCAGCCCGCGGCGCCCGTGGCCTCCAGGCGGACGGTGACCGGGGTGTCGGGGGCCACCTCCAGCCGCTCGCCGATGCCCGCGTGCTCGCCGCGCGCGCCGGACGCCGTGAAGGACACGGACACGTCCTTGGACTCGGCGACGTACGAGCGGCCCGCCCGCAGGCCCTCCTGGATGGCCTCCCTGGTCAGGTCGTCGGCCAGGACGACCGTCTGGGGGCGGCCGACGGGATCGGGGTCGCGATGGGCGTCGCTGTTGCCCATGGCCGGGATCCAGTCGCGCCCCTCCTTCACGGACGCCACGAGCATGCCGTCCCAGTCGGCGAGCGCCACCTCGTCCTCCGGCGAGTAAGCGCCGTTCCACACCTCCACCGCGTCCGCCTCGCCGAAGCCGAACTTCCAGTTGCAGCCGATGCAGGTGGCGTGCGGATGGGCCGGGACGACCAGGCCCCCGGCGCGGCGGATCTGCCGGGCGTACCGGCCGAACCGGTTGTCCCGGGCCCGGTAGCGCCAGTCGACGAACGTCCCCGGGTCGATGCCGAGCGCCACGACATGACCGTTGCGGGTCGTGACCTCCTCGCCCAGCATGATGAGCAGGTCGTCACCCGCGTGCTCGGCCCAATGGGCGTGCGCGGAAGGGGTGTTGTGCTCCGAGCTGTTGATGAAGTCCAGGCCCGCCGCCCGCGCCAGCGCCGCCAGCTCGCCGAGCGTACGGCGGCCGTCGGAGTACCAGGAGTGCAGATGACAGTCGCCCCGGTACCAGGCCCGGCCCCGCCCCTCCGCCCGCTCCGGCGGGTACACGGGCTTCGCCGCAGGGGCCGGCGTGCCGTACGTGAGGGTGATCGTGATCTCGTACGGCAGCCCGTCCGGCGCCACCGTGTACGGGCCCAGCGCGATGTGCCAGGTGCCGGGGCGGACCGGGCCGGGGAGGTAGCCGGGGGTCGCCTCGTCCGTCCGGATGAAGAACTCCGTGCGGGCGCCGCCCGACCAGCCCCGGAAGCCCTTGCCGCCGAGGCCCGTGCCGCGCTCGTCGAAGACGCCGATGTCGAGCGCGTTGCCCATCGTGCCCGCCGGGACGGCCGGTCTCTCGTAGCTGTAAGAGACCTTCAACTCCCGTACGCCTGACGGTACTTCGACGGGCAGATACACGAAGTCGGGGGAGCCGGCGGGGAGGGTTCCCCGGATGGTCCTCGTCTCCTGGTCGCCGTGCGCGGCCTCGGCGCCGCTCGTCCCAAAGGTCACGCTTCCCAACGTAAGCGCGGCCGCCGCCGACGTCACGAACAGAGCGCGCCTTCCGAGTCCGTCCGCGTCGCCGTGCTGGTCGCCGTCCTCGTTCCCGTTCGCGTTCACGTCACCGTGGTCGTCGTCGCACATGCTGCTGCTCCCCAGGTCGGTCGTGAGTGACATGGCGTGGGTGGTGCAGGGGTGGTGCGTGCCACCTTCGTATGCCGTCGTGAACCGCGGGGCAAGAGAGGGGAATCGGCGGCTGTCACTTGGCCGACTTGCACCGGGTCACGAGCGTGCGGATGCCGGTCGGCACACGCGGATGCCGGACAGGACGTGCAGACGTCCGTCGGCTCGCGGAGACGTTTGTCAGCTCATGCTGACGTCTGTCATCTCGTGCAGACGTCCGTCAGTTCGTCGGCGGCCGCGTCGATCCCGCTGGAGTCGGGGTCGGTGTCGCCGTGCAGGATCGCCTTGTTGTAGTCCTCTACGGCCCTGGCGAGGTCGTCGACCGCCTTGTCGACCTCGCTGTCGTCGCCGTCCGCCCTGTCGTCGATCTCGTCGAGGTTCTTCTCGATGGTGTCGATGGATTCACCGGTCCGTGCGGGATCCTTCGCCGCGTCGAGTCCGGCCCGGTGGATGTCCCTGAGGCTCTCGGCGATCGTGTCCGCGTTCGAGACACAGTCCAGGGAATCGCCGAACTCGCAGCCGGTGAGCAGCCCGGCGGAGAGGGCGAGAGCGGCGACGCCGGTGCCGAGGGCGGCGATACGGCTGCGGAGGCTGCGAGGACTGCGAGGGCTGCTGGGACTTCGACGGGGGCGGCGGGAGTGGTCGGCGGTCATGAGGGGGACCCTTCCGGTGGGAGGCGTGGTCTGCGCGATCTCTGCCGACCACGATCGCCCTCGCCCACCCGCCGCCACGAGGGAGCGGCCTCCCGGATCCGGGGTGCAGCCCGCTGCACCCCGGCCCCGCCCGACCGGCCAAGTGCGCCGGGACGGTGACGATGACGTGCGCCGGGGAACCGGCGTCGCCGTACGGCCATCGAGTACTCGGGGGGCCTCGCCCCGCACATGAACCCGTCCGATTCGTCTGTCAGGAGACACAGAACGTGCGGTCACCGACCTGCCTGCTGGGCGGAGCCGGCATCACCGACCGGATCGTCCACGGCCATGACACGGACCGGTTCGTGGAGATCGGCTCCCTGACCAAGGTGCTCACGGGAACCGTCCTGGCCCGGCTGGCGGCGGACGGCGACCTCGGTCCCGACACCCCGCTGGAGGAGTGTGCCGCCGAGGTGCCGAGGGGGACCGGCATCACCCTCCGGCACCTCGCCGAGCACACCTCGGGGCTCCCCCGTCTGCCCCCCGGACCCACCGGCCCTCCGGACGACCCGTACGTCGACTTTACGGAGACGGCCCTGCGGGAGTCGCTGCGCGACCTGGACCGGCTGACGGCCGGGCGGCTGGGGACGGAGGAGTACTCCAACTTCGGCTACGCGGTGCTCGGCCACGCGCTCACGACGGTCACCGGGTGCTCGTACCAGCAACTGGTCGACGCCTACGTCCTGTTGCCGCTCGGGCTGGAGGCGGGCGCGGCGACGGGGTGTCCGCCGGAGGGTCGACGCCTCGTGCCGCGCGATCTGTTCGGCCGGCCCCGCCCCCTGTGGACGCTGACCGGTGCGGTCCTGCCGGCCGGCGGCCTGTGGTCCACCTGCCGGACGCTGGCGCACCTCCTGGTCGCCCTGCTCGTCGAGCGCAGGCTCGGCGCCCCGGCGCTCTCCTGGCGGCGCGGCGATGCGGTCCGGTGGCACAACGGCGCCACCCGCGGCTCGTCCGTCATGGCCGCCGCACACGACGACGGCCGCTGGATCCTTGTCCACCGCCTCGGCGACACGGCCGGCACGGACACCCTCGCGAAGCGGACCCTCCTCGCGGCGGCCCCGCCGCGGCCTCGCCGCAGCTCCGCTTGACATCGCCCGATCGCGAGGAGAAGCGTGGGAGGTGGACTGTAGTTGCACACGAGCCAGGTGATGCACCATGCAAGCCGCCATCCGTAAGCGCGCGGCCGTCGCCGCGTGCGGTATCGCACTCTGCGGCGCCCTCGCCGCACCCGCAGCCATCGAGGCTGCCGCGAGCGTGACCGGCAGCACCCAGACCCAGACCGACGAATCGGCCAAGAAGGTCAAGCCCCCCAAGAAGCCCAAGAAGGTCAAGTAGGCCGGGTAGGTCGGGTAGGCCGGGCAGGTCGCGTGGGCACCGAGCGGCATCAGGTCGGTGCCGCGGGACGTACGTCCCGCGGCGTGAAGGCGTCGGGCCCGGCAGCGCGTGCATGAGCTGCCGACCGGCCGGCTCCCCTAAGTGCCGACCGGTCGGTATGGACATCACTGTCCCGAGCCGCTAGAGATGACACATGCGCATCTCCGTGACGATCTTCCTCACCGACGAGACGATCACCCCGACCCGGCTCGCCCGTGAGCTGGAGCAACGCGGTTTCGCGGGGCTCTACCTCCCCGAGCACACGCACATCCCCGTCGAGCGGACGACCCCGTACCCGGCCGGCGGGGACCTGCCGCGCGAGTACGGCCGCACCCTCGATCCCTTCGTGGCGCTCGGCCAGGCCGCCGCCGTCACCGAAGGGCTGGGTCTCGGCACCGGCATCACGCTGGTCGCCCAGCACGATCCGATCGACCTCGCGAAGCAGATCGCGACCGTCGACCACCTCTCCGGCGGCCGCCTCACCCTCGGCATCGGCTACGGCTGGAACGTGGAGGAGGCCGCCGATCACGGGGTCGCCTGGCGTACCCGGCGGGAGCTGGTGCGGGACCGGATGGCGCTGATGCGGGCGCTGTGGGCGGAGGAGCCGACGGCGTACGAGGGGGAGTTCGGGAGCGTCCGGGCCAGCTCCGCGTACCCCAAGCCGGTGCGGAAGCCGCGGGGGCCGGTGGTCGGGCCGCGCACGCTGATCGGCGGCGCCGCCGGGCCGAAGCTGTTCGCGCACATCGCCGAGTACGCGGACGGGTGGCTGCCGATCGGGGGGCGGGGGCTGGGGGAGGCGCTGCCGGTCCTGCGGGCGGCGTGGACGGACGCCGGACGCGACCCGGCGGGCCTTCAGGTGGTGCCGTACGCGGTCCAGCCGAGCGCGGGCAAGCTGGCGTACTACGCCGAGCTGGGCATCGAGGAGGCCGTGGTGCAGTTGCCTCCGGCGGGGGAGGCGGAGGTGCTGGGGCTGCTGGACGAGTACGGCGCGTTCCTGGGAGGCGGGGCGGTTTAGCGCCGCCCGGCTCAGGGTTCGTCCGCGCCGTCCGACTCGGTGCTTGCCGTGTCCGGGCGGCTGCGGCCGGGTGGGGGCTGATCGCGCAGTTCCCCGCGCCCCTGAAAAGCAGGGGCCGCGCCCGAGCTTCTCAGGCCCGCAGGGCCTGATGCTTTGAGGGGCGCGGGGAACGGTGCGAGAAGCCCCACCGGGCCGGCACCCGCCATCTTCCAGGCGCCCCCACCCTCAAGCGCCCCCACCCCCCAGGCGCACCCGCCACCTCCCCCAGGTGCACCCGCCACCTCCCCCAGGCGCCCCGGCCTCTGGGGCGCTGTACTCCGAGGCGGAGCCGGGGGTGGTGCTTTTGAGGGGCGCGGGGAACGGCGCGAGAAGCCCCACCGGGCCGCCACTCGCCATTCTCCAGGCGCCCCCCACTCCTCATGTGCACCCCCACCCCCCCGTGTGCACCCGCACCCCCCGTGCGCACCCTCCACCCCCCAGGACACCCCCACCCCCCAGGACACCCCCACCCCCCAGGACACCCCCACCCCCCAGGACACCCCCACCCCCCAGGGCACCCCACCCCCACCCGGAGCCACCCCGCAAGGCGGAGCCAAGTCGCTCGTATGCTCGACGGATGACGACTTCCGCGACCTCCGGGACCGGCCCGACCGAGAACTCCATGCGGCGGGCACTCAAACGCGCCCGCGACGGCGTGACCCTCGACGTGACCGAGGCGGCGGTGCTGCTCCAGGCACGCGGCGCGGACCTGGAGGACCTCGCCGCCTCGGCGGCACGCGTGCGGAACGCGGGCCTGGAGGCGGCCGGCCGCCCCGGCGTCATCACGTACTCGAAGAGTGTCTTCATCCCGCTCACCCGGCTCTGCCGGGACAAATGCCACTACTGCACCTTCGTCACCGTGCCGGGCAAGCTCCGCCGAGCCGGCCACGGCATGTTCATGTCGCCGGACGAGGTGCTGGACGTGGCCCGCAAGGGCGCCGCCCTCGGCTGCAAGGAAGCGCTGATCACCCTCGGCGACAAGCCCGAGGACCGCTGGCCGGAGGCGCGCGAGTGGCTCGACGCGCACGGCTACGACGACACGATCGCGTACGTCCGCGCCATCTCCATCCGCATCCTGGAGGAGACGGGCCTCCTCCCGCACCTCAACCCCGGCGTCATGAGCTGGACGGACTTCCAGCGGCTCAAGCCCGTCGCCCCCTCCATGGGCATGATGCTGGAGACGACCGCGACCCGGCTGTGGTCCGAGCCCGGCGGCCCGCACCACGGCTCCCCCGACAAGGAGCCGGCGGTCCGGCTGCGGGTCCTGGAGGACGCCGGCCGTTCCTCCGTCCCCTTCACCTCCGGCGTCCTCATCGGCATCGGCGAGACGTACGAGGAGCGCGCGGAGTCCCTCTTCGCGCTCCGCAAGATCTCCCGCGCCTACCACGGCATCCAGGAGCTGATCATCCAGAACTTCCGCGCCAAGCCCGACACCGCGATGCGCGGCATGCCGGACGCGGAACTGGACGAGCTGGTCGCCACCGTGGCCGTCGCCCGGCACCTCATGGGCCCGGCGGGCTGCATCCAGGCCCCGCCGAACCTCGTCGACAGCGAGTACGAGCGGCTCATCGGCGCCGGGATCGACGACTGGGGCGGGGTGTCCCCCCTCACCATCGACCACGTGAACCCCGAGCGCCCCTGGCCGCAGATCGAGGAACTCACCGAACGCTCCCGCGCCGCCGGCTTCGAGCTGCGCGAACGCCTGTGCGTGTACCCGGAGTTCGTGACGCGCGGCGAGCCCTGGCTCGACCCGCGCCTCCTGCCGCACGTACGGGCGCTGGCCGATCCGGAAACCGGCCTCGCGCGCCCGGACGCCGTGGTGGAGGGCCACCCGTGGCAGGAGCCCGAGGAGGTCTTCGTCGCCGCCGGCCGCACGGACCTGCACACCGCCATCGACACCGAGGGCCGCACCGGCGACCGCCGGGAGGACTTCGACTCCGTCTACGGCGACTGGGGCGCCCTGCGCGAGGCGGCGGCGCCCGGCATGGCCCCCGAGCGCATCGACACGGACGTACGCGCGGCCCTGGCGACGGCGGCCGACGACCCCACGCGGCTGTCCGACGGCGAGGCCCTCGCCCTGCTGCACGCGGACGGCCCGGCGCTGGACGCGCTCACCCGCATCGCGGACGACGTCCGGAAGTCGGCGGTCGGCGACGACGTCACGTACATCGTCACCCGGAACATCAACTTCACGAACGTCTGCTACACCGGCTGCCGCTTCTGCGCCTTCGCGCAGCGCCGCACGGACGCCGACGCGTACACGCTCTCCCTCGACCAGGTCGCCGACCGGGCCGAGCAGGCGTGGGACCTCGGCGCGGTCGAGGTCTGCATGCAGGGCGGCATCCACCCCGACCTGCCGGGGACGGCGTACTTCGACATCGCGAAGGCCGTCAAGACCCGCGTCCCGGGCATGCACGTCCACGCCTTCTCCCCGATGGAGGTGGTGAACGGCGCGACCCGCACCGGCATGTCGGTCCGCGAGTGGCTGACGGCCGCGAAGGAGGCGGGCCTCGACTCCATCCCCGGTACGGCGGCGGAGATCCTCGACGACGAGGTCCGCTGGGTCCTGACCAAGGGCAAGCTGCCGGCGGCCACCTGGATCGAGGTGGTGACGACCGCCCACGAGCTGGGCATCCGCTCGTCCTCGACGATGATGTACGGCCACGTCGACCAGCCCCGCCACTGGCTGGGCCACCTGCGCACCCTGGCCGGCATCCAGCAACGCACCGGCGGCTTCACGGAGTTCGTGACGCTCCCCTTCATCCACACCAACGCGCCGGTGTACCTGGCGGGCATCTCCCGTCCCGGCCCGACGATGCGCGACAACCGCGCCGTCATCGCGATGTCCCGCCTCCTCCTGCACCCCTGGATCCCCAACATCCAGACCAGCTGGGTCAAACTCGGCACGGAGGGCGCGGCGGAGATGCTCCGCTCCGGCGCGAACGACCTGGGCGGCACCCTGATGGAGGAGACCATCTCCCGCATGGCGGGTTCCTCCTACGGCTCCTACAAGTCGGTCAAGGACCTGATCGCGGTCGCCGACACCGCCGGCCGCCCCGCCCGGCCCCGCACCACCCTCTACGGCGAGGTCCCGGAGGAACGCCAACGCGCGGCGGCGGCCTCGGACGGCCACCTGCCGGAGCTGCTGCCGGTGCTGGAGTGACGCACCTGCGGTGACGCACCTGCGGTGACGAGCCGGAAAACCCTTTCTGCGGTGTCCGTGGCCCCTGTTAGCCTCCACCGGCCCGCGCGACGCACGGGTGATGGGGAAAGCTCACCCGGGAGGGGACAGTTGGAGGGGTTAAGGAGATCCGGCGGCCGTGCGCTGCTGGCGATGGGATGCTCCGTGGCGGCCATGATGGCGACCACGTCCACAGCGGCGTACGCGGCCGAGAACCCGCCGCCCAGGCAGCCGCTCGTGCAAGATCTGAAGACGGGTGGCAAGGCCTGCGGGGCGGGTGACGGCAAGGCGTACATCGCCGACCCGCGCCCTCAGGTCAACGCGGTCCTGTACGACACCGGCAGCGGCTCCCTCGGCGGGGAGTTCGAGTTCTGGTGGAAGGACGCCGAGGGTGCCGAGCAGCGCAGGACGCTGACGACCACCTCGAAGTGGTCGGGCACACCGTTCACGCTCAGGCTGCCGTGGGAGGACCTTCCCGCGAACACCGTCGTCTCCTGGCACGTCCGGGCGGACGACGGCACGTCGAAGTCGCCCTGGAGCTCCGCGGGGGACGGCTCCGCCTGCGAGTTCGTCATCGACGACGTGAACCCGGACAAGGCGGTGGTCAGTTCACCGGAGTACCCGGAGGACGTCCTCTGGACGGACGGCGTCGGCGTCTACGGCCACTTCACCATGGACTCGCCCTCGGACGACGTGGTCGCCTACACGTACGGCTTCATCGGCGGCCCGTACGGCACCGTCCGGCCCGACGAACCCGGCGGAGCCGTGACCGTCCCCTTCCTGCCGCTCACCTCCAGGCCCGACCGGCTGACGGTCCGCGCGATCGACCGGGCGGGGCGCAGCAGCGGCGAGACCACGTACCGCTTCTACGTGAAGTCCGGCCGCGCCCCCGTCGCCCACTGGAAGCTCGACGACCCGGCCGGCGCGACCACCGCCGCGGCCGAGATCGGCACCGCCGCCGAGGCCGGCACCGGCGTGACCTTCGGCGGCCCGGCACCCGGCGGCACGGCCCTCGCCTCGACGGCGACCCTGGACGGCGGCAGCCACGGCTACCTCACTCCGGGTGCCCCGGCCGTGTCCGACCCCCGGAAGACGTTCGCGGTCAGCGGCTGGGCGCGGCCCGCGCGGACCGACCGGAACATGACCGTCGCGGCGCAGGACGCGGGTGACTCCACGGCCTTCGCGCTCGGTGTCGACGCCCGTGGCGAGGCGCCCGTCTGGTCGTTCACCGTCGGCGGCGCCCGGATGACGGGCGGCGTGCCCGAGGCCGGGGAGTGGGCCCATCTGCTGGGCGTGTACGACGCCGAGACCGGTGAGGGCCGGCTGTACGTCAACGGCCGGGCGGTCGGCACGAAGAAGGAGGCCGCGCCCGGCGCGGACGCCGGCGCCTTCCAGATCGGGCGCGCCCGGGACGGGCAGGGCTACCACGAGAGCTGGCACGGCGAACTCGGCGGCATCAGGGTCCACGACCGCGTGGTCGTCCCGGACGAGGCCGCCGAACTGGGGCACCGCAAACCGCGTGCCCTCGCCCACTGGTCGCTGGAGAACGCGACGGACGGGACCAGCCCAGACCAGGGCGACGGGGTGCCGCTGAAGCTGGGCACGGGCGCGACGATCCACCGCGGCCCGGACGGCTCCTGTATCCCGGACCTCGACCCCGACTGCGCCGACGTGCCGTACGCGCTCGTCGGTGACGGCCATCTGGCGCTCGACGGCGAGAGCGGGTACGCGGCCACGGAGCGGCCCGTCGTCGACACCTCCGACAGCTTCTCGATCGGCGTGGTGGTACGCCTCGCGGACGCCGAGCCGTCCCGCCCGATGACCGTGCTGTCCCAGGGCGGTGAGCACACCGACGTGTTCCGGGTGCGGTACGAGCCCTCCACGTACGCCTGGCAGCTGATCATGCCGAACGCGGACGAGCCGGACGCCCCCGAGACCGTCGTGGCGCAGCTGGCGATGGCCGACGGCGGCGAAGGGGACGGGCACCGGATCGTGGTCGTCTACGACGATGCCACCGACACGGTCAAGCTCTTCCTGGACGGTGAACTCGCCACCGGGGCCACCGCCGACTTCGCGGACGGCCTGTCCAGCACCGGCCCGCTCCAGGTCGGCCGGGCCCAGGTCGGCGACGGCTGGGGCGAGTACCTCCACGGCGACGTCGACGAGGTGCACGCGTTCGCCGGCGCCCTGGAGGACGACCAGATCAACGGACTGGGCTGGGGCACCGAACCCTGCCTGTGCTGAGTCTCGATGCCCAGAACTGCCGGCGGTCGACCGACCGCCGGCAGTCGTCCGTCGACCGGCCTCAGTTCGCGGTGGTCTCGTTCGCCGGCAGGCACGTCACCACCAGCACCACCCCGCTCAGCAGGAACACCCGCAGGGCGGCGTCGAGGCCGTTCCAGTCGTCGGACTGCCACATGGCGAAGTACTCGCCGCCGATGGCCAGGAAGCCGGCGCCGAAGAGGAGGAGGACCATGAGCAGGCCGAGGGTGCTGTAGCGGCGGGCGGTGTGGAAGGTGCGGCGGCCGAGGCCGCGGGCCCAGAAACAGGTGGCCGCGACGAGGACCAGGGCCGTGACGGTCTCCCAGACGATGATGAGGACGTAGGCCGCGTCCTGCAAACCCTTCGACTCGACGGCCCGCCACATCAGATCCTCGTCCTCGAACGTGGTGTCCATGGCGAGGACATGCCGCACGAACTGCTGGTTCGTGCCGAAGTCGGTGATGTTGCCGAACGCCACGAGCGCCATGTAGAGGGCGACCGTCCCGACGAGCAGGGTCGAGGCCAGGGGGAGAAGGGAACCGCGGGGGGTCCGGGTTTCAGCCATGGTCCAACTATCTGCGGGGGCATGGACCATCCCCAGGTGTTTTTCGGCGCGTTGGATCACAATGGGACCCGCCGGTGGCGGAAAACCGCGGGGCATCCGACAAGGGCCGGAGGGGTACGCAAATGGGGCGCGCGCAGCCGCCGATTCCGACGATGCAGGAGCTGATCCGGCGCCGTACCCGCCAGGGCTTCGTCGGCCGGAACGCCGAACGGGCCGCCTTTCGCGCCACCTTCGATCTGCCCGTCGAGGACGAGCGGCGCCGCTTCCTCTTCCACGTGCACGGCAACGCGGGCATGGGGAAGACCTTCCTGGTCCGGGAGTTGGAGCAGATCGCCCGGGAGCACGGCGCCCTCACCGCGTACGTCGACGACGGCGTCGGCAGTGTGCCGGAGGCCATGACCGTGATCGCGGACCGGTTCGCCCGGCAGGGACGGCGGTTCAAGGAACTGGAGCGGCTGCTCACCGCCCACCGCGAGCGCCGGTACGCGGCCGAACTCGCCGCCATGGCCGTGCCCGAGCAGGAGGGGTGGCCCGGGGAACCGGGTGAGCCGGGCCTGCCGGATCAGCCGGCTCCGGCAGGTCAGCCGCCTCGGTCGGGGCGCACCGGCGCCGCCGTCGAGCCGTCCGCCGCGAGCATGGCCGCCGCCCGGGCGACCCTCGTCGCGCTCGGCCTCGTCCCCGTGGTCGGCCCCTTCGCCGGCGCCGTCGACCCCGCCCAACTCGTTCGCCAGGCGGACAGGTTGCGCACCGGCCTCGGCCCGCGCACCCGAGGCCAGGAGGATGCCGAACTGCTCCTCGCCCCCGAACTCGTCCTCACTCCCGCTCTGTTGGAGGAGCTGGCCGGCGCCGCGGCCGAGGCGCCGTGGCTGGTCCTGCTCTTCGACACCTACGAGCGGACCGGGCCCTTCCTCGACCCGTGGCTGCACGACCTCGTCTCCGGCGACCGCCACGGCCCCCTCCCCGGCAACCTGGTCCTGGTGACGGCCGGACAGCGCCCCCTGGACGCCGCCCGCTGGGGCGGCCTCGGCGACTTCGTCCTCGACCTCCCGCTGCGGCCCTTCACGGAGGCCGAGTCCCGTGGCCTCCTCGCGGCCAGGGGGGTGCTCGCCCCGCCGGTGGTGGAGGAGGTCCTGCGGCTCACCGGCGGCCTGCCCGTCCTGGTCTCGACCCTCGCCGAGGCCCGCCCCGCCGACCTCGACGACCTCGCCGACGCGGGCGACGCGAGCGCCACCGCCGTGGAGCGCTTCCTGCGTGGGGAGAGCGACCCGGTACGCCGGGCCGCCGCGCTGACCTGCGCGGTGCCCCGATGGCTGGACCCGGAAGTCTTCCGGGTGGCCGTGCCGGGTGCGGATGCGTCCATCGGCGCGGGCGCCCGCGCGGGCGCCGCCGAGACCCCCGACGCGCTGTTCGCCTGGCTCCGCGCCCTCCCGTTCGTGACCGACCGCGGGGACCGCGTGGTGTTCCACGACGTCGTACGCGCCCCGATGGTGCGGCTGCAGCGGACGAGGGCGCCCCGGGACTTCGGCGAGCGGCACCGGCGGCTGGCGGAGGCGTTCGCCGGGTGGCGCGCGGAGGCCGAAGCCGGGCTGGAGGGGCGGGAGCCATGGGGTGAGGCGCGGTGGCGCGAGCTGCGGCTGGCCGAGGCGTACCACCGGTTGTGCGCGGGGGAGCGCGGGGCGCTCGCCGGGGTGCTGCGGGACGTCGTGGACGCGTGCGGCGAGGACACGGCCGTGGCCCGGCGCTGGGCCGAGGCCCTGGCGCAGGCGGGGCAGGACGCCGACGACGAGGACGCGACGCGCTGGGGGCGGGACCTGCTGGGCGCGCTGGAGCGGGGTGGTGTCCATGAGGCGCTGGGCGTACTGCTGCTCCGGGCCGCTCTCGACGCCGGGCGCCAGGCGCACGCGCGCGCCCTGCGGGGGCGGGCGCTGCACCGGGACGGGGCGCACGAGCGGGCGGTGGCCGAGTACGACCAGGCCCTCGCCCTCGACCCCCGAGCGGCCACGGCGTGGCAGGGCCGGGCGGTCGCGCGGGCGCACACCGGGGACTACGCGGGCGCCGTGGCCGACCTCGACCGTGCCGACGCGCTCGCCCCCGACGACACCACCACCCTCGTCCTGCGCGGCGACTACCACCGCCTCCTCGGCGACCCCGACGCGGCGGTCGCCGACCTCGACCGCGCCGTCGCCCTCGATCCCGTACGCCGCTCGACCTGGGCCTCGCGGGGCGCCGCCCGGCTCGCGCAGGGCCGGCTCGACGAGGCCCTCGCCGACCTGGACCGTGCCCTGGAGCTGGACGGGGCGTACGTCTGGGCCCTGGTGCGCCGGGCGCGCGTACGGCGGTCCCGGGGTGAGCACGAGCGGCAGCTGGCCGACCTGCACCACGCCGTCGCCCTCGACCCGGACGCCCCCTGGGTCCACTGTGAACGCGGCGACGCCCTGCGCGTCGCCGACCGCGACGAGGAGGCCCTCGCCGACTACGACCGGGCCGTCGCCCTCGACCCCCTGTACGCCTCCGCGTACGCCGGCCGGGGCGTCACCCGCTTCCGGCTGGGCCGCCTCGACGACGCCCTCACCGACCTCGACGCGGCGGTCGCCCTGCACCCGGAGTACGCCTGGGCGCTACGCCACCGTGCCGCCGTCCACCTCGAACTCGGCGCCCCGGAGCGGGCGTTGGCCGACGCGGAGCGGGCGCGGGCGCTGCGCCCCGGCGATCCGTCGATCGCGGACGTGCACGACCGGGCCACGGAGGCGGCGGCCCGGCCGAGGCGCCCGCGGCACCCGGAGTGAATCGTCCGGAACGGATCGTCGACGGATGTTGCGCCGGCGCACGGTTTCTCCGAGAGTGGGACACCGGCACAGCACCTGTTCGCCTCTGATTGTTCTGTGCCGCAGTGACCGAAGAGTCGCGCGTTTTGTGTTGTTCAGTGCTCGATGAGGGTCCTGAATCGATGGTTCCTGTTCGATTACAGTGCTGGACTGTCGAGCCGTACGGGCGTACGGATGTACAGACGTACTGACGTACGGGTCGGGGCAGGGCCGTGAGGAGGCTGGGGTGGGTGCGACAGCCGGTGCCGTCTGGGGGCGTGTCGAGCAGCAGGACTTCCGCAGCCGGGTGCGCGGAACCCTGCTGGGCGCCGCCGTCGGCGACGCGCTGGGCGCGCCGGTCGACCAGCTCACCCTGGCGCAGATCGGCGAGGCGTACGGCCCGGAGTGGCTGACCGATCTGGCCTCCGCGTACGGCAGGCGCGGCGCGATCACCGACCTCACCCAGCTCACCCTGTTCACCGTCGACGGACTGATCCGCGCCCAGGTCCGCCGCGACACCGGCGTGTGGCACCCGCCGACCGATCTGCACCGGGCGTATCTGCGCTGGGCCGCGACCCAACGCGACTGGGGCCCCGACGAACGCCGCAAGGACGACGGCTGGCTCGCCCGCGAGGAGTGGCTCTACGCCCGCCGCGACCCTTCCCTCATCTGCCTCCTCGGCTTCGCCGACGGGACCATGGGCACGCTCGACGCCCCCAAGAACCCGGGCGCGTGCGGTGCCGAGGCCGCCGCCCGCTCCGCCCCGTTCGGCCTGCTCGTCGGCTGGGAACCGCAGTTGGTCTTCCAGCTGGCCGTCGAGTGCGCGGCCCAGACCCACGGCGACCCCACCGCCTATCTGTCCGCCGGCTCCTACGCCGTCATCGTCCACGCCCTGGCGCGTGGCGAGAGCCTCGACGCCGCCGTCCAGAAGACCCTGGTCCTGCTGGCCGCCCGCCCCGGCCACCAGCCCGTCGCCGACGCCCTCCAGCAGGCCGTCGCCGCCGTCCGCCAGGGTGCGCCGTCCCCCGCCCTGGTCGAACGCCTCGCCGGTGACGGCGCGGCGGCGGGTCTGCTGGCCGTCGCCGTGTACTGCGCGCTCGTCGGCGAGGACGTCCGCCACGGCCTGTGCCTCTCCGTCAACCACGGCGGCCCCTCGGGGGCGGCCGGCGCCCTGACGGGCGGTCTCCTCGGCGCCCTCCACGGCGAGACCGCCCTGCCCCCCGCCTGGCTCGCCGAACTGGAGGGCCGCCCCACGATCCTCGTCCTCGCCGACGACTTCGCCCTCGAAATGACCCAGGGCCCGGCCCTGCACGCCCCGGGCGGCGCGGTACCGGGCTGGCTGACCCGCTACCCACGCGCCTGACGCGGCGCGGATACCGTGCCGATCATGGCTGACTGGAACATGCGCCCGGCCCTGCCGACGGACGTCGGGCCCCTCGCCGAGCTGCGCGCCGTGGTCATGCGCCCCGACCTCGAACGCCTCGGCCGCTACGACCCCGACCGCGTCCGCCGGCGCTTCCGCGACTCTTTCGAATCGGCCCACACCTGGGTCATCGAGGCCGACGGCGCCGTCGCCGGCTGCGTGGCCCTGCGCCCGGCCGCCGACGCCCACTGGCTGGAGCACTTCTATCTGGCCCCCCACCTCCAGGGCACCGGAATCGGCACAGCCGTGCTCCACACCCTCCTCGCCCGCGCCGACCGCACCGGCCTCCCGGTCCGCCTGAACGTCCTGCGGGGCAGCCCCGCCCGCCGCCTCTACGAACGTCACGGCTTCCGCCTGGACACCGAGGACCCGGTGGACGTGTTCCTGGCGCGCCCGCCGGGCGGCGGCACGCCCTCGAAGGGGCGGCCCGCCTCCCCGGAAACGGGTTTCACGCCCGGAGCGTGAGCGCCTACCGTGGCCCGATGACCACTCGGATGATCATCCTCAACGGCGGTTCCAGCGCGGGCAAGTCGGAGATCGTGCGGTGTCTGCAGGCCGAACTGCCGGACCCGTGGCTGGCGTTCGGGGTCGACTCGCTCATCGAGGCCATGCCCGCGCGGATGCAGACGACGGAGGGCGGCATCGCGATCTCACCCGACGGCGAGGTCGGCATCGGGGCGGACTTCCGCGCACTGGAGCAGGCCTGGGCCCGGGGCGTCGTGGCCATGGTGCGCGCGGGGGCCCGCGTCATCGTCGACGACGTCTTCCTCGGCGGAGCGGCCTCCCAGCAGCGCTGGCAGAGGCTTCTCGACCCGCACGGCGTCGACGTGCTCTGGGCCGGCGTCCGCTGCGACAGCGCCGTCGCCGCGGCCCGCGAGATCGCCCGGGGCGACCGGGTGCCGGGAATGGCCAAGGCCCAGGCGGACCTCGTCCACGAGGGCGTGCGCTACGACGTGGAGGTCGACACCACCCACACCGAGTCCCTGACCTGCGCCCGCACGATCGCGGCCCACCTGCGGCAGCCGTGAGGGCCGCGCCCGGAATCCCTCCCGGGCGCGGCCCCCGCAGTCTCACGGCCCTGCGGCCTCACAGCCTTACGGCCCCACACGACCCCCCGTACGCGAGGCTCTCAGACCCCGCTGGGGCTGGACGCGTCCTTCCCCTGAGCCGGTACCGCCGCCGCGCCGGCCCCGCCCTTGCCGTCCCCGTCGCCGTCCGTGTTGATGATCTCGATGAGGGCGAGCCGCTCGGGGGTGTCCTCCGGCTTGATGAAGCCGATGACGATGTACAGCACGAGCGACACGGCCAGCGGGATGGACACCTGGTACTGCAGGGGCACGCCGCCGTCGATGTTCCAGTTGATCGGGTAGTTCACCAGCCAGAAGGCGAACAGGCCGCACGCCCAGCTCGTGAGCGCCGCCGTCGGGCCGGAGCGGCGGAAGGGCCGCAGCAGGCCGAGCATCATCGGGATGGCCATCGGGCCCATGAGCCCGGCGACCCACTTGATGACGACGGTGATGATGTCCTTGAAGGCGGGCGAGTTGACCTGCGTGGCCGCCGCCATCGGCAGGCCGAGGAACACCACCGTCGTGATCCGGGCGACCCGCAGCCCCTGCCCCTCGCTCCACGTCCGCGCCCGGCGCCAGATCACCGGGGCGCAGTCCCGGGTGAAGACGGCCGCGATCGCGTTCGCGTCGGACGAGCACATGGCCATCGTGTGGGAGAAGAAGCCGACGATGACGAGGCCCAGCAGACCGTGCGGCAGCAGCTGCTCGGTCATCAGGGCGTAGGTGTCCGAACCGTTGCCCGACTCCGACTTCACCAGCAGCGGCGACATCCACATCGGGAAGAACAGCACCAGCGGCCAGACCAGCCACAGCACCGCCGACAGCCGGGCGGAGCGCTCGGCCTCGTGCGGGGTCGCCGTGGCCATGTAGCGCTGGGCCTGGTTGAGCATGCCGCCGTTGTACTCGAAGAGCTTGATGAAGAGGAAGGCGAGCAGGAAGACCGTGCCGTACGGGCCGACCAGCGGCTCGGCGTGGCCCTTCAGCTCCGGGCGGTCCCAGACCCCGAAGAACCCGCCGTAGTCCCCGAGTTTGGCGAACACCGCGATGAACATCGCGATACCGGCGAGCAGTTGGATGACGAACTGACCCAGCTCCGTCAGCGCGTCGGCCCACAGACCGCCGATCGTGCAGTAGACGGCCGTGATCGAGCCCGTGATCAGGATTCCCTGGTTCAGGGAGACGCCGGTGAAGACGGACAGCAGGGTCGCGATCGCGGCCCACTTCGCGCCGACGTCCACGATCTTCAGCAGCATGCCGGACCACGCCAACGCCTGCTGGGTGCCCAGGTTGTAACGGTTTTTCAGGTATTCGAGCGGCGATGCCACGTGCAGCCGAGAGCGCAGCCGGTTGATGCGCGGCGCGAACAGCTTGGAGCCGATGGCGATGCCGAGGGCGATGGGGAACGACCAGGTCACGAAGGACGTGACACCGTAGGTGTAGGCGATGCCGGCATAGCCGGTGAACATCACCGCGCTGTAGCCCGACATGTGGTGCGAGATGCCGGAGAGCCACCAGGGCATCTTGCCGCCGGCCGTGAAGAAGTCGCTGACGTTGTCCACACGCTTGTGCGACCAGACGCCGATCGCGACCATCACACCGAAGTAGCCGATGAGCACGGCCCAGTCGAGACTATTCATGGGCCCCCTTCCAGGGTCCGCCGCCAGGGTCAGGCATGTGAACTCTGGGTTCGGTGGCATGGCCACGGCAAGGAAGGGGCAGGTCAAGAGGGAGTAAAAAAGTTCCGAGCGATGACCTCGGTCCATGTATGTGAACATCGAGTGGCCGAAAAAGATCACCCCTCTTCCCTCGTGAGGGCCCGGCGCGAGCAGGTCAGCGCATCAGTTCCCCGGCGTTGACGAGCAGCGACTGGCCGGTGATCGCCCGCGCGCGGTCCGAGGCCAGGAAGACCGCCGCGTCCGCGACGTCCCCGTCCGTGGCCAGCTCCGGCAGCGCCATCCGCTCCGTGAGTCGCGCCAGCACCTCCGCCTCGGACACCCCCTCGGTGTGCGCCGAGAACCGCACGTACGCCTCCACGGGTGGCCCCCACATCCAGCCCGGCAGCACCGTGTTGACCCGAATCCGATGCGGCCCCAGCTCCCGCGCCAGCGAGTACATCGCGCTCGTCAGCGCCCCCTTGGACGCCGCGTACGCCGCCTGCCGCACCTGTGAGGGCGCGGCCACCGCCGACTGCGTGCCGATGATGACGACCGACCCGCCGCCCGCCGCCTTCAGACCCGGCAGGCAGGCCCGGGTCATCCGCAGGGTGCCCAGCAGGTTCACGTCGAGGACCGCCTGCCAGGTGGTGAAGTCGGCGTCCTCCAGGCCTCCGAAGTAGCTGTCCCAGGCCGCCACGTGCACCACCGCGTGCACACCCCCGAACCGCTCCCGCGCGAGCGCCGCGAGCGCCGCGCACTGCGCCTCGTCGGTGATGTCGGTCGCCCGGTACGCCGTGTGCGTGCCGTCCGGGTCCACCTCCGCCGCGGCCTTGGCGAGATTCGCCTCCGTGCGCGCCCCCAGCACGGCGTTCCCGCCGTCGCGGACGACCGCCGCGGCGACCCGCTGACCCAGTCCGGCCCCGACTCCCGAGACGACGACCGTCTTTCCGGTGAGCAGTGACATCGAAGACCTCCCGGCTCTGGCGCATTATCTGACGGAGCGTCAGAGTATGGGCGACCGCAGAGGGACGGAAGGGGAAGCACATGAGCGAGCGCGAGCGCACGGGCGAGGGCCGGCGCGCGGACGACGGCCGGCTCCCGCGCGAGGACACCCACAGCGCCACGTACGCCGAACTGGCCGCCGTCGGCCCCTACGGCGTCCGCCCCGGCCACGCCCTGATCACCATGGTCGAGCCGCACCCGGGCCACGAGTACGCGTACAACCGCTGGTACGAGGACGACCACTACTACGCGGGCGCGATGGCCATGCCCTGGATGTTCTCGGGCCGCCGCTGGGTGGCCACCCGCGACCTCCAGCTCCTGCGTACGCCCGAGAAGTCGGCGATCGCCCAGCCGGTCACCGCCGGCTGCTATCTCTCCACCTACTGGATCACCGACGGCCGCTACGACGACCACATGAGGTGGACCGTCGCCATCAACAGGCGGCTGAATCGCGACGCACGCGTCTACCAGGACCGTACGCATGTCTTCACGGCCTTCCAGGACCACGAGGTGACCGTCTACCGCGACGGAGCCGCCGGACCCCGCGACTTCCACGCCCTCGACCATCCGTACGCGGGCCTCGTGCTCCAGGTGATCGACGCCGAAGGGCCCGAGGGGCGGGGAGAGTTGCTGGAGTGGCTGCGGGCCCGGCACCTGCCCAAGCGGCTCGCCGGGTCGCCGGCCGCCATGGTCACCGTCTTCCGGCCCACCCCGCTGCCCCTGGACCGGATGTCGTACGTGAAGCAGGTCGAGGGCGTCGACACCCGCCTGACCCTGCTGTGGTTCCTGGAGGCCGATCCGCGCGACCGCTGGGAGGCGTACTTCGGCGGTCTGGCGGAGGCGGTCACCGAATCGGGGCTGGGGCGGCAGGAGTTGCTGGCCCCGTTCGTGCCCACGGTGCCGGGGACGGACCGGTACGTGGACCGGCTGCGGTGATCCCGGGATGATCCCTCGGTGATCCCGGGTGCCCCGCGTGTTCGCGCGCCGGATCCGGCGGTGGGACGCGGGCAAGGCCGAGCCCCCTCGGCCAGGACGGCGGGCCGGTCGAGAGGGCTCTGTCAGTGGGTGTGTGTGAAGTTGGGGTGAGGGGGATGGTGACGGTCGTGGTGAACCATGGTCACGCGAGGTCGAAGGCTCCCCGGCCGACCTCGGCCACGAACGCGCTCCACGAGTCGGCGGGGAACGCCAGCGTCGGACCGTCGGTGACCTTGGAGTCGCGCACGGACAGGGCCGAGACGACGGGGGACTTGACCTCGACGCACGCGCCGTTGCCCGTGGAGTAGGACGACTTGACCCACGAGTTCTGGGCGCCTTGCTGAATTGCCATTTCTGCTCCGCTTGCCGGTTGGTCGCTGAGTTGCTGTCGCCGAACCGTGGAATGGTGCTGACCGTTGCCGGAGCCCACGGTTCGGTTTGCGCCAAGGTCGTTGCTTTCCTTGGCGTGATCGACGCTACTCGCCAACATCGGCTGACGAAGCGACTATTCACTCGGGTGGGTGGCATATTCCATGGGGGTCTTCCCTCCGAGTGTGTCGAGGGTGTATCTTCCGGCCCCTTCAGTCCCACCAGGCCTGGAGGGGCCCTTCAGAGGCCCTTCAGGGGGCCATTCAGAGGCCCTTCAGGGGCCGTTCAAGGCCGTTCAGTTGGGCCGGAGTTGTGCGTAGTCCTTCGCGATGTTCGCGATGAGCTGGCGGGACTGATCCACGTTCAGGGCCTGGGCCCGCAGGTGTTCGTACATGACGCTGTACTTCTGGACGTCGGCCGGCTTCTCCAGGTACAGATCGCTGGTGACACCCTCGATGTAGACCACGCTGGAATCCGACGCGTCCGGGAACTCCAGGATCGCGTACTGCCCGTTCAGACCGGGGTGCGCGCCCATGTCGAAGGGGATCACCTGGACGGTGACGTGCGGGAGTTGGGACTGCTCGACCAGATGCTCCAGCTGCTCGCGCATGAGGGAGGGGCTGCCCACGACCCGGCGCAGTGCGGACTCGTCGAGGACCGTCCACAGCCGCAGGGGGCTCTCCGGCGCGGAGATACGTTCCTGTCGCCTCAGCCGTACCTGGACCCGCTTGTCGATGTCGGCGGGCGTCGTCTCGGGCAGCGCGCCCGCGATGAGCGCCTCCGCGTACGGCCGGGTCTGCAGCAGCCCGGGAACGACCTGGGGGTCGTACACGCGCAGGCTGGCCGCGTCGGTCTCCAGACCGATGTAGACGCTGTACGGAACGTCGCCGAAGGCGTGCCACCAGCCCTGCTGGCGGGAGTCCTTGGCCATCTGCATCAGGGAGTCGACGACCCGCTGGTCCTCGACCTCGTAGACTCCGCAGAGGTCGCGGACGTCACGCTGGCTGATGCTGCGGCGGCCGTTCTCCAGGCGGCTGATCTTCGACTGGGAGACCAGCAGCCGCTCGGCGACCTCCTCGGCGGTCATGCCCTTGAGCTCGCGGAGCCTGCGCAGCTCCTGGCCCAACCGGCGTCGCCTGACGGTGGGATTGACATTGGACGCCACGGGACGTGCACCTCCGGCTGCGTGCCTCTACTTTGCGTATCTGCTGTTGAGCAGATTGCCACCAAGGTGCCGAGTACCGCTGGAAAACAGCGGATATGCGCTGCGTACGCGCCGTTCGCGCCGGTGTTTTTCCGCCGTGGAGGGATCTCCGCCGGATGGACGCGCACGGGGCACGGCCTGGACGTCACTCGCGGCCCGGCATGGCGGCGACACGGACGCGGTCGCCTGCCCGCGGCCGCCTGCGGTCCGGGTGCGGGCATGCGGCCGCCTGCGTTCCGGGCGCGGGCATGCGGTCGCGCGGGGCGTGTGGGGGCGTACTACGGCCCCACACGCCCCGCGCGAACCTGCGGCTCCCGAACCGGGTCCTGGGTCCCTGGGCGCGCGTGCCGCACGTGGTGCGGTGGGGTCGGGACCCGCGGCTCCGGGGTCCTGCTCCCACGCGCACCCCGGTGCCTCGGCGCCTGCGCCGAACTCCTCGCGCGCTTCAGGTGTTCCTGGTGTTCCTGGTGCTCTTCGTGCTACTGGTCCTGCGGTGCTGAGCGTGTCTCTCAGTGCGCCACTACGCGGGCCATCGAGCCGCGGCGTGGCTGCATCGGAACACCGCGCGCGGGTTCCGGTGCGGGTGGCCTGGCGCCGGGGGCGGCCTGACGGCCGGTCGGTGCCGGGCTGCGGCGCGGCTGTGCGGCCACGCCGTTCTGCACGTCCATGACGGCGTGGGCCACCAGGCCACCCATGGGGTCGTGTCGGATCAGGTCCCGCAGCCGGGAGCGGGACGAGCGTCCCTCGTTCCCCGGATACAGGTGCTTGCCGAGGCCGACCGCGTGCGCCAGCGCGGCGAGCGCCGCGGTCCGCGGGTCCGGCGGGACGCCGGTGCGGATCGCGGAGTCCAGCCGGGCTCGGATCTCCCGGCTGATCTCGGTCTGACTCGCCTGGTAGCGAGTGGTCGGCAGCACTCCGCACATCTGGCCCGCCACGGCATGCACCATGCCGCACCGCTCCAGATGCGAGAGATAGATCTGGCGGAGCCCGAGACGCGGCCCGCCGATCCAATGGACCGCCCGTACGGGAGCGCCACGCCTTCGCAGCAACTCCAACGCGCAGTCCAGAGTCGGATCTCCAGTCGGCCGTGGGGACACCACGGCGATACGATCCCCGTCTGGGGCTATCCGTCCGGCCAGCGCCAGCTCCACTAGCTGCGCTCCGGCCAGACCAAGGTCGAGCGACTGCGGCTGTGCGGTGGTACCCGTGGCCGGGTCCAACGCCAGCAGCAGAAGCTCCTCCGGAATCGTTCTGCGGCTCCTGCCCATCCATGCCTCCCCGCGTGGATGACAGACAGGGTGACCCCTCTCACATTGGTCTGTCGAGAGTGCGTGACCGAAATGTAGTGGAACCGATAGGTATGTCGTTCTCGTCTACCGCAGGGGTTAAGCCCGCACACAGGACACTGGTACATGGTTCGGACAGCGGCGAGGCGCGGCGGTGCGCCGGTGACTAGTGTCCGGGCGGCGGGATTTCACGGAATCACGGTTCGGTTGGGCGCGTGCTCCTAGGACGGGCGGCGCGCGGGAGGAGGCATCGGTGGCGGGCACGTCCCCCGACAGGTCGCAGCGGTACGAGTCGTCGACGGAGTCGACATCGGGGAACGAGCCACCGCTCCGCGACACCCCCGGCCCCGCGAAGTCATCCCTGGACCCACGCCTCGCGATGTCCCGGGACCCCGCCCCGAAGCCCGACCAGGCGACAGCGGTGTTCTCCCGCCGGGCCTTGCTGGGGGCGGAGGGTGCCGATCTGGATGGTGCCGGTGCCGGTGCCGGCTCTGGGGCGGGTGCGGGTTCGGGTTCTGGCGCGAGTTCGGATTCGGATTCGGATTCGGAGGAGTCTGCCGGGCGGGGGGCCGTCGGGGGCGCCGAAGCGGAGACGGACGGGCCGGAGGCCGGTAGGGGCGCCGTCGCCGGCGCCGACGGCTCGGACGGGGCTGGTGCGGATGCCGGTTCGGATGCCGGTTCGGGTGCGGGCGGCCCGGAGGCGGGCGGCTCGGACGCCGATGCGTCTGACGACGGCTCGGACGCGGAGCTTTCGGAAGCCGATACGGATGACGCGGCCTCGGATACCGACTCGCCGCCCGCCGTCCCGGACGCGGACGCCGGCGACGCATCGGCGGACACCGACTCCGGCGACGGTGAAGGCACAACCAGTGACGCGGTGACGGGCCCGGACGGCCACGGCCAGAGCGCGGAGAGGGCCTCGGGCGGCAAGCCGGGGGCTGGGGCGACGGACGCCGCCGAGGAGAGCCAGGACGCCGCGCTGGACCAGCGCCAGGAGGAGACCTCGGGCAGCAAGCCTGTCACCGGGGCTGACGAAGGCGGCCAGGGCACGGACAGGACCGAGTCCGCCGACACGGCCCCGTCAGCCGGGGACGACGACGCCGACCGGCACGAGAGCGGTGCCGCTGCGCCCACCCCCACCACCTCAGCGGCTCGGCTGCCCGCGGCTCGGGCGGGCGAGGAGACCGACTCCGAGGCCGCCGCCGGTACGGACGCCGACGCCGACACCGGCAGCGAGGCCGGCGCAGAGGCCAAGGCCGACGCTGCCACCAAGAGCCCCCGATCCCCGGGTGGGACGTCAAAGGGCGATGGCGGAGCCGAGGCGGGGCGGGCTGTGGATCAGCCGACCGCCATCTTCCGGGCCCCCCGGCCGCCCGCCGTGGACCACCCCACCACCATGCTCAAGCTGGGCGGCGCCGCCACCAAGGCCACCGAGCCCGCCGACCAGCCCGAGGACGCCGTCAGGTCCACGGGCGCCGACAGCGCCGAGGCCACCGACGGAGCCAAGTCCGACGCCAGGCCCGACGTCGCCGACGAGGCCGTGGCCGACGCCAGGCCCGACGTCGCCGACGAGGCCGTGGCCGACGCCAGGCCCGACGTCGCCGACGGAGCCAAGTCCGACGCCAGGCCCGACGTCGCCGACAAGGCGGAGGGCGACACCGGGCCCGGCCCCGCCGGCAGGGCGAAGGCCGATGCCGACGCCGAGCCCGGCAGCACGACCCCCCCGACCCCCCCGCCCGCATCCGAACGCACCAGCAAATTCGTCGCCCTGAAGCCGCTGGACGAGCACGCCCCGCCGAGGCCCCCGGCCGCGACCCCGGACAGCTCCGCCATCACCCCGGCGGAGGCGACGCGGACCATCCCCCAGGTGGGCCCGGAGCGGACGACGCAGCAGCCGCTGCCGCCGAAGCCGCCGCTCGACCTGCTGGCCGAACTGACGAACACCCCACCGCCGCGCCAGACCCCCGTGCGGACGTTCATCCGCCGGGTCAAGATCTGGACCCCCCTGGCCATCCTGCTGGTGATCGTGTTCGCGGTCGCACAGTCCCTGCGCCCGCTCCCGGCGCCCACCCTCGCCCTGACCGCCGACGAGTCGTACGCGTTCAAGGGCGGCAAGATCTCCCTGCCCTGGCCCGCCGAGGGCCAGGGCTGGATGGACGTCAACGGCATCGGCACGATGGACAGCTTCGGCGAGCAGAAGCCCGTGGCCATCGGCTCCGTCGCCAAGGCGATGACCGCCTACGTCATCCTCAAGGAACACCCGATGAAGGCCGGCGAGAAGGGCGCGAAGATCCCGGTCGACGCGAAGGCGGAGACCGAGGGCGGCTACGACAAGGACGGCGAGTCCACGCTCAACACCGTCAAGGAGGGCGACGAGCTCTCCCAGTACGACGCGATCGCGGCCATCATGATTCCTTCCGCGAACAACATCGCGCGGCTGCTCGCCCGTTGGGACAGCAACGGTTCCGAGGAGGAGTTCGTCAAGAAGATGAACGCCGCCGCCAAGGACCTCGGGATGAAGAACACGAAGTACACCGACCCGTCCGGGCTGAAGGAGACGACCGTCTCCACCGCCGAGGACCAGGTCAAGCTCGGCAACGAGCTGGTGAAGATGAAGGCCCTCACCGACATCACCAGGCTGCCCTCCTGGAAGGACCCCTCGGGCCAGCCCTGGAGCAACTACAACCGGCTCGTCCCGTACGACAACGCCATCGGCATCAAGACGGGCTCCACCACGGCGGCCGGCGGCAACCTCCTCTTCGCCGCCACGCAGGAGGTCGGCGGTGAGACGGCGATCGTCGTCGGCGCGGTCCTCGGCCAGCACACCCCGCCGATCATCGACACGGTCAACGCGGTCAGCAAGACGGCGATGCTCGCCGCCCAGGACGCGCTGACCTCCGACACGATCCTGAAGAAGGGCGACGTCGTCGGATACGTCGACGACGGGCTCGGCGGCCGGACCCCGGTCGTGGTCACGAAGAACGTCTCGGCGGTCGGCTGGGCCGGCAAGACCGTCAAGCTCGAACTCGACGCCAGCGCCACCCTCCCGCACGAGGCGAAGCCGGGCACCGAGGTCGGCTCACTGATCGTCGGCAACGGCACCGGCGACGGCGTGGAGGTGCCGGTCGCCCTCCAGGAAACCCTCACCGAGCCCGGCTTCCTCACCAAGCTGACCCGAGTGAGCTGACGCGAGTCGACTGCACCGAGTGAGCTGACCCGAGTCGACTGAACCGAGTGAGCTGACCCGAGTGAGCTGACCCGCGCGGACCGACCCGCGCGGACCGACCCCCGAGGCACGAGGCGCCCCTTCCGACCATACGGACGGAAGGGGCGCTTCCGTGCACGTCCAACGCGTTCCGAGACTTGCTTCCCAAGGCGGCCGGCCGCCTCTTCCTCGCGATCGAGCGCCATGGACGGGGCTCGATACGCAATGCTTTGATCACCTGTGGGATCGCTGTGGCCGCGTACGGTCACGGCAGTCACAGCCCGGACTGACCATCCGGGCCCGACCATCGCCACGGGGAGATCGTCTTGATCGAGACAGAGGGCCCGACCGGCCCTGCCGACCTGCACACCACCCTGCTCCCGCGAGCCGAGCGGCTGACCGCCTGGCGCAACCGAGTCGCCCAGGCCCTCGCGCCCCTGGAGGTGCGCACACCGTACGCGGCCGACTTCCGTGCCAGCCTGCGCCTGGTGGACCTCGGGATCGTACGGGTCGCGACCACCACGTCACCACCGCTGGAGGCCCGCCGCACCACCCGCCGGCCCCGGGCGGCCGGACCCGGTCCGCGACGCTACGCGCTGATGCTCAACCGGACGGGCCATGTCACCGTCGCCGCCGACGGTGGACGGACCGTCGCGCTGGCCCCGGGCGACCTCACGTTCTGCGACACGGCCCGCCCGTTCACCGTACGCATGACCGCGCCCGAGCCGTCCCAGGGCGGCGGTGTCTGGGCCGGTACCGGCCGGGTGTCGGTGCTCACCGCCCTCGTGCCGGCGAAGCTGATACCGGTGCGGGCCGAGGGCGCCGAACAGTGGCTCCTCACCCGTTTCGCCCGGGCCGAGGCCATGGTGTCGATGCTCTCCCGCCACCTCCACGACGTCGTACGGCAGGCCGGGAGCTGGAGTCCGGCCGACCGTTCGCGCGTCGCCGCCGTCACGGTGGACCTCATGGGGGCGCTCCTGGCCAGGTCGGACGGCCCGGCCCCCGGCGCGGGCGCCGGACCCGAGGCCCGGCCCGGGGCGGATCGCGCCGTCGACCCGGAGCGGCTGGCCCTGCAGAACCGCATCCACACCCACATCCTGCGCCACCTGGGCGACCCCGGACTCAATCCGCGCGAAGTGGCCGACGCGCACCGGATCTCCCTGCGCCATCTGCACCAGCTCTTCCACGAGCAGGGCCTGACGGTCGCCGCCTGGATACGGCACCGCCGACTGGAGGGCTGCCGCCACGACCTGGCCGACGCGGGGCAGCGGGGCACGCCGATCCAGACCATCGCGACCCGCTGGGGATTCGCGGACGCCGCGCACTTCAGCCGCCTCTTCCGGGCCGCGTACGACATCGCGCCGAGCGAATACCGGAAGGCCTGTACGGATCCGAATACGAGCCCCGCGCCACCCGCGCACCACCCGACGCACGCGTATCCAACCGTTGCGCACGCATCGCCAACGACTTCCTGACCCCCGTTCGCAAGGATCGTCCTCGCACGGCAAACCGGTCGGCGACCGCCGACCGGCAAGCGGCAACGGAGGAATACAGAGATGCGCAAGATCGCCATCGCGGTCGCCACCCTCGGTCTCGGAGCCGGCCTGATCGCCGTCTCCCCCGCAGCCACCGCGGCCACGACCGCGGGCGCGGAGGCCCAGATCCGGGCCGGGTCCATCACCCTCTTCGAGCACGACGACTTCGGCGGACGCAAGGCCTCGTTCAGCGGTACGGACTGCAACCTGTCCAACAACAAGTGGGCCGGCACCAACGTCAGCATGGACAACCAGGCCAGCTCCATGTCCAACGGCCGTGACTCGTCCGTCTGGCTGTGGCAGGGCGCGGGCAAGACCGGCGAGCACTACCGCGCCGCCGCGAACAGCGCGGACGCGGACTTCAGCAACAACGACATCGGCGACAACAGCGTGAGCTGCGTCGAGTTCTGAGGCCGCCGGGTCTCCGACCCGCAAGCGCCATGAGGGGGGGGCGGGGGCGGGCGGGGCGGCCCCCCCCCCCGTTGAGGCCCCCCGGCCCCGGGGGCCCTCCCGGGCAGGGCGGGGCCGCCCAGGCCCGGCCCGGACGCGCCCGTGCCCC